>JAZSCO010000183.1:0-15139 GCA_045602965.1 Acutalibacteraceae bacterium | reverse complement strand
AGAATCCTTATCAGATGCAGCTTTTGCAGTCTTGTCTGGATATGCCTCTTTGCGTAAATCAGCTTCAGTTTTCAATTATGCATACTCCGATGATTCAATCAGGAATCAACGTTAATATGTATAACGATTCTGCAACAAATCGTGATGGCGGAGTTCTTGATTTCTGCAGACTCAACAAAATAACCGTTCAGCCCTGGTCACCCATGCAATACGGTTTCTTCGAAGGTTGTTTTATAGATAACGATAAATTCCCTGAGCTTAATAAAAAGCTTGAAGAAATCGGAAATAAATACGGTGTATCAAAAACATCTGTTGCGTTTGCATGGATACTTCGTCATCCTGCAAAAATGCAGCCTGTCACAGGCACAACAAATCTAACCCGTCTTGAAGACTGCATAAAAGGCAGCGAAATATTCCTTTCTCGCGAAGAATGGTATGAAATATATCAAGCTGCCGGAAATATTCTTCCGTAACAAACAAAAACGACCATTTCTGATGAAATGGTCGTTTTTTATTTTATTTTATTTATGATTCTTAATATAATGCTTATAAAATTTAACACAATGCGCTGTTTCCATAACACCTATACTTTCATTCGCAGCATGCATTGCAGCAAGCTGTTCATTACTCATCTTGATCGGACAGAAACGAAGGCAGTTATCGGCAACTTCTTCATAATGACGGCAGTCTGTGCCTCCGGTCATAAGATAAGGAATTACGCCAGCTTCAGGATAGCATTCATTGAGACATTTTTTAAGGTATCCGAATTCTTCTCCCTTAAAATCAACGCAATTTGAAGCGCTTCTTGAATGTATAATTTCAAATTCAAGATCATATTTATCCGCATATTTTTTAAGTACGGCAAGAGACTGCTCTGCATTCTGATGAGGAGAAGGACGAAGATTACACACGATATACGCTTCAGAAGGAATAACGTTGGGAGTCTGTGAGCCTTCAGCCATTGTGCAGCAGAAAGTTGTTTTAACAAAAGCGTTGCACATGGGTGAAACCAAGGGAAGAACCTTTGTGAGAAGCCCCTTGAAAAGCCACATATTACCAAGAACCATTCTTAATGGGAAACCGAGAAGAGGTGCTGCCTGATCAAGCATTGCATAAACAGGTCCCGAAATTTCAGCTTTAAAAGGTTTGTCCTTCTCGATATCGGCAACAAATTTTGAAAGCCGTGCAAGAGGAGTGTTTGATTTCGGAGTTGAAGAGTGACCGCCTTTGCCCTTTGCAATAATCTTAAGGTCTATGTATCCTTTTTCAAGAATACCTATTGCGGCACACCAGCCTGCCATTGTAGGAAGTGCATTCTTGAGAATTGCACCGCCTTCGTCCATAGCAACATCAAGGTGAACACCTTTTGATTTAAGATAATTAACAAGTTTCGGAGCTCCGTCACCCGAAATTTCTTCATCTACTGACGTTGCAAGATAAACATCACACGGAGGAATATAGCCTTCTTCGAGAAGCTCTTCAACTGCCTGGAACTCGGAGAAAACAGTTGATTTACAGTCCATTGCACCTCTGCCGTGAATATTACCGTCAGAGATTTCTCCCGAAAACGGATCTTTTTCCCAGTTGGGTTCATCAGCTGTTACAACATCCTGATGTCCCATAAGAAGAATACCGTTTCTCTTCGGGTCCTTACCAGGCCAACGAAAAATAAGATTACCGTCAATTTCGGTTCGCTCAAGCTTGGAAAAAACAAGAGGAAAGTTTTTTTCCATAACCTGATGAAGTTTATAAAACTGACTAAGGTCTGTATTTCCTCTGAGAGATACCGTCGGCACCTGAATCATCGCAGAAAGTTTCCTTGCATATTCTTCTGCCTCTTTTTCCGTTGGATTTATTGCGGGCGGATTATTATTTGGTTTTACCTTAATCATGACCGCTCTGATTGCAGCAATGGCAAGAAGAATCAAAATCAAAGCCAAAAGCGCAAGAAGCGCAAAACCTACATATTTAATCACCATAAAAATCATGTCCTTTCGGTTATTTCCGATTTATTATATCACTAATTTATCAATATGTAAACTTTTTATTATTTAATATTCTCATTTTTTATAACAAAAAACACGGCGGAAGCAAGCCTCCGCCGCATTTTTATAACACTTTAAAATTACTGTTTTTTAGTGAGAACAATCTTAACGTCGTCACTTGTCAGAATCAACTGATCTTCAACAAACTCATATGTATAAATATCAGTTTTCTGGATTGTAGGTGTATCGGTTGTTATAATGATCTTTTCTTCATCAATGGTATAATCGATAGCAATTCCGATACCAAGCATTGTTGTCATAGAGCCTGTGCCGTCTTCATAAAAAGAATACTCGGTTTCTGCTACTACACCAAGGATGTTTGTCTCTGCTGTCCATGTGCCAACAATCATTTTTTCGGCCATAACATCAGTACAGCCAAACAATGTGACGGCGATCATTATTACAGCAATTGTAACGGTTAAAAACTTTTTCATAATGAATCCTCCTGAATTTATAATTATACAAAATAAATTATTTAGATTATTCATCTAATTCAAACACTGCTTCAATATAATCAACTTCTGCAGCTCCGCTTGAATCTTCAGCATAAATATATACAATGTATTCTTCTCCGGCTATTATATCAAAATAATAATCATCGCCATATAATTCTGCCAATTCCTGAAGTGTTATTTCTTTTGTGTTAAGTTCACCGACTTCTTCAAACTCGTGCGTCTGTGTAATTTCATCATAATTACCGTTTATATAAACAGGACCAACAACGATAATTTCAACAGTTTCGATTTCATAATTCGAAGAAATAGTTCCCTCTAAATCATAAAGGCATAAATTATATTCATCATTTTCATATGTACCGCCATCAAAAGTCACTGCCAACGTTGATGACTGCGGAGCATTTTTCTCTACAGTAACAATGCATGATTCGCTGTATGTATTTCCGCAATATGTGAATGAAGCATAAATTACAGCAACGCCATCACTAATTGCCGAAACCTTTCCGCTGCTCGAAACGGTTGCTACACTTTCATCGGATGATGTCCAGTAGAAAGCACAGTCAGAAGGTTCAATATTAGCCGTCAAATAAAAATACTGTCCAACTTTAAGAGTATATTCATCCGATGATAAACTAATATAAGGAACTCTTATATCAATCTTGTAGCTTGTTTCAACCTTCTTATTATTTTCGGAATAAGAAACAACAACGTTCTGACTTCCGCTTCTGCTCATATCAGGAACCGTTATCTTCGCAGAGGATGTAACATCCTTTGATGAACCATCACTGTAATAAACCTTCACTCTGAGACCGGAAGTTGACAAAGAATCACCGATATAATATACGGTTTTTGAAGCTTTTGAGCTTATTTCCAGATAACTCACCTGGGGTGCAGGTTTCTTTGTGGTTTTAGGCACAACAGTGGTATTCTTGGCTGTTGTATTTTTTACGGTTGTGTTTTTAACAGTGGTATTTTTTGCAGTGGTAGTATTTGCAGTTGTGTTTTGGAAAGTTGTATGGTTTTTTTCTGTAACATCCTGAATAGCAGGATAACTGTATGTAGATTTGGTGGAATCGGATTCATCTTTTGAAAAAGAACCACTGTTACTGCCGCGTGTTGTTGAAACATATGTAGCAGAAGGTTCATCGACGATACTGTTATCCCTGTCTATCAAACGAGGAACAGCAACTATACCAACTATAACCACAACAAACGCAACTGCAATAATTGCAATCAATTTAATGGGGTTGTTTCCCGACAAATTTTATCACTCCTGATTAATTACATATAAAACAAAAGAGGAAGAATAGAAAGAATAATTATTCCGCAAATCGCTATAACGCCATAAGCTTTTTTAGTCTCGGTAAGATTTTTTATTGTAATGTTATGTCTGCCGCCGCACTTCTTGCAAGTGCAAACTATTTTACCGGACTCTTCCGCTTCAAATACATGGATTTTCCTTGAGAAAAAAGGTCTTTTGCAATATTTGCAAAACTGAAAAACAGGAAAACTCAATTTATAATTATCCGGATAATTGAAACCCTGGTCATTAAAAGTTTTAACAACCTTTTCCAATTCAGAAAGTTTTATTTTTATAAATTCCATAATAAACCACCCTTTGACAGTATGATGTCAATGTCATTCTTCTCTTTTGATGTCATAGAAATTTCATTAAGTTTTTCACGGAAATTACTCAACACCGTTAAACAGCATACTGCATTGAAATATTTGTTTTTATCATTTTCAATAATATTCCTGTTTTCAATAACCTCTGTAATTGAATAATAAATGTTATCGAATTCATAATAATTCAAAAGATGAAGAATCATCCTTTGTGCATAAGTAGACGACATCAAAGAGGCGCTTACCTCAGGAACATCACCTGTTAAATCAACCAGGAAATAATTGCTCTTGCTTTTGATTTCAGATAAAAACTCAGACTTATCCTTCGGCAAATAGCACTTACAAATAGCGGCAGAAGTCTTTATTGACGGAAGTTTTTCCATCACTTCAACGCATGAATTACACATTAATATATCTTGAGAGTAACCACCGACTATACCGCGAATTGCTTCAGTATTGTCCGATCCGTTTGTCAAAAAATAAATCGTTGTGTTATCTGAAACAAAAGAACATAAACAAAAAGCCTTTACCTTTAAAATAAAATCTTTGTCAGCACAAAGTTTCGGAGCAGTCTCAGGTGAGCCGTACAAACCTTCAAAATCAATTACATCATTCTTCCGGAATACGGTTATCTTGCTTTCAAGGAAATATCTGTTATCCATCTTAGGGAAAGATTCGGTAAATATTACATAGTTATCCTTATTGAAAAAAGATTTATTTCTGAAAGGCAACGAAATATAATTGGGGCTTGAAGCGTAATCAGATAACATGGATAAATATGAAATAACCCATTTTTGAGTCGGTACTTCTGCTATCAGTCGATCAATTTTGCCGCTGAAATCATATCCATCAACCTGACTGTGTGACAATACGAATGAATTTCCTGACATGTCAACCATATCTGCACCTCATTTATTTTTTAGGTTCGCTTTTGGGGAAAACACCTATTTCAGATAAAAGCCAAAGAAATGGTGTTTCTGCACCCTGACTGTTGAAAAGGAATCTGCCGGGATTATTAACATCTTCTGTCATCAATTTTGTTGCAAAAACTCTGCAGTCCCTACCGAAAACCTGTCTGATTTTTCTCATATATCTTGACAATGCAACCTGAGTGGAACTCGGATATGCGGAACCATCACCCAAAATCAAACTGATTGTATTCTGTGAAAGAATATCAACTTGCTGAGCATCAATGGTCTCGTTAGTTACAGGCGGGAAAATATTAAGATTAGGATCTAAACCGATTTTATCCTGGATCAAGTCAATTTTATTGAAAATAATAGCCGTCTTTTTCTTCTTAATAATATCAACCTGTTCAAACGCCGAAAGAATATCATCAATTTTTATCATCTTTTTGAAGTCGTGTTCCTGAAGATACTTATTATATTCAACTTCTTCTGCAGAATTAACAATAAAAATTATACCGTCAGCATTTTTAAGGAACTGCTCCAATGAATAAGTGATCTTATCAGCATTTGAATAGAATTCACCGGGAACATCAAAGAAAACGATATGACTGTCCATACTGTTTTTTCCGTTATCATCCGAAAAATTCAAGCTGTAAAAATACGGACCCTGGATTGACTTAGTTGCAACATTTGAATCAATTACATTTGCGCTATATTTATCGGTAACATCGTCAAGAGGAGAATTCTTTTCAGAGTTGAGAGAATTCCAATTCCATATTTTGTTTCTCAGACTATGATTAACCGCTGCAAGATATGTTGTTTTGCCGCTGTTGGGAACACCAATAACCGCAATGTATCTTGTTTCCTTTTTACCAAAACTCTTAAGCAAGTTATTATGGCAATATGGACACAAACGCTGCTGCAAGGGTTGACTCATTGCAAGATTGGGATTTTTAACACCTGTAATATGTTTCTCATCATCAAAATTTATTTGCTGATAAGTCAAATCTGCTGGGTCTATAAAATCATAATCTTCTCTCTCAAAAGCTTCGTTTCCGTTTGCATAATGAAAAGATCTGAGATGTTCATCAACGTGCTTAAAGCCTGAATCACAGCGAAAAACAGCATCATTATATTTTAATGTCTCGAAACAATACGGACATTTGACGGTAGGAAATTTTTTCATAATCTATCACTCCACATTAATTTTACCCTTTTGCGACAAAGTAAATGTTGTACCGTTCGCAATTACTGTTGCAGGCTGGAAACCGATAATTTTCTGTCCCAAAAGAGGAACTTCGGAGTTATCTTTTCTTATATCATAACAATAAGAAATTCCTCCGATATCGGAATACGTTCTGAAATTTGATCCGCTGAACTTTAAGGGATTTAAAAGCAAATACTGGTTATCAACAAGGATGTAATCTGCAGAATGTGCATCTGTTACTGTCTGGAACTGAGCACTTTCGGAATTGTTGATGTTAAGCGAGTATATATTTTTTAATATCAACGGAATACAATTTCCGGGAAGAGTCTGGATATTATTTGTACTGTTCTGTTGGCTTAAAACGGTTTTCCACTGTCCGTTTGAAACGGGAGTGTTGCGGTAATTATTTCCGTTGTTATCTCCTGCACCTGATGAAACATATGTCTGTCTGATAGGCTGAGGATTATCAACAACGGGAATATCTAAAACAGGTGAAGGTCTGGAAACATTTCTGTCAACAGTGGGAGGTGCAATTACAGGAGAACTGTTACGGGGACGGTCTTCTTTAAGAGGAGCTTCGCTGCTTCTGTTTGAGAAGCGAGGATCTTTTCCGCTCGGATGTCCGCCGCCTGTAGGATCGGAATCATTATCTTCTTCGTTGCGCTTCTTATAAATAAAGAATCCGATTACTCCAACCAAAATAATAATGAGAAGAACAATAATTATGATAATAAAAATCTTATTATTTAAACCTTTTTCTTCATCTTTACTTGCAGGCTTTTCGGCATCGGTAACTTCTTCAGTTTTTTCTGTATTGTTACCGAAAACACCGTTTGAATCATCGCTTTCAGTAGTCATTTCTATTTCTTCGACAGGTGTTTGGGAAAGCGAATCATTTGCAGAGGAAAGATAATAATCAAAATTATCTATAAAATCTGCCTTTATGAGGGATTTATTATTTACAACAAAAGAGTCATCTTTAACAGAAATCTTAAATTGATTATTGTCTAATTCATTTTTGTTGATTGAATGATTATTTTGAAGGACAAAAGGATACTTATTCTGAGTTACTTTCTCTCCGTTAGCGTCAGAAAAGAACAATCTTGCAGCAGAACTTTCACTTTTGTCTAACCAAACAATAACATCTGTTTCTTCTCCGTCGGATTCAACGGTGAATGAACAACATTTAACATAGAAAAATAATTCATCACTCAGAGCATCTGCTCCAAATACGTCAATTACATAGTCACTGTCTCCGCCGGAGGGCTGCAAAGAGCCCTCGGACGGATTGTTGAGGCTGTTGTTTGTCACCCCAATAATAGTTGTTTCTTCTTCTGAAGGAACCGCAAATGCTCCGACAGTTGACATAGCTGCAATAAGCAGCGCAAGAATTAACACTGATATTTTTTTGATAAACATACCAACAGCCTCCTTAATTAATTAAATCAGATAAATTCGTCAATCATGTTTTCAAGCATGAGGAGAGCAAAGTTTTCTGCAAATGTTGCAGGATTGGGATTGGATTCTCTTGCCTGAGCATCAACTATTGCGAAAATTGAATTATAATATGCTTCCGCATCAGGCATAACATCGCGGTTGATTCGGTCAACAAGACTTACGCCATCGTGAATGGGACCGTTTGCGTCATGAGGCAATTCATACCATGAAAGCATAGCAAGAAGATCAGCATAAGCTGCATTGAGCTCTTCAAATGAAACATTGATCTGCTGTTCTTCTTCAGCAGGCATACCTGCAACTTCATTGGTTACCGGTGCAACAGGTGATCCGGGCCTCTGCCACTTGGGAGCAACAGGTGCTGCAGGAGCGGAAGCTCCGGAAATTCTAATAGGCGCTCCGGTCTGAACCAATGTCAAACCGATAACAACTTCTTCTTTATTGTTGGTTACAGGATTAACTATCTGAAGCACTCCGGGCTGAAGACCGATAACACCTTCAAATATTTCACGAAGATTATTATCAAAATCAGCACCCATTGAGCCCATACGAGCAAATGACATACCCTTTGAACCGCAACCTGCAAGACAAATTCTGAAATTAATGGGTGAAAGCTCAATTATTCCCTTGTCAATCTGTGACTTGATATAAGTTGCAACAAGATAGAACAGGGAGTAATACTTCATTCTGACAGCAGAAAGGAAATCATTATACTGAGGACCGCCAATTACGCCTGCATTAACCTCACACTTTTCAAGAAGGAAGTCAATGGTTGCAGACTTCTGGAAATAGTCAATTGTGGGATTCATGCCGACAGGTGTCTGAATCTGAATGCTGTTATATCTGGCAATTGCTCTTGCTTCAACACAAGTTGAATTACCGATAGGATAGCTCCACATTGATGCGAAATCTTGCTGAGACTTAATACCCTGAATAATTGTTCTTTCAACAAGATAGTTACCCGCGTATCCGAATGAATTTTCAGACTTCATTTCAGGTGTAGTAGCACCCTTCCAGAAAGAAAAGTCTGTAGTTCCGCCGCCGATATCAATAATCGCATATCCGTGAGCAGGAACGGGGGTATGTATAGGAGGAAGAGCATTTGCAAAATATTCACCTGCAGCTCTTGCTTCTGTTGCACCGTTAACATTAATATTAAGACCGCTCTTTGCCTTGAGGCTGTCAATTGTTGAACTGATGCTTCCGATAACTGCTGAACCAAAGTTTGCCGAGGGGAAGGATACTCTCAATTCAATATTTGATGCACCTTCAGCCTTGGCTTCAAGAACAGCGTAAGTAAGAACGTTACAAATGAAATTATCCTTTGCCTTGTCTCTGTTGGGATCATTTCTGACACCGGTACCGTTTCTCATCTTAAGACCGTTATAAATTCCGCTGTTGCCGCCGATTGTTCCGTTGAGAATAAATTCTTCATCAACAACAACCATTCTGCCGGATGCATTAGAAACAATGTTGCCGAGAGGAACACCGTTTTTGGTTGAGGAGAAGTTCTGACCGTATGTGAAGATTTTACCCAATTCCTTATTTGAATTGGAGAACATATAGTAATTCTGAATGAAATCACTGATGTTTTCAGCTTCGGTAAGAACATCTGTACCGGAGATATACGGATTGAAAACATCGTTGAGATATTTACCTGCCGAAGAAATTGAGCGAGCCCTGGCAAGAGGTGCATTATCTCTGAGGTATACATTGGTGCTTGTTGTACCGAAGTCCATGGCAACATAATATGTTCTTGCAGGAACAGCAGTAACATTCAATGCCTTGCTTCTGTCAAGTACCCAGCTTCCGAGCTTATATGTAACACCTGCATCTACATAAGAGAATTCAAGTGCAAAAGGCTGTGAAGTACTGGAAAGGAATTTAATCTGCTGATTCTTATAAGCAGAATCGCTGATATATTCATCAACAACCGCATCGTTTGACAAGGCAACCAATGAAATGTTCAATTCGGGAACACCCATAAGATCAGATGACTTCTTACCGAGAACATGCTTCGCATTTTCATCATCAACAAGCGACTGATAGGATGTAAGTCTTGAACCGAGACCTTCGTTATTTGCACAAATTGCAACATAATGCTCTTTCCATGTGTCTCCTGCAAAGTTTACATAAGGCCACATTGAAATATAAGGCAGACACTCTGTCCATGCAATTTCAGAAGTGCTGAACTTTCTAACATAGCTGAGAACTTCACCTGTCTGGAAATGAAGATGGAATTCACACTTGTATTTGTTGCCGTCTTTAATGAAACTCCACTCGGACAACTGAGCATGTCCGTTTTTCAGAGAATCTACAACATCAGAATGGATGGGAGGAACAACATATACGCTGTCAGTTCCAAAGAAGGCAGCTTTCTTGGGAGTGAAAAAGCCTTTATCAATTCTGTAATCTTTTCCGTCGGGAGTTGTTCCGTCAAAGAAATTATTCTTAGGAATAATAAAGAGTACCTTTTCAGAGAAAGCCTGATAAGGAGCACCTTCAGGTAACGGACAGATATTCTTGAGCTGCTGATAAACAGAAGCTCCTGTCTGACCGTAATTACATGCAATAGGATTAATTGAATTTGCAGGAAGAGGAGGTGCAAGACCTTCAAGGATATAATTCTTATAATTTGAAATAAGTGTTGTGGGATAAGCGTTTTCAATTCCCTGGAGCCAAAGATAAAGCTTCTGTGCGGTAACTGAAAGAGTTGAACCGGATGTTATATTTGCACGAACGCCATGCCATGTTCCCTTGGGGTCAACATTTGGGTCGTCTGCATATCTGTTTATGTCATCATACCACTGCAAACCGGAGAAAAGATCAATGGGATATGACTTAAAGGGGCAGATAAAGATTGAAGGCATAAACATAGCAAAAGGAACGCCATCCTTGCAGAATACTGACAAGGTGTTGTAATTAGGAACCATGTTTCCTGCGGCATCTTTTACTAAAGAATATCCGGTAACATTACTGTTTGCAATCAATTCCTCGCAAATAACCTTACCGAATGCGGTAGGATTACCGGTTTCAGGATTGGGATAAAGAGGAATATCTTTAATTGTAATATTATAACCTTTAATTTTCTGCAAAGCAATAACAGCAAGCATTCCGCGCCACTCATTGAGAGCCTGTTCGTCACCGCGCTCAAGCTTATGTTTGAAATGCTTGATATAAGCTATAGGAGAAGGAATAGCATGATCCTTAAGGGTTTTTGCGGCTCCGTCTGTTATAACGTTCTGAGAAACAGAAACAAGTGAGCTGCCGTCACTCATGGGAACCCAGCCAATTGAACCGCCACCGGGTGCAAAATCGACACCGGAATTAATAGGTAAAAGAACTTTATTTACAGGCATTATTTTCCCTCCTTATGATCTGTCGAAGCAGAATCTGAATGCTTCATGAATAATATCACCAATTCTTGCATTGACAGGAACCTGGTTAGCAGCAAATCTCTGAGCAACATGTTTAAACTGCTTCTCAAGATAATCGTCAATTGCATTTACACTGACACCGTTAGCACCGACAACATATTCGGAATAACCTTTGTCACCGCCGAAAGTGCCTGTACGGCAGAATGAACTATTCATGGTCTCTGCTGCATTTTTGAAATTACCGTTTTCGAGAAGAGAAATAACGAGCCTAAGCTTATCAAAATATTCTCTGCTGAAGAGATTGTAAAGCTGTTCGTATGAAGCAGCTGTTCCGCCGCTCCAGTCATGACCGTTATAAGCCATATCATTCATAAAATCAACGAATGAACAGCAGTAACCAAAAACTCTTCTGATAATCTCGTTAACCTTATCGGATGTTTCACCTGCATAATTACCAAGCTCTGCAGGAGTAAAGAGCCTATTAAGAACAAAACTGTGATTCGGATTGTCAAAAATGATGCTTGTATATATCTTGCAAATGAAATATGTGCAGAATGCAGTCATAGCCTTAAGATACTTGCCCAACTCGGGAGTATTACCCAAATCGACAACAGGGATGTTAGGACCGTCTGTTGCATCATATCTGTATTCATATATACCTTTCTTATATGAAGGTGCGAGATGGAAAGCGTTGGGTTCTGACGGATCGTTTTCGAGACCTGCAGTAAAGAACTGGGTCAATGCCTGAGCTGCAACAAGATCAACAAAATCAAAATGATTTATCTGATCCTTACCGCCTTCACTGTAAATTCTTGATGTACAGTGAAGAGGCTCCTGACCGCAAACATACAGACTGTCAAATGAGCCGTTGGGATTACCGGGTGTTCTCATAAGATAGGGATCATTGCCGTACTGTTCAAGAGCAACAACACTCTTTGAATAAAACTCAGTAGGATTAATATAACCGTTCTTTTTGGTAGCAAATGTAAAATAAGGAAGCAAAAGAGAACCTGAAATAAATACTCTTCTGTTATCGGCAGGATTAACGGTTCTTCTGATATGAGCAGCAATATTAGAGAAAATTGATGCACCTGTACCGCCAAATACTGAACCAATAATAAACACCTTAACCGCATCAGCGGGATTATTTGCAAGGTATGACTTAATGGGGAATGCAATATCGGATTCGTTGATTGCACCCTTATTCCAGTCGCCTTTTTCAACCATGTACTTGAAAATCAATGCACCGATTGAGGGATGACCGTAAAAACCTTTTGCTGTGTCTTTTTCCTGTTCCTTTTTAGAATAGAAAGCATCAAAAAGACTTGCGTCATTGAACATCTGAGTAAGACCGTCACGGCTTGTGATGGAGTCTTTAAGGCTTACTTCGCCGTCAAATGACTGAGTAAGACCCTGCATTGTATCCGAAAAATCCCAGTTATAAACCTTAAGATTTGATTTGCAGAATTCCTTCTGTCTGTTTTCAGGACGAACAATAGCAATATCGGGGTTGTGGTGAACATCGGAGAGAACGGTAACTGTCTCAAGGAGTCTGAGAGCCTGAGCTGTACCGCCGCAGTTTGTGTCTTTATCAACAACGATAAAAGTAATGTCCTGTTCACCAACCATGTTCATGGCACAGAGATGACCTGCTACTTCAGCAACTCTTGTACCGGTACCACCGATACAGTAACAGAAATTTTTAACTGCCATAGTATGTAATCCTCCTTATCTGGGTTCACATGTCAAATAAGAAACAAGAGAACCTACGATTGCGATAGCTGCTGTAACAATAGCCCAAAGAATAGCCTTATCAAAGAATGCCAATGAGCAAACTGCGGGAATTGCCAATGTTGTTGCAACACCAATGAGGAAATATATCCACTTGTTGGGACGCTTTTGACCAACCTGTGAGTTAGCCTTAACGCAACCAAAGTACCAAATTACGAAAAAGATAAGAGCGGGAATAAATGAAATAAGGAAGATAATGCCTGCGGTCTCTTTGAGATCTCTTGCCATTTTTACGGTATCCTGAACGCCAAGAGTCCAGATAAGATATCCAATGATACCGGTAACAATGTTGATGAATGAGCCGAGAATGAGTTTAGCGTGTTTTGCCATTTTTTGTTCCTCCAAAATAAAATTTTATTATGTTAAGCGAAATCAGACATCCAATTTCACAGTAACAACTACGTCTGTAACGTTCTTAGTCATCTTTGACTCGAACTTTTCTCTTTCTGATGCCGAAGACATGTCACCGATAAGGAAACTGTAGAAATGTTCAAGTCCTGCGGTCTTTTCATAAACTTCAGCATTATGGGGTGATGCTTCTGCGGAATCCGAAAGATTGAGATCCTTTATCCACTGAGGAATATTGGTGTCCAATTCCTTCTTTGCATTTACACTGCATACGATTGTAATAAGTTCATACTTTTCAGCAAGAGCATCAATGTTATTGAATGCAAATTTAATTCTTAATGCACCGCTTTCGTTTTCAACAGTATAAAGAGCAAGTTTATCTGAAGGATACTCTTCGAGTTTCAGATCTTCATTGTTTTTAAAATCAACAACTCTCTCGATAGTTTCACCCTTACCCCAGAATTCACAAACAGGAGCCTCCATATAAGGCGATGAACTGTTGAAAAGAGGCTGATGATCGATTTCTTCCCATTCGTAAACGGTTTCGCTGGTTTCTTCACCGTATTCATCGGTTGATACAACTTCTTTTTCGCAGTAGCCGTAAACTTTGATCATTTCTTTGTTAAGCATATACTCAACGTGTTCTGCAGGAGAACCGTCTGACAAATCGGAAAGAGGAATCACAAAGTTAATTGCAGCCTGTCCGAAGGTTGATTTTTCAAGTGAACCTGCCTCAAGATCATAATAATAATATAATCCACTGAGTCCCGAAACGGTTTCACCGAAAATCTGATCGTAATGAACAGGAGTTACATTGAAGTTAAGGTTTGTGTTTCCGAAATTAAGACCTGACTGATACTGGTCATAATCGTGATATTTATTATCTTCATCAACAAAGAGATTTGAGAAAATTTCATATTCAGCATTTGTGATGGGAGAATACTTGAGTCCTCTCTTTGAAAGAACCTTCGCCGAGAAGAAATCGGTGTTTTCCTTAAGACCGGAACCGTTCAGAGTTTCATCCAATGAATTACACATTGAGACTACTTCAATTGTAGGACCAACAATAATGCAATAGAAAGGTCTTACACCTGTAAAATTATCGTTATTAAGCATTTCAACTGCGCCCTTATCGGTAATTCCGCTTGCGGGAACGGAAGCATAGCCCTTAAAGTTGGACTTGATGCAGTAAAGCGCAACGGAGTGATCTTCTTTATCAAGAACTATATTGTTGATCTTTTCTGCAAGAAGCTTATTGTTAAGCTCCTGCTCTGCAAGGTCAGTAATAAAAACATTGAGTTCATCGAAATTAACGGGAGATGCAGAGTTATTGAACAAAGACTGAAGAGGACCGTATTCACCGTTTTCTCTGTCAAACTGTCCTTTATGAGTTTTTGAATCCCAGAAAGTATAAAAGTCTTTCTGCTTGAATTTTTCAAAACCTGAAGCACCGATCTCTCCCCATTTAAGAAGTTCGGCTTCGTTGGGCTCAAGAGTCCAGATTGAAAAATCATTATATCCTTTTACAATGTTCGAAAGATCCTGACAAACAATTGTAAAATTACTTCTCATGTTTGTGTTATCGCAGATATAACCAAACATTGACTGAGTATTGTCGAAATACATATTCGCTTTTGTTGAACCGGCTGATTTGCTGTTTTCGTTAAGAATATCAATCAATTCTGTCTCAGAAGAATGAATTATTGATTCTCCTGCACCGCCAGAACATCCGGTCATCATAATTGCAAATACTACAATTAATGAAATCACCGCAAAAATTTTTTTCATTTTAATACGCAGCTCCTTTGCTTAGATAATAAAAATGCATCCGCAAAAATATACATTTTTACAGTTAAAATAATATTAAAACATTTGTCAACCAATGTCAACAATTTTCTACAAAAATATAATAAAAAACAAAAAATAATTA
>JAZSCO010000182.1:0-8547 GCA_045602965.1 Acutalibacteraceae bacterium | reverse complement strand
AGTGCTTCCATCGCAATCATATCAACAGTCTTAACACCCACTAAAATAATTTTAAACTATAAATATAGAAATGGCCTATGTAAGGGTATAAATAAGATGTTCTACGGCGTTGGTAGTATTGTAGTGCGGAGGTTATGCAGTCACTCACTGTGTATGTTAAGATTTTATTTTTAATTCTAAATATAGTAATCATTTGATAACATCGACGGATATCGTAACAGATTTTGTCGGTGTTATTTTTTTGAAAAATTTTTCAAAAAAACTGTGGCGTAGAAATTTTAATGTTTTAAATCTGTCATAACTAAAGCAAAAATTCAAAGAAAGGAGTTTTCAAACATTATGAAAACTACTAAATCATCAAAAAATCATATCGAAATCGGCAACGGCAAAAACGTTATATGTTTTGACCCTCCCGCTGTTGGAAAGCTCTGCAAAAGCATTATTACAGGTGATTGTTACATTATTGAATTCAATAGAGTGGTACCACTGAATTTAAAGCAATCAGAAAAAGTTATCAAATGTAATTTTTTGCATTAAAAATCGATTTGTTCTGTCATAACTACATCAAATGATAGAAGGATGGAGATATTTATGGCTGAACAGAACAAATAAAACAGGAATGTTGTAAACGCAAGTGAGATATAGGTTATACCACGATATATGATGAAAAACCAGATATTAGTTCATCTCATCGTGAGTATAACCGCTGATCTCACAAAATGCATGTTTATGAAAACGGTCTGCAGAGCAGACGAGCCACCGATGTTGTCGAGAGTGTCAGCTCGGCAAATCCCCTCGCTCGGGTGTGATGAAATTCACAGGAAGAAAGAGCCATGACAGTTTACCGTAATTCAATTGAAAGGATGTGCACACAAAATGAAAATAATAATCGATGATACAAAAAAGAAGTTGGAAATTACTTTCGAGAAAAATGATAAATCAGAAAAATCAAAATTCAATCCAACATCTGACAATCTCATAAAAATTACAATCGAAGAAGACGAAAGCTTTCTTTATTTATAAATTGCGAGGTGATTATTATAGCAAAGAAGAAAAGAAAATTATCCATAACACAACAAATTATGCTCGAAGTAAAACAATTCTTGAGTAGATACCAACATGATCTGACCAGGAAACAGTATATAAGAAACATGAAGTATTTCGTTCAATATTGCAGGTCAGAACATGATTGCAGATCCCTTGAGGAATGTCGTCAGCACATAGATGACTATATAAACCACTTAATTGAAAAAGGGCTGTCTGCCTGCACAATTCACACATATGCTGCATCGATTTCAGCTACCTTTCAAATACCATTAAATTCAATATCAAAGCCTAAGAGAACAATAGCCGAATTCACCAGAGGTCGCGTAAAAATCCAATATCCTCATTCATCACAAAATGTTGAAAATCCAACATACAGACGAATCTGCTGTTTCGCTGAAAAGTGCGGTATCAGGAGAGCAGAATATGAAAAATTGAAAAAAGAGGACTGGGTTGTAGACGAGGCAACAGGAAAACACTGCGTTTTGGTGCGTCGAGGCAAACACGGAAAGCGACACTTACAACTTGTCAGAGATGAAGATGTACCGTTTTTCGAGGAGTTCTTTGTAGAAGTTCCCGAAGGAGAATATCTTTTTTCAAAGTAAGAAATGAACAACAGAATAAACCTTCATAAATACAGATCCGATAACGCAAAGCGGTGGTATCGGGAATTGGAAGAAAAAATAAAACAAGATCCGTCATATGAAGAAGTTTTAATTCAGCAAATAAAAGCTCGTTTTGAAAATTCTATAGATCCAAGAACGGGTAAGCCAAAAAGATTCGATCCTGAAACAATTCGAGGTAAATATTATTTTCTCAAGGGATCGCTCAGAGAAAAACAAATAGCCGCCGGAAAACCAATTAAATTCAATAAAACTATTGTACTTTTTATATCCGTGCACGTACTTGCTCATTATCGCTGTAATGTATGTATACAAAATTATCTTTTGTGTGATTGAGACACATTCATATATTTCATAACTATATCAAATATGTAATTGACATTTGGAGAAAAATTTTAAAAAAATCTCAAAAAACTAACAAAAACTGTAAAAAAACCATAGCGAAAAATTTTCAGCAAAAAAATCTGTCATAATTGAAGTATAAAACAAAATGAAAGCAGGTGTGATTATGTTGTAAAAAATTAAACAATAAAAAGTAACAACACAAATGGAGTTAATCATAGATACTAAATTTAAAAAGGAGGTTTCAAATTGAAACCAATACTAATGACTGTAAAACAAACCCAAGAACGTTATCGTCTTACTCGCAATCAAACATTAAGGCTGATAAATTCACCCGAATCACCTTTGTCATACAAAGTTGACCGACTTCGATTGATTCCAATCGATACGTTCGATGAATATTTTTATATTACGAAACGAGGTAAAATTTAATGGAACAGATTTTAATGACAATAAGCGAAGCAACCATCAGATATTCAATGAGTCGCTCAAAAATTTACGATATTCTGAAACACGAAAATGCTCCGAAACCGCTCAAACCGGGCAAAAGCGGTCTTTTTATAATTGAAGAGTTTGATGATTTCATTTTCACGACATATGCAAATCGTGAGATGAATGAACGACCCAGAAGAAATAAAAATATATTGGAGGAATTAAGTAACTATGAAGAATTTCAAAACTGATTCGAAAACAAATTTATATTACGCATACGTTTACACCGGAAGAAACACCAAAAACGGTAAGCCTGAATACAAAAAAATCAGTGCAAAAACAAAAATGATTTTAGAAGAAAAAATTAATAAGATTGGAGAAATGTGCTAATGAAAAAATTTAAAAAAGATGAAAAAAGTGGACTTTATTACTCATATGTACCTACAGGATTCTATAACATTGACGGCACAAGAGAATACAAAAAGTTACGTTCAAAAGATCCTCAGGAGCTTGAAAGGAAAGTCGAGAGATTTATAACGGATAAAAACAACGGTATATTGATTGATGCAGATAAAATCACCGTTGAACAATGGGCTGAACACTGGAAAAAGACATACAAAGCGAAAGTTACAAAAAATACTGAAAATTTTTATAATGATATGTTAAAACATATTTTACCGTTTATAGGCAAACAAAAAATTAAAAACATTAGAGAGATTCAGTTACAAAAGCTTTTGAACAATTTAGCAAATTCAACCTACGGTCCTAATAATAAACCGTATTCTAAAAAGACTGTAAAAGAAGTTAAATCAGTTCTTTTTTCGCTGTTTGAAACCGCCCAGAACAATAAATTAATTTTAGGAAATCCTGCTGCAGGTCTGAAAATTTCCGGAGTTGCCTCTAAAAAAAGAAGATATCTGACACCCTCTGAAAGTGAGAAATATCGAGAAGCTTGCATAGACAATATTTTCGGACTCTTCGGTGGTGTATTATACTACCTCGGACTACGCAGAGGAGAAGCACTCGCTTTAAGACATTCAGATTTTAAGGGAGATTTTGTAACAATCAACAAACAGGTTATTTATCCTAATAATTCAAAAGCTGAAATCACCGCCCCAAAAACTGACGCAGGCACAAGAGAAATATTTATTCCTGAAAACCTGAAAGGATTGTTGTATTTCTGGGAAGCCGGTGAATATTATAAGGGAGATCCTGACGATTATCTTTTTCAGGATTCAAACGGTAATCCGCTTTCGTACTCACAGTTCCGTCGCAATTGGATAAATTTTATTACTTATGCATTCGGTGAGGATACTGATATCACCCCGCATTTTCTCAGACATAATTATGCGACACTGCTGTATGATTCGGGTGTTGATGTGCAGACAGCAAGAGCTTTCATGGGTCATGCAGACATAAAAACCACGATGGATATCTATACCCACCTCACAAATGAACAGCGTATAAAATCAAGCATAAAAATCATTAACATTTAACAAAAAATCCGGCTGTGAAAACAGTCGGATTTTTCTTGTCTTATAATAAAAATTGCGGATTTGTAGTCACTTATTAGTCACTTGGGGATTTTCGCAAAAAGAAAACTCCTTGCATAAACGGCAAAACCGTTGATATACAAGGAGTTTAGATGGTCGGAGTGGCGGGATTTGAACCCACGGCCTCTTGGTCCCGAACCAAGCGCGCTACCAACTGCGCTACACCCCGAAAAACTTTATTGAATTGACACTTGAAAGATTATATTACATATAAATCAAAAAATCAAGTGTTTTTTGCAGAAAAGAGAAAATATGATAATTGTTTTACGCACAAAAAGAAATAACCCTTGACTGATGTTTCTTTACACAATCAGCCAAGGGTTATTTCATTGAATTCTTGATATCTAACATCTTTGGATAACCTCTCTTTCTTAGTATTGTCCGGTATTAATCTTTTTTGTTTCGTTCTGCTCATTGCTGTTGTTTTTTGTTTTTTCTGCTATGAACTTTCTCCGATACTTTTGATTAATCCGTGGTGAAGACGTTCAAGCTTATTTTTTATTTTCTTAAGCTTTTAGGTCTTCAGGTTTTTACCTGTTCATCGGTATCACCCTTTCCTTGACTATAATATAGCATGAATTTTGCACGTTTTCAAGACGGAATATTGTACAAAGTTGTTGCTTTTCCGTTATTCAAAACAGAGAATTTTGGTTGATATGACCATAAATCACATAGAGCCTATTGACTCTGATAAACAAATATGATAATATGGTAATGTTGGTGGTCGGTGAAAACCGACTTTTTTTATTTTCCACCTTGGGTTGAAAAATCTCGTTTGAACGTTTATTGAATATCCCGATGTTTTCGTTATACTTAAATTATAAAAACATTCTTAAACCTTTCCAAAAGGAGATTATTCATGGAAATCAGAATCGGCAGTAAAGTCAGGCAACTGCGAAAAAAACAAGGCTTGACACAAGAACAGCTTGCAGAAAAAATCGGAGTATCTTTTCAGGCGGTCAGTAAATGGGAAAACGATATCGCACTTCCTGATATAACAATCATACCCGCTCTTGCAAATTATTTCGGGGTTTCAACAGATGAAATTTTATGTTACGATTCATCAGAAAAGGACAAAGAAATCAAACAGCTTGTTTACGAATCATATGAACTCAGAGAAACAGACCCCGAAACAGGCAGATCAATTCTTGAATCCGGGCTAAAGAAATATCCCGACAATGATATTCTGCTGAACAATCTTCTTTATGTTATAAACTACACCGAAAACCCTGATGAAACAATTGCACTTGCTTCAAAACTTATCGACAAGACAAATTGCTATGAAGTCAAGTATGACGCACTGCGTTTTCTTGCATATGCTTACAGTGCAAAGGGTGATTCTAAGAGCGCTGTTGCGGCGTTGGAGCAGATACCCGAAATATACTTCACCAAGCTTTCGGAAATGGCTTTTGTTCTTGACGGCAAGCCGAAATATGAAGCTGCCGAAAAACAGAAATGGATATCGTTTGAAACTCTCATTCAGATGATGTGGAAAATCGCTGAATATTACCTGTCTGAGGGCAAAAAAGAAAAGGCGGTTGAGGAAACAGAAAGAGCATTGAAGCTTTTAGCCGCTATGGAAGGCGAAGAAAAAATCGGAAGATTTGATAATTATGTTGAGTTTTACAATAAAAAAATTGAAGAGATGAAGTAACCAAACTGCCGTTTAAAAGAGAAAAGCTCATTTGAACGGCTGTTTATTGTTTTATACAAAAAATAAAACAAAATTTAAAAGATTTAACGGAAAAATCGTACTAATAGTTGAGGAACCTCAAAAGAAAGGAGAATAAAAAATGAACGATGCATCAATAATCGGTTTGTTTTGGGAACGTTCCGAAAACGCAATAAAAGAAACCGACATTAAATACGGCAAGCTCTGCAACCGTTTGGCAAACAATATTCTGAACAACATCAGTGATGCCGAAGAATGCGTAAATGACTCGTATCTGACGGTCTGGAATTCCATACCCGATGCAAGACCGAATAATTTTTCTGCTTTTCTGTGCAGAATAGTCAAAAACCTGTCTTTCAAAAGATTGGAACATTTAACCGCACAAAAGAGAAAACCTGAAATGCTGATTTCTCTTAACGAATTGAACGATTGCATATCTTCGTCAGCAAATACAGAAATGAGTTATGACACAGCGGAACTCAGTAAGATTATCAGCGTGTTTTTAAGAAAACAAAACGAAACCCACAGGAACATATTTTTGCGCCGTTATTGGTACTATGATTCCGTTAAGAATATAGCTGCCGATTACGGATTCAAGGAAGAGAAGGTTTCAAATATTCTTTTTAACATAAGAAAAAAGCTGAAGAAGCATCTTGAAACGGAGGGATATTATATATGACCAACCTTATGCTAAATGAAGCCATCAACCTTGTTGATGACGATCTGATATCGGATGCATATTCTTTTCCGAACAGCAAGAAAAAATTATCGGTTTATAAATATATTGCAGTTGCTGCAGCATTTGCAATTGTTTTAATTGCCGTGGTTCTTGGAACAAGAGGAACAAACAATCCTTCTATAGAACCTGCAACAACAAATTTTCCTGCTCACAATGAAACAAGCATATTTTCAGGAGAAATAACAAGCACGGACTCACACGAAGAAAATGTCGGTAGCGATTATCTGTTATGCAATCATGAATACTGTTATCATGCTATTGACGGCTGCTTCCTTACTTATGTTGATGAGCACGCTCCCGGATGGTCTGATAAGTTTATCGATATGTTCGGACGTACAGAAGATTGTAACATCCGCTTTTTTACCGATTATTTTGGAATACCCAAAGAGGATTTTTGGGTAATTGTAGGCTCTCACGCATCGGATTTTGGTATAGATTATGAAGATTTTTTCAACACCGACAGATGGTATGCAGACGATTACGCAACAAACGAGTATTTTATTACAGACGATAACCCTGCCCCCGATTCGGGAAGCGTTATGATACGTCCTGAAGGCGACACGATTCACACCGACAGATATTTCACAATTCACAAATCGCTTATTGATTTTGTCGGAGAAGATCGCTTTGAGGAATTTAAGGAGCTTTACGGCGGTACAGATGGGTTCAACGTTCTCAATTTCATTGATTATTTCCATATAAGCCGCGAAAGATTTGCAAACATTATGGAAGAGCAGAAAAAATTATCGTATTATATCTATAATGTTGATTATGTTTACGGAACTGAAGAACAGCAGAAAATGTATTTTGAAAAGCATATAATTGAAATCAATGAATAACCCAAAACCAATCAGGGTGTAATGGGTGGAAAAACCATAAAAATCAAGAAAATCGAATGATTCAGGTAATCTTCTGCAATTACACAAAAAACCTCCCGTGAAACGAATCACGGGAGGTTTTAAGTTTATTATGATTACATCATTTCAGAAAGCTGAACGGGTCTGCCTTCTGCAACGGATTTCTTTGCTGCAAGAGCAACAAGGATTGAGTTAAGACCGTCCTCACCTGTTGTGGGAGTGGGTTTATCCTCAATAACAGCCTCTACAAACTGAAGCATTTCATCTCTGAAGGACTGCATATATCTTTCAAGGAAGAAATAGAGAGGCTTATCGGCAACAACGCCTTCGTCACCCATAAATACAACGTTTGTGGGTGTATCGTTTGAAGCAACGGCTGCACCCTTGCTGCCGAAAACTTCGATTCTCTGGTCATAGCCGTAAGCTGCACGTCGGCTGTTATCAATAACGCCTACCGCACCGTTTGCAAACTTAAGGCTGATAACCGCTGTGTCAACATCGCCTGCTTCACCGATTGCGGGGTCAACAAGGCAGGTTGCATTTGCATAAACTTCGGTAACTTCGCTTCCTGCAAGGAAACGTGCCATATCGAAATCATGAATTGTCATATCAAGGAACATACCGCCGCTGACTGCGGAATATTCTGCCGGCGGGGGTGCTGGGTCTCTTGAAGTGATTTTAACGATGTGAACATCGCCGATTTTGCCGTCGTTAACCATTGCTCTCACGTTTGCAAAATTATGGTCAAAGCGGCGGTTGAAGCCTACCTGAAGCTTAACCTTTGCCTTTTCAACTGCGGCGATAACTGCATTTACCTTTTCGGGAGTAAGATCAACGGGCTTTTCACAGAAAATGTGCTTACCTGCTTCTGCGGCTTCGATAGCGATATCCGCATGAGTATCCGTTGAGGAACAAACAAGAACTGCCTCAACCTCGGGGTCTGCAAGCATTTCTTTATAATCATTATAAATCTTGGGGATGTTGAGTTCAGCGGCAACTTTTTCTGCGTTTGCCTTGAAAACATCCGTGATTCCGACAACCGTTGCAGTCGGAACATTGTATGTTATCGACTTTGCATGAAGGGAACCGATTCTGCCGGCACCGATGATGCCGATTTTAAGTTGCTTCATTTTAATCAAGTCCTTTCCTTTGATTCAAAATAATTTTATCATACATTAATTTGAAATTCAACAATATTTTATATATTACTTGAAAATTTTTGTTTTGTTGCAAGCCCTCCCCTTATATGTCTTTCCGCTTTGTTTATATCAAGAACCCGTCTCAC
>JAZSCO010000181.1:0-27995 GCA_045602965.1 Acutalibacteraceae bacterium | reverse complement strand
AAAAATGAGGGAATGTTTCGCTGTGAAACATTCCCTTTAAAATTGGTGCCTTCAGGTGTGGAAATAAACCCCTGGTTCTACCAGGGGTTAAAGACGGCTTCAGCAAAGCCAAAACGGGCGAGCTCAAAGCAAGCCCGAAAGGTTGAAAGATAATCAAACCTCCAAGTATAATAGTAATGGTTTGGCAGCCGCTTTACGAAAATACAAGGTGGGATAATTTATGAAAAATGATAACAAAGAAATAAGAAGTTCGGCACATTCAAAATACAGATGTCACTACCATATAGTTTTTGCACCAAAGTACAGAAGGAAAGAAATATATGGTCAGTTAAAGAAAGATATAGGACAGATATTGAGAAAATTGTGCGAACAAAAGGGAGTAGAGATACTTGAAGCAGAAGCGTGCCCCGACCACATCCATATGTTGGTGAGTATTCCGCCGCATATAAGTGTATCACAATTCATGGGATATCTCAAGGGGAAAAGCAGTTTAATGATTTTCGACCGACACGCAAATTTAAAATACAAGTACGGAAGCCGCCATTTTTGGTGCAGAGGGTATTTCGTAGATACAGTCGGTCGAAACAAAAAGGCAATAGCAGAATACATAAGAAACCAAATAGAAGAAGACTACGCAGCAGACCAAGTTACAATGAAAGAGTACATAGACCCGTTCACGGGTAGCAAGACGAAGTAGGCAAAAATAAACAGCCGCTCGTGAGCGGCTGCCAGTGATTGTAATGCGCTGCTAAACCTTCAACGCCCCTTTCAGGGGCTAAGCCTGTATCAACCCCTTTTAGGGGTTAGTCAAACCACCGGTTCAACCGGTGGTTTGTGATTATTAAATAAATTACCGCCGTTAGAATCAATTCCGACAATAACCGGAAAATAATCCAGAATCAACTCCTTGATACTTTCACAACCTAAATCTTTAAACGCAATTTCCTCGCATGACTTAATTTGTTTTGCACAAATAGCTCCGGCACCTCCGACAGCACAGAAATATACAGCCTTATTTCTGACAATTGCATCACAAACATCAGCGTTTCTTTCCCCTTTTCCTATCATAGCAATAA
The DNA here is from genome assembly GCA_045602965.1 of Acutalibacteraceae bacterium. Classification (GTDB taxonomy): domain Bacteria; phylum Bacillota; class Clostridia; order Oscillospirales; family Acutalibacteraceae; genus CAG-177. The sequence continues at coordinate 26,919 of JAZSCO010000181.1, read as the reverse complement.
GACCAAGATCAAGAAGTCTCGGAGAATATAAATCCATTCTGCCTGATGTTGTCGGTCCGCAACTTCCGATAATCATTCCATCTGGAGTTGGTGTCGGTCCCGCAAAATAAATACATGCTCCTTTAAGTTCAAACGGTAATTCTTTTCCGTTGTCAAGATACTCAAATAGTCTTTTATGTGCTGCGTCTCTTGATGTGTATACCTTACCGCTTAATAACACTCTGTCGCCCGCTTTTAAAATATGGACAAATTCACCAAGTTCACTTATGTTAATACAATATTCCGACATTTTATTCATCCTCGTCTTCAGAAATAACAGAAAGAATTTCAATAAGACTCTGAGCAGACGATTTTAGAACAGATGAAATTTTTGCAAAATCAATACAAGCAGCAGTGATTTCGTCATTAACAGCAGAAATCTCTTTTTTGGCATTATTAACTGCTTCCGAATCTATACCTGAACTTTCTTTTGACTTATAACCTCTCGAAAGAAGTGCAAATTTTTCTTCAATTATACCTATCTTTTCTTCAAATATTTTTTGCTTTTCCTCATATTCGCATATCGTTTTTCGGGCATTCTCGAGCTCTTGAATTAATTCATCATTTTTATCAGAAAGAGCTTCATTTTCAGCTTTGAGAGCATCATTTTTTGCAGTAAGAGCCGCAGCTTCGGAAGCTGCATTTTCGTTTATAGCTTTTAATGATTCAACTTCATTGCTTAAGTCAGGTTTATTTGAGATCTCTCTTTTCAATTCAATTATCTCAAACTGAAGCTGCTCAATATAATTGAGCACAGCTTCTTTTTTAAATCCGCCCAATACCGATTTTTTAAAAATCTGATCAGAACCCATATCTTTCTTCCTTTCAAAAATTAACTAAACAAAAATAATTCCGAAACATCATCCGAAATTTCAGCAGATTTTCCATCTGAATAAACGAATAATTTTTTGCCGCTTTCAGTATCTGATATATAAGCGATTTCACCAAGATTGTTTACAACAAAACTGTTCGTATATATTTTTTCAGCAAGCAATTCTTCATTTGATTCTTTAATAATATAATAATCAGCAGTTGAAGCGAAAGACGAATCAGTATAATTCTTTAGAATAACAATATCTTTTTCATTCTCAACTTTCAGTGCGTTCGCTGCATTTGAAATCTTTATATTATCTTCACCGAAATATGAGTAAATGTCTCCTGTATTCTTACCTACATCAGATTTCAAATATATAATTGAATTATCAATGAAATAATAATCCGAGATGCCGTTATTGATATTTGAAACAGCTGACGGTGTAAGGTCCGAACCGAGAACACATGAATATAATTTCAATCGTCCGCCCGCAGAATCACTTGTAAGAGCGAAAATCCTATTACCGTCATTTGATATTGTAAATAAGGTATTATTCTTTTCAAAACCAGTGAGATCATGTGAAAATCTGTTCAAATCATCGCATCCTGCGATTTTTATTCCGGTTGATTTAATACTGTCACTGATAATACTACGGGCATATTCCTTAACTTCCGCCATTGAACTTCGCTGAGCGATCTCAACAAGAGTGGACATATCCGTTGAACTCTGTACTATTTCCATGTTTTCAAATATGATCTTGGGGAAACCATCGGAAGATACGGCCAAAACATTCTGGGGATTGATATTTTCAGCAACTTTATGGCTACCGCTTGAATTATAAGCAAAAGCATTATAAACAGGAGCAGTAAACTCACCGTTATCAACGGATTCATTGAGAGCTTTTCTTATTTCATCCCTGACAAGTTTATCCTGATATTCACGAAGCTTCTGATTATATTCAAGCGAAATACCGAGAATAGATAAAAAAGAATCTCTTTTGGGCTTGGTAATTGTTTTATCACTCTCTGAATATGCATCAGCAATTACATAACTCCATGAAATATTTTCTGTTGAAGAAGTAAAATAGTATAGGTTTCCGTCAGCGGTATATTCATCATACAATATTTTAAATGTATTATCGCAGATTAATTCGGGAGCACCTTCCGCTTCAGAACGGTAAAGTTCTGTCATTCCGCTGTAAATTTTCGAATTGACCTCATAAAGAATATGAGGAATTTCACAATCATTATATAAATGAATTGTTGAGATGTTTCTGCTTACTTCAATATTAGATTCACCCGAATATTTATATAATACCCGCTCAGAACCGTGAAGTTTTATAAAAAACACTGTATTTGAGTTACTGAGAGGATATATTGTTTCAACATTTGATGCAAAAGATTCTACAGTTGAACTCTTAAAATCACAGCAAAAAGCATCATCTGCATTAAAATCTGAATTGTTTTTTAAATAGTATATTTTGCCTGAATTGAGTATATAATTTTTTTCGATACCATAATCAATAATTTTTGGTTTTTTTAATTCACTGCGACTTTTTTCTACATAATACAAATCATATAAACCGTCAGAAAATGACGAAGGAACCGTGTAGAACACTCTGTTATTTTCCGAGTCGCATTTAAAATCATTCGCAGATTTATCAGAGATATCACACTCAAGCTTACCGATTCTTATAACATAGCCTGTATCATTTTTATAAACAAGTATTCCGTTTTTTGACGGTGCATTACCCGAAAAAACAGTAAAACAGATAATTATCGCGGCAATTACAGCTACAATAACAACAGCAGCCGCAACAAAAAAAATAACTCTTTTGTTTATTCCCTTCCCGAATTTAAAATCCAAATCTTACACCTCTTAAACAGGCGGTTGCTCCAAAAGGAACAGCCGCCTGAAAGTGAATTTATTTCATCGAAACAGCCTTTTTAGCCTTTTCAACAATATTTTGTGCATCAAGTCCGTAAATATGAAGAAGTTCAACAGCGGGACCAGATTTCCCGAATTCATCGTTTACGCCGAGTTTAATAACCGGAACAGCTTTTCCGTTTTCACATACTGCTTCTGCAACAGCACTTCCGAGTCCGCCGATAATGCTGTGTTCTTCAGCAGTAACTATAGCTCCGGTCTTTGCAGCAGAATTAAGAATAGTTTCAGAATCAAGAGGTTTAATGGTATGAACATTGATAACTTCAGCGCTAATATCTTCTTCAGCAAGAATCTTCTGAGCCTCAATTGCTTCATTAACCATAAGACCGGTTGCACAAATGGTAACATCTGTTCCTTCATTAAGAACAACAGCCTTACCCCATTCGAACTTATAATCTTCGTCAAATATTCTGGGAACTGCAAGACGACCGAATCTCATATAAACAGGTCCCTCATATTCTGCAGCAGCCAAAACAGCCGCACGAGCTTCAATATCATCAGCAGGATTAATAATAGTCATGCCGGGAATTGATCTCATAAGAGCGATATCTTCGCAGCACTGATGGCTGGCACCGTCTTCACCAACGGAAATACCGGCATGAGTAGCACCGATTTTTACGTTAAGTCCGGGATAAGAAATTGAATTTCTAACCTGTTCAAAAGCTCTGCCGGCAGCGAACATAGCAAATGTACTTGCAAAAACAGTATAACCTGTTGCAGCAAGACCTGCAGCAACGCCCATCATATTTCCTTCTGCAATACCGCAATCAAAAAACTTATCAGGATATGCTTTTTTGAACATACCGGTTTTTGTTGCAGCTGCAAGGTCTGCATCAAGTACAACAACTTTATCATTAATTCCGCCAAGCTCAACAAGAGCCTTTCCGTAAGCATCACGGGTTGCGGTTTTTACAACATCTGCCATTATAATTAACGCTCCTTTCTTATGCTTCAAGCTCAGCAAGAGCCTGTGTAAGTTCATTCATAGCCTGCTCATACTGCTCAGCATTGGGTGCTGTACCGTGCCATGAAACCTGATCTTCCATAAATGAAACACCTTTACCCTTGACGCTGTTTGCAACAATTACAGAAGGCTTACCCTTGAAATCTGCAGCGGCTTTAAAAGCTGCATCAATTTCATCAAAGCTGTGAGCACAAATTTCGATAACGTTCCAACCGAACGATTTGAATTTTTCAGCAATAGGATAAGGTGAATTAACTTCTGAAATCTTACCGTCAATCTGAAGTCCATTATTATCAACAACTGCAACAAGATTATCAAGACCCTTTGCAGAAGCAAACATTGCTGCCTCCCAAACCTGACCTTCCTGAATTTCACCGTCACCGAGAATGGTGAATACTCTGAAGTTCTTTCCGTCAAGTTTAGCACCGAGTGCCATACCGCAAGCAGTAGAAATACCCTGGCCAAGTGAGCCTGTACACATATCAACGCCGGGTGTATACTTTATGCTGGGATGACCCTGAAGCATTGAGTCACTCTTTCTGAGTGTCTTCATCTGTTCAACGGGGAAGAATCCTCTGAGTGAAAGAACAGAATAAAGAGCAGGTGCTGCATGACCTTTTGAGAGAACAAATCTGTCTCTGTCTTCCATTTTAGGATCCTGAGGATCGATATTCATATGATTAAAATATAAATATGTTACAATATCAACGCATGAAAGTGAACCGCCGGGATGACCTGACTTAGCATTGAATACACCTTCAATGATTCCCATTCTTGCTTTACAAGCCTTGATTTTTAACTGTTTTCTGATAACTGTATCCATCACAGTCGCCTCCTGCCATAGTTATTAAAATTTATTATAACTTTTTATTTTCAATATATTCAAGGAAATCTGCTACTGCACCATTATTACAATGGCAAGAAACAAACTCCGAGATTTCTTTTAACTCTTTAGGTGCCTGACCGCAACAAGCCGGTACACCGACAACCTTTAACATATCATAATCATTGTAGTAATCACCGATTGCTCCTGTATGAGACTTATCAATTCCGAGTATTTCAGCAAGTTTCATAAGAGCAGTGCCTTTATGAGTATCTCTTGCTAGAATTTCAAAGCTTGCAATCGATGACGACATAAGCGTCAAATCAGGATCAACCATAGATTCAAAATGTTTTTTAACTTTTGATATATGAAAAGGTATTCCTGAATAAATAACCTTTCCCCAATCAACCTTAGGTACATCATCAATATTTTTGATATGTTGATGCTTAAGATTTCCGGAAGCTACAAAAAATCTGCCAAACCATCCGCTGCCGGTTATATATATCATATCCTTTGCTACGACAATTACATCGACAAACGGATATTTTTTGGCAGCTTCAATTGCAAGATTCATTCCTTCTTCACTCATTGAGCTGAAATAAATCATTTCCTGTTTACTGAAATCATATAATCCGGCACCATTTATAACAACGGCAGGAGTATCATCAATCGCAAATTTCTTGAAATGCTTTTCCATAGATTTGGGATTTCTGCCCGATGCAAGAGTAAATTTCCCGCCCATTGAAACAAATCGTTTAATAGCCTCTTCGTTTCTGCGAGGAAGTTTTCTGATTTTATTATTAAGCGTTCCGTCTATATCAGAAGCGATTAACCAATTTGAAAGCGATTTTTTATTATCCATTATCTATTAATTCTCCCAAGAAAATCAACGAAATAATCAGGTAAAGACGATTCAAGTCTGATATGTTCCCCTGTTGACGGATGAACAAACCCGATTATTCCTGCGTGAAGACACTGACCATTCAAATAAGTAACACCGTTTTTCGGTCCGTAAACAAAATCTCCGGCAACAGGATGACCAAGATAAGACATATGGACTCTTATCTGATGAGTACGCCCTGTTTCAAGCTTAAGAGCAACAAAAGAAAAATCTTTGTATTCTTCAATTACTCTGTAATGTGTAACGGCATTTTTTGAATTATGATTAGTTACGCACATTTTTTTGCGGTCATTCGGACTTCTGCCTATCGGTGCATCAACTGTGCCTTCATGCGTCTTCAGATGTCCGTGAATAACAGCACGATATTCTCTGTCAAGCGAATGAGAACTGATCTGAGATGAAAGAGAAATATGCGCAGAATCATTCTTTGCAACAAGCAATAAACCGCTTGTATCCTTATCAATTCTATGAACAATTCCCGGACGAACAACACCGTTTATACCTGACAGATTGCCTTTGCAATGCCATAATAACGCATTAACCAATGTTGAATCATAATTACCGGGGGCAGGATGAACAACCATTCCTCTCGGCTTATTGACAACAAGAAGGTCATTATCCTCATAAACAATGTTAAGCGGAATATTCTGAGGCTCAAGAGAAAGCTCTTTCGGCTCAGGAACAGTAAAACTAACAATGTCTCCGTTTTTAGGTTTAAAGCTCTTTGTAACAGCTTTTCCGTTACATAATACCAGATTATCCGAAAATAAATTCTGTATAAACGAACGTGAATAATCATTCAGTACAACAGAAAGGATTTTGTCAAGTCTATCGCCGCTTGTAACAGAATCGATTTCAAATGAAATTAATTCATTATATTCTATTGTATTAATACTATTTATCATTTTTCTTTGATTTCTTACGCTCGGATATCAATTCATACACTTCATAACCGATCAGCATGAATGCACCAACTGTTATGCAGCAATCAGCAAAATTAAAAACAGCAAAATCAATAAATAACGGTTCTATAAAATCAACAACATAACCGTAAGAAATTCTGTCAATAACATTTCCGATTCCGCCTGCAGTAACAAGCAATAGACAAGCATTAACAAACAAAGGCTTTAATCGTTTTGAAAAAAGCAATATCAGACAAAAAATAATAATCAAAACAGTAAAAACAGTCAGAATTTTTGTGTTATCCGAAAAAGAGCTGAATGCAGCTCCTGTGTTTTCAACATATCTGAACCGGAATAAACCAAAAAAGAATTCTTTCGGTCCGTCAATTTTAACCGTTGTAACCGCTAAATATTTTGTCAGACGGTCAATCGCAACTAAAATTACAATAACCGCCAATGAAATTGCCTGAAACATATTACCCTCTCAAAATTAATCATCAAACATTGAGTCAAAAAGCGATGATATATCATCTTCATCATCGTCGCTGTCAGGATTAATATCTTCAATAGAATCAAGATCAACCTTAAATCCGTCAAACATATCTTCGTCATCATCAGTTGATGTATCCGGAAGCAAATCATCAATATCAGATGAAATAGAGCCGGAAATATCATCAAATTTTATATCATCAATCAATCCGAAGAGATCATCATCATCATCATCTTCTTCTTCGTCCACGGTGGCATAATCGGGATTTATGCTTTCAGGAGCAAAAGCAACGGGCTCATCATCCGCAGCTTCAGGAAGATTGATTTCCGGAAGAGAATCATCATCAAAGTCAGAATCCTCTTCTCCCAATATAACATCACTCTGTATGTCATCGGCAGAAAAATCAGGAGCATCATTTTCTTCAACAGTAATTTCTTCAAAATCTTCAAAAGATTCGAGAGCTTCTGTTTCAATTGATTCAAAAATCTGTTCCTCAACAAATTCAGGAATTTCTTCTTCATCAGAAACAACTGCTTCTTCCTCAACAAGTACATCAGAATCGTCTTCAGAAATTACTTCTGCTTCTTCAATTACAGCAGGAATTTCTTCAGATACAGGAGTTTCAAATGAGGTTGTCTCAGCAGTTTCTTCGGAAACCTGTTCGGCAACTGCAGAAACGGCATTTACAGCAGCAATGAATTCAGGCATTCCGTCAAGAAGACTGAGCTGACCTTTGCAAAGCTCCTGAATAGTCTCTTTAAACTTAAGAGTTTCAGCCTTAACCTTGCTGAGTTCGGATGAATAAAATTCATATGACTCTTTATAATTACCGATAATCTTTTTGCCTTCTTCTTCAGCCTGAGCAATAATATCCTGAGCTTTTGCCTGAGCAGCTCTGATTGTTGATTCTGTTTCTTGCTGAGCTCTTTCAGTCAAAGCAGCAACGGAAGTTCTGGCGTTTTCAATAATATCCTTTGCGGTTTCCTTTGCTTCTTCTATTGTCTGATTCGCCTGTCTGTTAGCACCGTCAAGAATAATCTTTGATCTGGTTTCGGCATCAGTCATGATGTCTTCAGCTTTTGTATTGGCATTCTTATTGATTGTTTCCGCCATGCGGTGAGCATCAAGAAGAGCGAGTTTAATAGCTTCTTCGTCATTTCTGTAGCTTTCAATTTTTTCAGCAAGAATGCTGATTTTCTTGATAAGTTCTTTATTCTGATTAAGAGACTCGTCATAGGATTCAGCAACAGTTCTGAGGAAAGCATCAACCTCATCTGCACTGTATGTTCCCATGCTGACGGGAGTGAATTTTACATTGGTAATCTGTTCGGGTCTGAGCATTTTGAACACCTGTCCTCTCAATTATTACTGAAACATATCTTCGTTTGCACCAAGTTCATCAAGAAGTTCACCGGAAACGGGAACATTATAAGGCGTAATTATGTAGGCTCTGCCTGCAACTTTTTTGAAATCGCCATGGTTTGCATATGCAACGCCGTAAAGGAAGTCGATAATTCTCTGTGAAACATCATTGGGACATGTTTCAAGATTAAGAATAACAATTCTCTTATCATTAAGAACATCTGCAACTTCGCCAACTTCTTCAAATCTGTCAATTTTTCTGAAAACAACATGAGGCTTGGGCTGAGCAGAATTAGGTTTTGAAGAATTGATATTAACTACATTTCCTGAATTTGAAGAAACTTTTTCCGTTTTGGCTCTGGAAGGCTGATGTCTAGTTTCGGGAGCAGATGCCTGAGCAGGCTCATAATCAAAATCATCTGTATAATCTGATTCAGCACTGTCGATATAATCGTCATCGGTAACATTAATAAACTGCTTGATTTTTTCTTTCAGGTTCATAATAATTCCTCCTAAAAATTATCTGTAAATTCTTGCGCCAAAAATTGAAGAACCTATCCTCACAAGATTGGCGCCTTCGAGTATTGCTTCTTTATAATCTCCCGACATTCCCATCGAAAGAACATTCATATTTATATTATCTCTTTTTTTATCACGAATGTCAATAAACAGACGGTGCATATTTGAAAAAATTGCTCGAATTTCAGCTTCTTTTTCAAAAATAGGGGCTACACACATTAATCCGTCAATCACAATTCCGTTAATTTCAGAGATTTCGCAGGCTTTCTCATATACTTCATCATAACCGAAACCAAACTTACTCTCTTCATTTCCTGCATTGACTTCAAGCAAAATCTTTGTTGTAAAGCCAATTTCAGACGAGCGTTTCCCGATTTCTTTTGCAATAGAAACAGAGTCAACGGATTGAATTGTTTCAACTTTTCCGATAATTTTTTTTACTTTATTTGACTGCAGATGTCCAATCAGATGTGCATTGACATTTGTCAAATTAAGCTCGGATTCTTTTGAAAGAAATTCCTGAACTTTATTCTCCCCTATAAGTTTAATTCCGTTACTAATCGCATGATTAATAAACTTACTTTCAACAGTTTTAGTAACGGCCATCAACGAAACATCATCAATATTCCTGCCTGATTTATCAGCGGCATCTGAAATATCGGAACGAATAATTTTCAGATTTTCTTCAATATTCTTAAATCGAATTTCATCAGATAACCATTCCATCCTTCAATTCCTTTCCCGAGATAATAACCTCGTCATATTGCTTCAGATGTGGATAAGGAAGTTTTATGTCGCTGTTTTCGCCGGGTTTAACGGCAATAACAAACTCATCTTCAGAATAAACAATATTAAGACTTCTGAAGTTAACAATATTACCTCTTCTGACAAAAACACCGGTGTTTCCGTTTTCATCAACTCTGACCGCATCTCTGTTAACTTTTAAACCTGTAAAATTACTGGTAACAATTTTTCCGCTTATTTTTCGTAATGAAATAAGCTTATCATTCATTAGAGTACATCTGAAAATAACAAGCGATTCTTTATCGTTAACTTTTTTTACGGAATGAAGATAAGTCGAAACAGTGTCCTCGTCCGAATCACCGAATATCAGACTGACTGCTTTTCCTTTTTCGAAAACAGAAGCACTCGCTGAATCAATCAGAGTAGCAACATACCAGTTATAACCGTCAATAATTTTTCCTATTGAACCGTTTGTTGATTCTTTTTTTTCGCTTTTTAAAGCATCATTTAATTGTTCAGCGGTTAAGTCATTGATATTTTCAACTGAAATTATATTTTCATATCCGTCTTCTTTATTAACATAATATCCGGATGCTTCGGCTGTTAATATCTGAGAAGGTGTGCTGCTTGATGATAAAGCGGTAATCTCAGCCTGAAGCTCAGCAATCTTAGCGGCACAGTCAACTTCCTTGTCAAGCGAAACCTGTTTTCTTGAAAGCTTTTCACTGAATGAAAGCTTTGTATCATCAAGAGCAGAATAATCATTATTATAACTGTAATCAAGAATTTTTTTGAATTCTGAATTAATTTCATTCGTCAGTTTATCAAGATCAATATTCGATATTTTTAATTGACCGTCAATTTTTTGATAAGTTTCAAGTTTGTTCTGAAGAGACTGAAGTTCAACATAATTTTCTGCTGCCTCTTCACTTGAAAACACCGCAGCAATAGCACTGCCCTTACTTACTCTTTCAGCATTATCAGCCAAAGGAATAATTACTCCGGAAGTCGGAGCAGTTAAAACGGTTTCTTCTCGGATAACAAACATCTCTGCGTCTATCGTATCAAGAACAGTTTGTTCATAAACAATCTGAGTTGAATATGTTCGTGCGGATAAACCGTAAATTTCAGACGCAAAGAAAACCGCAATAATTATTACCGCCAAAACCGAAAGAACTTTTAATAACCTGTCCTTTCCGTTCAAACATTATTCCTCCTCTCAATTATTTCGCATGCAGCTTCAAGCAGTTCATCAGATGTAGAATAATCATCAATATAAAGAAAATTCATTCTCGGATCCCGTCTGAACCATGTAAGCTGACGCTTTGCATATCTTCTGGTTTGCATTTTCAGATTCTCAATGCATTCATTAAATGTTTTTTGATTTTTATAATAAGGCTCAAGTTCTTTATAACCAATTGCCTGAGCAGCTGTATGACTTATTTCTGAAGCAAAAAAACTCTTTGCTTCATCAAGTAATCCCAAATCAACCATAACATCAACACGTTTATTTATTCTGTCATAAAGAAACTGTCTGTTTCTGGCGTCAAGACAAACAGCAGTTACTTTAAACGGCGAAGGATTTTTAAGCGATTCTTCATTTTGCATAGTTTTTGTTTTACCGGTTGTATGATAAATTTCAAGAGCACGAATAATTCTGCCAAGATTATTGACATGAAGTTCTTTTGCCGATTTAGGATCGATTTCATAAAGTTTATCAAGCAACGACTGTGCTCCGAATTCTTCAGCTTCTTTTTTTAATTTTTCCCGATATTCAAAATCTGTTTCTTCCGGCAAAAACTCTATATTATCAACAAGAGATGAATAATACAGACCTGTTCCTCCGACAAGAACGGCTTTGTGATTTCTGTCATGAATATCAAATATTATTTTTTTTGCGATATCACAGTATTTTGCAACGCTGAAAGGTTCATCGGGGGATAAAAACCCAATCATATGATGAGGTATCCCCTGCATTTCTTCTAAAGTCGGTTTAGCTGTTGCAATATCCATTCCTTTATAAATCTGCATGGAATCGCAAGACACCGCTTCAGCACAATAACGCTTACATATTTCAACTGCAAGCGAAGTTTTTCCCGAAGCTGTCGGACCGACAACCGCAATAAGAGGTATTTTAAACTCTGCCAAAATTCTTCTCCAACTCTCTTTGAGTCATTTCAATAAGTACAGGTCTGCCATGAGGACAATATTTTATATCCGGCATTGAAAGAAGCTGTTTTGCAAAACGCTCCATTTCAAGCCTTGAAGTAAAATTACCTGCTTTTATAGCACTTCTGCAAGCAACAGAATGGAAAATCCAATCCATTTTTTCAAATGAAACATCTTGCTTTTTATCAACAAATCTACCGGCAATTTCACAAATTACATCTTCTATATCATCCGCTGATAATTCCATGGGACATTCTCTGACTATTATGCATCCGTTGCCGAAATCCTCAGCTTCAAATCCGGAATTATTTACAAGATCAATATTCTCAAGAATTGCCGAATACTCATCCTTTGAAAGAGTAACGGTAACAGGCAAAAGAAGAATCTGAGGAGAACGCTCACCGTTTTCTTTTTTGAGTTTTTCATAAATAATTCTCTCATGAGCCGCATGCTTATCGATAATCAACATTTTTTTACAGTATTCACAAAGAATATAGGTTTTAAAAGCTTCTCCAATAAGATGGAATTCTTCTTCAATAAAGTCTGTTTCAGGTGTTGTTTTTTCCACTTCTTCAATCTTAACAGATTCTGAATTATATATTTTTGTTGATGTTTCAGGAAAAACAACTTTTACTTTTTCTTCTGTTTCCAATTCCGATTCTGGAGAAAGAGCTTTAATGATAAATGTCGGTTCTTCAACTATAACTGCTTCTTCAGACGGTTCTGAAATATTTATTTTAATCGGTAAAGGTTTTTGAGGTGCAACCGAATCAACAGGAACATGCTGCCAGAAATCATTTTGAGGTTTCGAAGGAGTAACAATTTTAATTTGTTCAGCAGGTTTTTCAGGTTCTTTATAAAAATCTGATGTATTAATTTTAGCTTTTTTAGGAGAATCACCTGCGGAAAGTGCATTCTTACACGCACAATAAACAGCATTAAAAACGGGTCGTTCATCAGAAAATCTTACCTCGGTTTTTGAGGGATGAACATTAACATCAACAAAAGAAGGGTCAAGCTGAATATTAAGAATGCAAGACGGAAATTTTCCGACCATTATTGAATTTTTATATCCTTCAGATAACGCCGCACTTCCGGTACCTGTTTTTATAAGTCTGTTGTTTAAAAAGAAAAACTGCATGTTGCGATTAGGTCTTGCAGCGGAAGGCTTTGAAACATATCCGCTGACCTTTATACCGACATCCGAATAATCAGCGGGAATTAAATCAGAAGAAAATTCTTTTCCGAATATTTCTCTTATACAAGTAAGCAAATCACCTCTGCCGCTTGTAATAAGAACCTGTTTACCCTCACGGATAAATCTGAATGAAATCTCAGGATGAGAAAGAGCAATTCTGTCAATAACGCTTGCAACAGCATTTGCTTCCGTAACATCTTTTTTAAGAAACTTCATTCGTGCAGGTGTCTTGAAGAACAAATCTCTGACAATCATTGTTGTTCCGTCAGGACAACCGGCATCATCAAGAATAATTTCTTCACCGTTTTCAAAAACATATCTTGTACCGATTTCTTCATCGGCAGTTTTTGTCATAACCTCAACTCTCGCAACAGCACCGACACTTGCAAGAGCCTCGCCTCTGAACCCGAGAGTTAAAATGGAATTAAGATCATCGGCTGTAGAAATTTTACTTGTCGCATGGCTGACAAAAGCATTTCTGATATCTTCCCTCGAAATACCGCAACCGTTATCTGTTAATCTGATATAAGAAACTCCGCCGTTTTTTATTTCAACGGTAATTTTATCAGCACCTGCATCAATTGAATTTTCGAGAAGTTCCTTAACAACCGAAGCAGGACGTTCAACAACTTCTCCTGCCGCAATAAGTTCGGCAAGATGCTTCGGAAGAACATTAATTTTCGGCATAAGGACCCTCCTTTATCAGTTTTTAGCCTGTTTGGTAAGTTCAAAAAGAACACTCATGGCTTCAATCGGTGTTAATGTATTGACATCAATATTTTTAAGTTTTTCTACTATATCATTTGCATTGGTGTTTCCAAAAGAAATCTGCATTTCGGGTTCGTCAGCTTCAAAATGATGAACAGGAACTTTGAGACCTTCGCCTTCAAGTTCGCGAAGAACTACTTTAGCTCTTTCAACAACACTTGAGGGAACACCTGCAAGCTTCGCAACTTCAATACCGTAGCTGCCGTCTGCACAACCGGAAATTATTCTGCGGAGAAATGTTATATCATCTCCCCTTTTCTTAACGGCTATATTATAATTCTTAACTCCCTGAACGGTTTTTTCAAGATCGGTAAGTTCATGATAATGAGTTGCAAAAAGCGTTTTAGCGCCAAGTTTTCTCTTGTCTGCAGAATATTCAAGAACTGCTCTTGCAATACTCATGCCATCAAAGGTAGAAGTACCTCTGCCGATTTCGTCAAATATTATAAGACTCTTCGATGTCGCATTTTTGAGAATATCAGCAACTTCGTTCATTTCGACCATAAATGTTGATGAACCGGATGCAAGATCATCAGAAGCTCCGATTCTGGTGAATATTCCGTCAACAACACAAAGCTCTGCCGAAAGAGCAGGAACAAAACTTCCCGACTGTGCCATAAGCGAAATAAGAGCTACCTGTCTCATATATGTTGATTTACCGGCCATGTTGGGACCGGTTATAATTGCGCAGCGATTATCGAAACAATCAAGAACAGTATCATTCGGAACAAAAGGAAAATCAATCATTTTTTCAACAACAGGATGTCTGCCGTCGGTAACAACGATTCTGTCATCCGCATTCATTGTAGGACAGCAATAGTTATTTTCTGACGCAACTCTCGCAAACGAACAAAGGACATCTGTTGAAGCAACTGCAGAAGCAGTCTTTTGAATTTCATAAAGATGTTCGGCAGCTTTTTTTCTGATAGAATCAAATATTTCATACTCATAGCGAACGATTTTATCCTGCGCACCAAGAACTTTTGATTCAAGCTCTTTTAATTCCTGAGTAATAAATCTTTCGCAATTGGTGAGAGTCTGTTTTCGTATGTAATCATCAGGAACAAGCTCTTTATATGAATTAGAAACTTCAATATAATATCCGAACACTCTGTTATATCCGATTTTGAGTTTTTTAATTCCTGTTCTTTCCTGCTCACGAAGCTGAATATCGGCAATATAGCCTTTACCGTTTGCAACAATATCGCGGAGAGAATCAAGTTCTTCGTTGAATCCTTCCTTAATCATTCCGCCTTCACGTACCGAAAAAGGAGGCTCGTCCACAATTGCTTTGTCAATTGTTTCGGCAAGTTTATCAAGCGTTAAGATTTCATTGCAAAGTTCATTAAGCAATGTACTTTTGCACGATGAAAGAATCTCTTTAATTCCGGGAAGTCTGTTAAGTGTCAAAGAAAGACCTTTAAGTTCACGGGCATTGGCAGTAGAATATGCAATTCTGGTAATAAGTCTTTCCATATCCTGACAACCCGTAAGCGATTCAATAAGATCTTCACGGACTGACGGATTCTCAACAAGTTCCGAAACCGCATTATGTCTTTTGGTAATCTTGGCTATATTCAAAAGAGGCTGCTCAAGCCAGCTTCTGAGCATTCTCTTACCCATAGAAGTTTTGGTTTTATCAAGAACCCAGAGAAGAGAGCCTCTCTTTTCTCTGTTTCGCATGGTTTCGGTTATTTCAAGATTTCGAAGCGTTGAAACATCAAGACGCATAAAACTGCTTTCACCGTAATAATCAATGTTTCTGATGTTTTCAAGTTCAGATTTCTGAACTTCCTTGAGATATTCCATAGAAGCTCCCAACGCGCAAACAGCAGCGTCGGCATCAATGAGTGAAATTTCAGAAAGTGAAGAAATTTTAAAATGACCGAGAATTTTTGCAGAGGCTTTTGAAAGATCAAAATTATCATCAAGAAGCAAATCACAGGATGAATGAAGTTTGGTTTTGACAAATTCAGTAACCTGATTGAGCTTAAGAACATCAGAGTTAATTATAATTTCGCTCGGTGCAAATCTGCCAAGTTCGTTAATAATTTTTTTCTCCGAATTCTTCCTTTCAAACTGCGTAAGATGTACGCCGCCTGTGGAAATATCAGCAAAGCAAAGACCGACCGATTTATCAGAAGCATAAATGCAAGCGAGAAAATTATTCTTTCCCTCATCAAGCATTGTGCTTTCAATAACCGTACCGGGTGTTAATACACGGGTTACATCCCTTTTTACAATACCCTTTGCAAGAGCAGGGTCTTCAAGCTGTTCACAGATAGCAACCTTATATCCCTTTGCAACAAGACGGGCAATATATGAATCGGCACTATGGAACGGAACACCGCACATGGGTGCTCTTTCTTCCTGACCGCAATCGCGTCCTGTTAACACAAGATCAAGTTCCGCCGAAACAGTCTTTGCATCTTCAAAGAACATTTCATAAAAATCTCCCAGACGGAACATAAGAATTGTGTCGGGATAATTCTCTTTTATCTGGAAATATTGTTTCATCATGGGTGTAAGCTCTGCCATGATATTACCATACCTTTCAAAAACTTCTGCAGGGGTCACAATAAAGTGACCCCCAAATCAATAATTAATGACAACCGCTGCAGGATGAGCATTCACCGCCGCAGTTATGCTCCTGAGGAGGTTCGCAAGTTGCAGGATCTTCACCCTGAAGGCAAAGTGCAAAAATCGCATTAATATACTGCATGAGCTTATCAATTTCTGCTCTTGCTGCTTCATAAGCCTGCATATTGGGATTAGCCATAATCTGTCCATAGATTTCGCCGAATTCTTTGTCATATGCTTCAAGCTTCTGATCGTTTCTGTCTTCTTTCTGTGCTTCAAGCTGGAATGACATCTGAACCTGCTGAATCTTCAAGATGAGCTCATTAAGAGCTGTATCTTCTTCATTAGCTTTCTGTGCTGCCATGAGATTAGTGTAACGCTCGTCCTGCTGAAGGAGTGCGCCAAGTTCTCTTGCTTTTGCAATTACGTCCATTTTTGTTTCTCCTAACTAAAATAAATTTATATAATACGATAAACGCACGTATTAACTTATTGAAGCTCTCCTTTTAAAATCCAGGTGAGCGATTCTGTAACTTTAACATCGCGGAATGAACCGATAACAGATTCATCTGCAGGGAATTCAATTATAATATTTCCGCCCGTTCTTCCTTCAATTAAACCGCCTTTACTGACACTTTCACAAAGAACACGGTAAGTTTTTCCGACCATTGAAGCTGTTCTGACAGCGGCAATTTTTTCCTGTGCATCAAGAAGCTCCCTGAACCATTTTCCCTTTTCTTCTCTAGAAACCGGATCCGGCATTGATGCGGCTTTTGTACCGTTTCTGGATGAAAAGATGAATGTATACATTGAAGTGAATTTTGCTTCTTCAACTAAAGATACTGTATCAAGAAACTCGTTATATGTTTCCCCGGGAAAACCTACAATAACATCGCTAGTTACAGATAAGTCCGGCATAACAGAATAAGCATATCCGAGCAAGTCAAGATACTTTTCTCTGGTATATCTTCTGTTCATCTCGGAAAGCACTCTGTTATTTCCGCTTTGGAACGGAAGGTGAAGATGCCTTGCAACCTTTTTGCACGATGCCATGGTATCAAGCAATTCATAAGTACAGTCCTTAGGATGCGAAGTCATAAATCTGATTATAAAATCACCGTCAATATCATTAAGCCTTCGAAGAAGTTCTGAAAAATTGCAGCCGTAGTCCGGATGTTTACCGTATGAATTAACATTCTGACCGAGAAGGGTAATTTCTTTATACCCCTGTGAAACAAGCTGTTTTGCTTCTTCAATTATTGCTTCGGGGTCACGGCTTCTTTCTCTTCCTCTGACATAGGGTACAATACAATAACTGCAGAAATTATTGCAGCCGTACATTATCGGAAGCCATGCTTTGAATTCACTGTCACGGTGAACAGGCAATTCTTCAACTATTACTCCGTCGTGCTCAGGGAATTCACGAATTTTTTTTCCCCTTGCAAGATTATTATAAAGAAACTCAGGCAGTCTGTGCATAACATGAATACCGAATACAATATCTACAAACGGATAACTCTTTTTGATTTTTTCAACAACCCATTCCTGCTGCATCATGCATCCGCAAAGAACAATTTTTAAATCACGGTTCGCATTCTTCTGGGGTTTGAGTGCACCGACATTACCGAACACTCTGTCTTCAGCATGCTCACGGATTGCACACGTATTATATAAAACCAAATCAGCAGCATCAATATCCTCTGTCAGCACATACCCCATTTCCTCAATCATACCCTCAAGTCTTTCGCCGTCAGACACGTTACCCTGACATCCATAAGTATGAACATATGCTTTGGGAGAATCCGGATACCTTTGCTCAATCAACTCACGAACAAGAGCGGAATATTCAAGTTGTTTTGCAATTTCTTCCGCAGGAACGGAAACAGAATTTTTGTTTGAAATATCGGACAAGCCATATTCCTCCATATTGAACATATATTTGTTATTATATAATAAAAGAACAGATTATTCAAGAGTAAAATGAACAATCTGTCGCTTTTTTAATATTATTTACGGTTTATTCATCAAAGAGGCTTTCTGCAAGTTCAAAATTCTCGTTTCTGCGCTTTTCTTCCTCTTCAGGCACAGTAATATAATAACCGTTTTCATCTTCCTTGATGATGCTTCCTACTCCGTAACTTCCGATTATATGATCAACCGACAAAAGAAGATACTCTTCATTATCACCGATACAAACGGCAACTTCTTCAACAAATTTTTCAATACTGTAAAACACAGATATCACCTCATTGTTTTTCACATTTAATTTTTATATCAACTTCATTGCTTTCAATTATAATATCGCCGTTTATAGATGTACTGTAAAATTCAGCTGACAAATCAGAAGATTCAATGTTTATATCTTTATCAGAAATAATAATTTCAGGTTTTAAAAATTCGATAAGCTTTTCTGAAAACACCTGACTGTTATTTATCAGTAACATATCAAAATTTAAAGCACTATTTGAATCAATAAAATCAAGTTCTTTTTGACCGTCTTTGCCGTTCCATACAAGAATTTCATTTTCACCAAAGCTTATTCTCAACGAGGAGTTTTCTTCATCAAGAACGGTAACCAAAACACCCTCTACATCAAATCCGAACCCATTAAATGAATTTAAATGAAATTTTTCCGAACTCAAAACCATCTCGTCAATTTCAGTGTAACCATCGATTTCATTGTACGGTGGAACAATAAAACTGTTAATATCAACGGATTTAATTATATCTGCAACAACACTTTCATATCCGTCATTTATTTCAAAAACAAAAAAATTTTCGAGCTTGTTAATTTTATTATTATTCAAATATTGCATCAACTCTTCACTGTGTTCAGCAGAGCCTGAATCAATTACAGATATTTCATCGCCACATTTTATAAGAACAGTATTTCCGTTTACAAAATCAGGGACAATAACTTCGCAATCAACACCGTTGAATCTGTCCTTGAAATTATTCCATAAAGAACTATTGAAGAAAAAAGTAAGCAACATAGCAAAAAGACACAGATAAGACACGATGATCATAACAGTCATTCTGTTTTGAAACATTTTTTGTATCTGATATATCTGAAATTGTGTATGCTTATATTTCTCAGAATCAGGTTCACTCGGAAGTCTTCTCATAAAGAGCACCCCATAAATTATTGATTTTCAAATTTGATTTCAATATTATCTCCGTCACTTGTCATGACAATACTTCCGCAGATATCGGTTCGATAGATTTCATCGGTATGTTTCATAATACGGTTAACAGCCTTATCGTGAGGATGTCCGTAATCATTATCGGCACCGCATGAAATAACACAAATCTCGGGTGTCACTGCATCAAGAAAATCTTTACAGGATGACGTTGACGAACCGTGATGACCTGCTTTTAAAACATCACAGTCGAGATCCGCGCCATTTTCAATTATTTCAAGTTCTTCATCTCTTTCGGCATCACCGGTAACAAGGAAAGAAGTTTCTCCGTAAGTGATTTTAGTTACAGCCGACATACTGTTGATATCCTCGCAATCATTTGTAACGGGTCCGAGAATCTCAAATTCAGAATTACCAAGCTGATACTTCAAACCGGGTTTAGCAGAAATAATCTTGGCATCGGAATTTTGCAAAGCAGTTAAAAAAGATTTATATGTCGAATTTGTAGGTGTCTGTTCTTTGGTCAATCTGGGCATGATAATATTATCAGCTTCAAATACTTCAAGAACCTCAGGTACACCGCCTATATGATCGGAATGCTGGTGAGTAGCAATAATATAATCAAGTTTATCAATTTTCATAATGCGGAGATAATTGATAACATCCAATTCATGTCCGTTTTCACCGGCATCGATCAGAAGCGTCATTCCGTCGGAGATAACAAGGGTACAGTCACCCTGACCGACATCAATAAAATGTACAGAAAAGCCCTCATCTGAAATACCTGAAACATTTTCAGAACCTTCGCCGAGAGTATTTCCGGGATCTGCTGAATAATAACCCCATAAGCCGAAATAAGAACCGACAGCCGTGATAACAGACAGGACCAATATCACAACAAGATATATCATTTTTTTCTTTGATAACACCATTTTCATCTCCGTTTAAGCTGTTTTGAGGCTTTAAAAGACTTTTTATTTTCGACCTTTCCTTGAGCATGATTACTTGACGGTTTATTAGGCGTCACAAGACATTTATCGCCGTAACCGATAAGATCATATCTTCCCGCTTTTCGTAAAGCTTCAATAACTAGACCTTTATTTTTGGGGTTAAAATATTGCAAAAGAGCTCTCTGCATTGCCTTTTCATGAGGGTCTCTGGCAACATAGACCTCTTTCATTGTATAAGGATCTATACCGGTATAAAACATACACGTAGAAATTGTTCCCGGAGTCGGATAAAAATCCTGAACCTGCTCAGGTCTGATACCGATTTTTTTAAGAAACAAAGCAAGCTCCACAGCTTCTTTAAGTGTACTTCCGGGATGAGAAGACATAAGATACGGAACGAGATACTGCTCTTTTCCTTCATGCTTTGAATATTTAAAATATCTCTTTGAAAACTCAAGATAAGCCTCAATGTGAGGTTTACCCATTTTATCAAGAACCGCTGCCGAACAGTGCTCCGGAGCGACTTTAAGCTGACCGCTTACATGATGAGCAACAAGCTCTCTGAAAAATGTATCATCTTTATCAGCAAGCATATAATCATATCTGATTCCGGAACGTATGAATACTTTTTTAACTTTAGGTAAAGAACGAACTTCACGAAGAATATCGAGATACTCCGAATGATTTGACTTCAAATTCGGACAAACAGTCGGTGCAAGACATTTTTTACCTTTACAAAGACCTCTTTTTTCCTGACCGGTACATGAAGGCTGACGGAAATTGGCGGTCGGACCGCCAATATCATGAATATAGCCTTTGAAATCAGGTAATTCCGTTAGAATTTTTGCTTCATTAACAATCGATTCTTTGCTTCGAGTTGTAATATAACGTCCCTGATGAAAAGCAAGCGAACAAAAATTACACGCACCGAAACAACCTCTGTTATGAGCAATCGAAAAACGAACTTCCTCAATTCCGGGAACTCCGCCTACCGATTCATACATCGGGTGATATGTTCTCATATACGGCAATGCATATACTTCATCAAGCTCTTCCTGCGATAGAGGAATGGCAGGTTGATTTTGAACGAGCATTCTGTTGCCGTGACGCTGTTTTATTGCTTTTCCTCTGAAAAAATCCTGTTCATCTTGCTGAATTCTGCAAGAAACTGCATATTCTTTTTTTGAATTGCAAACATTTTCAAATGAAGGGCATTCCGTTCCATAGTAAGGAGTTTCGCGAACATCAACGCTGTAGCAAGTACCTCTTATATCACGTATTTCAGAAATACTTTCACCTGATGCAAGTCTTTGAGCAATTTCAAGAACAGACCTTTCACCCATTCCGAATGAGAGAAGGTCTGCCTGAGAATCGAACAGGATTGAACGGCGTATTTTGTCATCCCAATAATCATAATGCGCAAAGCGACGAAGCGATGCTTCAAGACCACCGATAATAATCGGAACATCACCGTATATTTCTCTGATTTTATTGCAGTAAACAATCACAGCCCTGTCAGGTCTCATGCCAAACACTCCGCCGGGACTATAGTAATCCGAACTGCGTTTTTTCTTCGCGGCAGTATAATGAGCGACCATTGAATCTATATTACCGCTGCTGACGAAAAATCCGAGACGGGGTTTCCCGAATCTGGTAAAATCATCGGATTTTTTCCAGTCAGGCTGGGCAAGAAACGCCACTTTAAATCCTGCATTTTCAAGAACCCTGGTAATTATTGCCGCACCGAAAGCAGGATGGTCAACATAAGCATCGCCGCTGACATAAACAAAGTCAGCCTGTTCCCATCCTCTTTCAGTCATTTCTTTTTTGTAACAGGTAAAAAACAGTTTGAATTATTCAAAATCATCATCCGATCCTGCATAATCGTCATCATCCGCAAAAATATCATCTATATCAGGTGCGGTACCTGCACCGTCTGCAAGAGCTTGCATCTCATACCATTGCTGTTTGGTGAGAAGAACCGCTCTGGGTTTTGCACCTTCAGAAGGTCCGACAATACCCTTTTCCTGAAGCTGATCCATAACTCTGGATGCTCTTGCATAACCGAGTTTAAGTTTTTTCTGAAGCATGGTTGTTGAAGCGGCACCTGCATTGACAACAACTTCGATTGCATCGTTAAGCATAGGATCGAAATCATCTTCATCAGTTTCTTCGTTAGCTTTTTTCTTTGCACCCTCTGATGCAGCAGCTTTAGCTTCAATTTCATGCATGGTTTCTTCATTATATGTTGTCTGAAGCTGAGATTTGATGTGATTAACAACGCTTTCAACTTCCGCGTCGGAAATAAAGCAGCCCTGAATACGGGTCGGCTTTGTTGCGCCTACAGGATCAAAAAGCATATCGCCGTTTCCGAGAAGTTTTTCAGCGCCGACTGCATCAAGAATTGTTCTTGAGTCAACCTGAGAAGAAACGGAAAGTGCAATCCTGCTAGGAATATTCGCTTTAATAATGCCTGTAATAACATCAACCGAAGGTCTCTGAGTTGCAATAACAAGATGAATGCCTGCAGCTCTGGCCATCTGTGCAAGACGCTGAATGGAATCTTCAACCTCTTTGGGAGAAACCATCATAAGGTCCGAAAGCTCATCGATAAATATTACAATCTGATGCATCTTGACAAGATCGGTTCTGGTTTCACAAAGCTTATTAAAACCTTTGATATCTCTAACGCTGTTTTCCGAAAACTGCTTATATCTCTTTTCCATTTCACCTACAGCCCAACCAAGTGCACCTGCGGCCTTTCGGGGATTGGACACAACGGGAACTTCGAGATGTGCAATGCCGTTATAAACTGTAAACTCAACCATTTTCGGGTCAATCATAAGAAGCTTAACTTCGTCGGGTTTAGCATTATAAAGAATGCTGACAATCATTGAGTTAAGACATACAGATTTACCAGATCCTGTTGTACCCGCTACAAGAAGATGAGGCATTTTAGCAAGATCTGCACAAATAATATTGCCTGTAATATCCTTACCGAGTGCCACGGTAAGCTTGCTTTTTGAATCCCTGAACTGAGGTGTGTCGATAATTTCACGCATTGTAACCATTGATTTAGCACTGTTGGGAACTTCAATGCCGATAGCAGCTTTACCGGGAATGGGAGCTTCAATACGAACACTTGTTGCAGCAAGACGAAGAGCTATATCATCAGAAAGATTAGTGATTTTATTAATTCTGATACCTGCTTCGGGTACAAGCTCGTATCTTGTTACAGAAGGACCTCTGCAAATATTGGTAACTTCCGCTTTTATTTTAAAACTCTCAAGAGTTGTTAAAAGCTTCTGTGCACCAAGCTGCATCTCGGTCATATTATCAAGTCCGGATTCTTTTTCAATAAGATTAAGACAATCAATCGGCGGATAAATATATCCGGGATTATCATTAATCTGAGCTTCGGGAAGAACTTCAAAAGGAATGTCCTCAACTTCAGAAACAGGTTCACCGTCAGGAACGGGCGGAGCTTTCTTTTTACGTTTGGGTTTTGATTCTCTTACAGCTTCTTCAATTGTATCTGAAATTATATCTTCGGTTTCAACAGTAGGAAGTTTAACGACGGGTAATTCAGGAATAGGACCTTCGTCAACAGGCTCAAATGCAGATTCATCCGTAATAAAATCATCTTCAGTATCATCGGGTAAATCGCTGGGAACTTCCGGAGGTCTGAAGCCCTTCTTTTCTTTCTTCTCTTTTTCTCTTTCCTGTTCAGCCTGTTCACGTTTTGCGGCAGACTCTTCAATTTTTTCGGTTGCAAACTCACTGACTTTCTTAACAGGTTTTCTGATTATATTAAACAGATTCATTAAACTGGTTCCGGTCATTAACATAACCAGAACAAAAACCAGCAGAAGAAGTGTTATTATTGATCCGGTTCGACCAAGGAGTTTTGAAACAAGTCCACCGGCAATCGCACCTATTACACCACCGTTACCGAAGAAAGAATAATTACTCCATGCATCGGCAATCTGAATATTCAATGTGTTTCCGACTAAATAATCGGCATCATTAATAATTATATGTATTGCGCCACCGAGAAAAATCATAATTGAAAAAATACCAATAATTTTACCCGACGCACTTCCAAGCGGCTTGTCCTTTGCAAGTACAAAAGTTATAAAGCCTAACAAAAAAGCAATAATCGGAGCGCAGAAGCCGAAAATTCCGAAAATAGCATTATGAATATTAATCCATCCGCCTTCACCTTTTATAAACATCGCTGCTAAGAAAAACAAAGTTAATGCAGCAGTAATAACAGCATACATCTGACGGTTCGATGAATTTGAAGCCGTTTTCTTTGCTGATTTTTTTGAAGCTGATTTTTTTGAAGATGAAGACGATTTGGACTGAACAGGTTTTTTCTTTTTATTCTGAGTAGTCGCCATATATTTCATCCTTTCGGAGATAATTTATTTTCTATCAAATCATAAAGATAACCAAGAGCATCGGATAAACTTCCAAGAGAATCTATCAGACCTTCTTTGACTGCCGCTTCACCGCTTAAAACAGTTCCGACATCCATAACAAGTTCACCGGTAGCAAGCATCATTTCGCGGAATCTGTCAGGGCTGATATCGGAATTATCCGAAACAAAGCGTACTATTCTTTCTTGCATCTGTTCGAAATAAGACAGAGTCTGAGGCACACCGAGAACAAGTCCGTTCATTCTTACAGGATGAATGGTCATTGTTGCTGACGGAGTAATAAAAGAACGGTCAGCGGAAACAGCAAGAGGAACGCCGATTGAATGACCGCCACCAAGAACAAGAGAAACTGTCGGAGTTTTCATTCCTGAAATAAGTTCAGCGATAGCAAGACCCGCTTCAATATCTCCGCCAACTGTATTCAGAATAAGAATAAGACCGTCAACCTCATCGCTTTCTTCAATTGCTACAAGCTGTGGTATAACGTGTTCATATTTTGTCGTTTTATTCTGTGCCGGAAGAATATAATGTCCTTCAATCTGACCGATAACAGTCAGACAATGAATCAGATATTCCCCTTTTTTTACAGTTACGGAACCCGTTTCGATAATTCCGTTCATTGCAGAAGAATCATCGGTATCATCACTTCTGACACTGCTCAAATCAGGAGCTTGCCAAGGTGGTGAAGGGAGAAAAAAATTGTTTTTTCTGTTTTTGTTGCTCATAAATCATTGTCCTTTCGAAAGACTCAATAATTATATTATCTCACAAAAGGTACAATTTAATCATTATACATTATAACATCATATTTTGTATATTGCAATAAAAAAATATCAATATTTTGTTGTATTACAACTTGACGGAGTAGTATTTTGCAGTTATTATTAAATTGTCACGGAGGAATATGAAATGGATTTTATTAAACGTTTAAATGAAATGATTAACGAAAGTAAAAATATTGTATTTTTCGGCGGTGCAGGAGTTTCCACTGAAAGTGGAATTAAAGACTTTCGCTCAGCAGACGGAATATATTCAATGAATTATAAATTTTCACCCGAAGATGTTTTAAGCCATACTTTTTATGAAAATCATACAGAAGAATTTTATGATTTTTACAGAAAGTATCTTTGTTTTCCCGACGCAAAACCAAACAAGGCACATTATAAATTAGCAGAACTTGAGAAGTCAGGAAAATTGAAAGCTGTCATAACTCAAAATGTAGACGGTCTTCATCAGCTGGCGGGAAGTAAGATTGTGTATGAACTTCACGGTTCTTCGCTGAGAAATTATTGCGTTAAATGCAAAAAGATTTATGATTTCAACTCTGTTTATTACTCAGAAAGTATTCCCCGTTGTGAATGCGGCGGAATAATCAAACCCGATGTTGTTTTATATGAAGAGTCACTTAATGAAAAAATTATTTTCAACGCTATAAATGCCATAGCGGAAGCTGATATGCTTATTGTAGCGGGAACATCGCTCAAAGTTTATCCTGCTGCAGGTTTTATTCGATATTTTAATGGAAAATACTTCGTTTTGATTAATACAAATAAAACAGATATGGATTCAGAATTCGGGCTTGTAATCCATGACAAAGTCGGAGAAGTATTAGATAAAATTAAAATATAAAAAAGGAGCTGCACAAAGCAGCTCCTTAATTATTATACGATTATTTGCTGATGTTTTCCTTAAGTGTATCAAGTTCGTCCTTAAGTGTTTTGGGAAGTCTGTCAAACTTTGCATAGAATTCCTCAATACCTGCAACCTCGTCCTTCCAGAGAGCAGTATCAACACTGAGAAGTTCTTTAAGCTGAGCGTCGCTTACTTCATCTTCTATACCTTCAAGATTGATATCTTCTGCTTTGGGGACAAAACCGATTGCAGTTTCATTTGCATCAACCTTACCTTCGCAGCGATCGATAATCCAATCAAGAACACGAAGATTATCTCCGAAACCGGGCCACATAAAGTTGCCTTCATCATCCTTACGGAACCAGTTAACATTGAAAATTTTGGGTGCTTTTTCGGGATCAAGGTCTGCACCGATGTTAATCCAATGCTGCCAGTAATCAGCCATGTTATATCCGCAGAAAGGAAGCATAGCCATGGGATCGCGACGAACAACGCCTACCGCACCTGCAGCTGCAGCAGTTGTTTCAGAAGCCAT
>JAZSCO010000180.1:0-9758 GCA_045602965.1 Acutalibacteraceae bacterium | reverse complement strand
ATAAGATATCCCATGGCGTAAGCCAGTAAGACCCCTCATGGACTATGAGGTTGATAGGTTGCATGTGTAAGCGTGGTGACACGTTCAGCTTGGCAATACTAATAGGTCGAGGGCTTGACCATATTTAATCTAGTTCCTTTTTTCCTTACTCTTCTGTCAGATCTTTGTTCAGTTTTCAGGGTGTATATAACATCGTTTTTTAACCGTCTCTTTGAGACGGTTTTTTGTTTTTTCAGATTGTTTTATTTATTATTTGTTGTTTATATAAAAATTTGTCGTTTTTTGTTGCAAATTGTCTGTTTCTTATATAATATATATTCATGACTGTTTTTTGAATGAGGTTAGAAATGAAGAAGATTATTTCAGCTTTTTTATGTTTTATTCTTTTGTATTTGATTGCTTTCTCGGCTTTTTCTTTTAAAATTGATGGCATTGATAACGGCACAGAATGGGATGGGTCTTATGTCTATGAGTTTATTGACGGAGAAAGCAATTGTAACATCGATTTCGGAATTGTTAAGATTAAATTTGATCATGATACTGACGCATTATACTTTTGTTTTCTTTTTACAGATCCCGATCTGAAATCTGACAATTCTTATTCTGGTGTTTCTCTTTCGATTGACGGCGCTCCTGCTTATGAAATCACATCATGTGACTCTGTTTATCACGAGGGTACTAATGATTATAGTTTTGACGGTGCAATAACGATTGACAATAATACAGGAGCAACTTGTGAAATCAGGGTTGGCTTTAAATCGGGTTTACCAAAGCAGATAGATTGCAGTGTTCAGTATATTGATTCTCACGGAGATTATTCAAATTATTATGATTTTACCGTCATTAATGAACTTTATAAAGAAACCGGCAATCTGATTATCAACCCTTCCGGTAATAATACAGAGCCTGACTACGAATCCGATAAAACATCTCGTGAAACTACCTCCAAGAAAACTACAACACAAAAGGCTTCAACCAGAAAGTCGACGACAACTAAGGTTAATGATGAGCATAGAAAACCGACTACAACAGAATATACATTACCTTATGTTGAGATTAAAACGTCTCCTCTTTATACCGGTCGGACAACAGTTAAAAGGACAACTGAAAAGCCTGAAATAACAACAGTTAAAGTTACCAAAGCACCTAAAACAGAGAAAGAACCTGTCAAGGTCTATTACTATGAGAAAGAGGTTTATGTTTCAGAGGTTTATATTACTCAGCCGCCGATTTTTACAACCGATGATTCTTTCTCGACATTTACCGAGGACAACACTACAACAGAGTTAACTGATTTTGCGAATATTAATGAATCCGCTGAAATTGAAAATACCTATGAAACAGATAAAACAATCGGGTTATCCACCGGTTCGAAAATAAAGACTGTTATAGGTGCTTTTTCTTTATTGGGATTTGCGGCAATTGCCGTATTTGGAATTCTTTCAGCAAAAAAAGGCGATAAGATTGCCGTTAAGAAGCGAAAAAAATGATAGTTTCGATGGAATATGATTAATAAAAGAGATTAGTTTTCAGGAGGAAAAATATGGGAAAGACACTGAATATTAATTCACGATGGAAATTTCATCTTGGAGATTCGGTCAGTGCAGATTATATGGGTTATGACGATAATTTCTGGAGAGTTATTGATCTTCCGCACGACTGGTCTGTTGAACATATTTTTGACAAGTCAAACGCAAGCGGCACAGGTTACCTTCCCGGCGGTACGGCTTGGTACAGAAAACATTTCATACTTCCTGATGATATTAAGGGGAAGAGAGTCAGAATTACATTTGGCGGAATTTACAAACATTCACGCGTTTGGATAAACAGCAATTATCTTGGCGGTTGGGCATACGGTTACTCAACATTTTCGTTTGATATTTCGGAATTTTTCCGTGTGGGAGAGAATGTAATAAGTGTTCGTGTCGAACATAACGAAGTTGCGGATTCAAGATGGTTTACAGGAAGCGGAATTTACAGAGATGTAACTCTTGAAATCTGTGATATGAATTGTTTTGAAAAGAACGGGGTGTTTGTTTCAACCTCCGAAATTTCAGAAAACAGTGCATTGATTAATATTGATTATAAAACACTTGGATGTGATGGGGCAGAATTTACGGTTGAAGATAAAAACGGAAAAGCAGTTGCTGAAGGCAAATCCGATGGAAAAACAGGCGAGTTATCTATAAAAATTCCCAATGTGGATTTATGGTCACCTGACACTCCTTTTATGTATAATCTTTGTTGCCGTTCTATTAAAAACGGAGCAATCACAGATGAAATAAATATTCCGTTCGGTGTCAGAACTGCTGTGTTTGATGCAGACAAAGGATTTTATCTGAACGGAGTCAACATAAAACTCAAGGGTGTATGTGTTCATCATGATGCAGGTGCGCTTGGTGCAGCTGTACCGACAAGTGTATGGGAACGAAGACTCAAAAAGTTTAAAGAGGCGGGATGCAACGCATTGAGAACAGCGCACAACCCTCCGTCATCCGATTTGCTTGATTTATGCGACAGAATGGGTCTGCTTGTTATGGATGAAGCTTTTGATGAATGGGAAGGCGCAAAGAATAAATGGTGGCAGGGTCATAATGTTTATCCGCCGAAGCGTTTCGGATATGCCGAGGATTTTCCGATGTGGCATAAGGCTGACCTTGAGGCGATGGTACTTCGCGACAGAAATCATCCGAGCATTATTCTCTGGTCAATCGGAAATGAAATTGACTATCCGAATGATCCTTATGTTACACCTCTTTTCGATGAGGTTTTGGGTAACAACGATGCAAATAAGCCTGCGCAAGAAAGAAAATATGATGACAAGAAACCTGATGCAAGGCGTTTGACAAAGGTTGCAAAAAAGCTTGTAGATATCGTTCATGCCGTTGACAGCACACGACCTGTCCTTTCTGCACTTTCTTTCCCTGAATTATCAACGAAGACAGGCTTTTTTGATGAGCTTGATGTTGCAGGATATAATTATCGTGAGCATTTCTATGAGCAGGACCATAAACTCTTCCCCGACAAGGTGATATTCGGCAGCGAAAACGGACATTCGCCTGAAGCTTGGTATGCAGTCAGGGATAACGAATATATTTGCGGTCAGTTTTTATGGACAGGAATTGATTTTCTCGGTGAATGCAGAGGTTGGCCCGTGAGAATTTCACAGGCAGGAATGCTTGATTTATGCGGAAACGAGAAACCGCTTTATTATCAGCGCAAAGCATTGTGGACAGAGGAAATTTTTGTTAAAATTGCAGTTTCAAATGGCGCAAAAGATAAGACCGGTGTATGGACGGACAGATTTGTTTATTCTGCAAATGAAGGTGAAACGGTTTCGGTAAGCTGCTACACAAATTCGGACAGGGCAGAGCTATTCGTAAACGGAAAATCCCTTGGTGAAAAAGTCTTAGCCGATAAAGACGGTTGCAGAGTCACATGGGAATTTCCCTATGAATCGGGCATTCTTACTGCAAAGGCAGGAGATGCCGTTGATTCGCTTTGTACTCCTGAAAAAGCAGAAAGAATCAGCTTCAATATTTATGAAAACTCAGATAAATGTGTTCAGCTTGAGGTGGAGATTCTTGATAATAACGGAAATATTGCATCATCGGATGATAAGGTTATTTATTATCAGATTATTGGCGACGGTAAAATTCTCGGAATTGAAAACGGTAAGCCTGATGATTTGACCTGCTATGCTGAAAACTACCGCTCAACCTATAACGGAAAAGCAATAGTTTACGTAAGGAAGAATGCAGAAAAAATCCGCCTTTATGTTTTCACTAAAGACGGTCTGGATGCAGAAATTGAATTATAAAAAATGAACGGTGCAGATTTTTTCTGCACCGTTTTAGCTTATATTTTAATTTTGAAAACAGCTTTTTTGATTGTTTCGCTGTTCATTTTTATGCAGGGCTTGTGTGTATCCTGAGGAGCAAGGAAAACGAAAGTACCTTCTTCAAGAGCAATTCTTGAAGCATCTGCAGTCTGACCTTTGAAGAATTCAATGTCGGGTTTATATCCTGTGGAGTCTTTTGCGAATTCAAGAGGAAGCACATCTATATATTCTCCGCCGCTGATTGCATACTGCAAATCATGAAAATCTCTGTGTGCTTCGTAGTCGCCGCCGTTTTCGGGTGTATATTCAGAAATTCCGACCTTGATACCTTCTGCAACATCATAACTGCCGCACTCAAGATTCTTCATATCGTTTTCTTCAACGAATTTTGCAATTGCTTCAAAAGCAGGGTTGATAGCCGAGTAACTCTTAAGGTTTTTTATGGTGTCATAAATCATTGCTTATTCTCCTTTTTGTTAAAAAGATAGGACCCGATGACAGGGATTATAACCATTATAATCGTTATTGCCATAAAAATCCATACCGTTTTTAAAAAAGATAAAGCAATTATTAAAATACCGCCTACAACCCATGTTTTTCCTGCGAGACGATGGGTATAATTCCAGTTTTCTTCGCTGTTAAGTGTCCATGGGATTTTGATTCCTATGGAATAGTTTTGTTTGCATTTCGGCATGTAATTTCCGATAACGATAAACAGAAGTCCGAAGAAAAGAGGAAAGATTGTGTTGATATTTATTTCGTAACCGAGAGCAAACGAATAAATAATTCCGCTCACAAATATTGAGAGGACAGGGGTTATCCAAAGAACAAGGGTCATGTTTTTTGAAGTGATATTTCTGCTTTTAGGGTCAATAGAAGTAATGAATGCACAAAGCCAATGAATTGCGAGCATGAAAACAGGCATCGCAAAAACCGCCATTCCTTTTCCGCCCCATCCGTCGGCAACACCTTGGGCATTAAAATGAATGGGGACTTCTTCGGGCAATTTATTCCACAGAATCAGTCCTGCAATAATGGGAAGAAGAATAACAACGGATGTTATAATCAGCATTTTTAAATTTTTCTTAATCATTCTGACTGTCTCCTTTCAAATCGGTTATCCAGAGCATGATTTCCTCAAGAACCGATGCATTGAGTTCGTAATAAATATATTTTCCCTCGCGCTCATCTCTTATAAGATCGGCGTCTTTGAGAATGGAAAGATGCCTTGAAACAGCAGCGAAACTCACGGAAAAATTTTCCGAAATTTCTCCCGCAGACATTGCACCTTTTTTCAGCAGATTGAGAATTTCGCGCCTTGTCGGATCTGCGAGTGCTTTAAGAGTGTTTTGCAAACTCATATAACCACCTCACTTGTTTAACATTTAACTTAATTGTTAAATGAATTGTATAACAAATTTTATGTTTTGTCAAGAGCATTACATTAAAATAATGCTTGAATATATTTTCAATATACATTAAAATATAGAGGAATGGAGTGATTGGATGATATTGAAATATCTTTGTATAGTTTTTGCTGCTCTTCAGGCATTCACTTTTTCTGTTTTTACAAATGAGAAAACGCAGACAATAGGCGTAAATCAATATGAAACTCATCAGACTTTTGAATCTTTCGGTACAAGCTCTTGCTGGTGGTCGCAGACGATAAACGATGAAGAAACCGCAAAGGAAATTGCAAGACTTCTTTATGATGACGAAACAGGTTTGGGACTTGATATTTACCGATATAACATCGGAGGAGGAGAAGCGGATAATCCCGATTGCCGAATCTGGGACAGAAGCCGACGCACCGAGAGTTTTTATGTGTTAAATCCTGAAACAGGGGAATATGAGTATGATTTCACAAGGGATGCCAATGCAAGAAGAATGCTCGATTGGGCGGTTGAATACGGTGCAGAGGAAATCATTCTTTTCTGTAACAGCCCTCATTTTTCAATGACATTGAGCGGTCATGCATCGGGAGGACTTGAACAAAATGTATCAAATCTTCCCAAAGAAAACTATGATGAGTTTGTTGATTATGTGTTGACAGTCGCAGATTGGTTTGTCGCTGAAGGCTATCCCGTAACAGCGATTTCTCCGATAAATGAGCCTCAGTGGTCATGGGGCGGTGAATGGGTCGGTCAGGAAGGCTGTCATTATACGGCAGATGAAGCAGTAGAGCTTCTTGAGCTTTTTGCCGTAACGATGCAGGAAAGAAAATCACCGTATAAACTCAGCGGACCCGAAAGCGGAGAGCTTTCTCCTGCTTATTATGAATACATAGATAAATTCTTTGCAAGCGAAATTCTCAATGAATTCTGCGATACCTATTCGGGTCACAGCTATTGGCTTGACAATAATTATCATCTTAAAACCCTGGCGGGGGATAAATTCAGGAATGAATATCCGGATAAGAAGCTTGAAATGAGCGAATGGTGCGAATTGCCCATGACGATTGATTCAACAACGATTGACAGCGGTCTTTATATGGCAAATATCATCATTCAGGACCTCAATCTTCTCGGCGCTGTTTCGTGGCAGAGCTGGACAGCCGTTAACGGAGATGGTGTTATGGATATCGTAAACGGCGAGCTTGTTATGTATAACAGATATTATGCGTACAAACACTTCACGCAGTTTATCGAAGAAGGCATGGCACGCATTACGGTTATGGACAGCCTCGAAGGGGAAAATCAGATTGCATCAACCGCATTCAGAGGCGACGGAAAAACAGTTCTGGTTCTTGTCAATAATGCCAAAGAAGCAAAGGATATCAAGCTTTACGGCTGTTACAAGTCGATGGATATCCATCGCACGGATGCCGAAACCAACTGCGAAGAAATCTATTCGGGGAAATATGAAAACAATGTGAATTTGCCCGAAAAAAGCATAACAACAATTGTTCTGGAGGAAATTATATGAATGCCATAATTAAATTTTTTGCATTTTTGTTTTCTGCTATTATTGCATTGCCGGGCATTATTCTTTCGGGCGGAAACACAATAAATGACTATGAATTCAATATTGATGCATCTCAGCAGGGAGAGATACTTCCCAATGCCGTGAGCAACATAAATATCTGGAATGCATATGAATCAACCGAGTTTTCAAATCCGAAAATCAATGAGGAATATAATATCACTGATTTTGTTGAGTATGTTCAGCTCATGCAGTGCACGGGCGGAAACGCTTCAAGAGATTTGTTTGTTGACCCGTATAATTTTGATGTGCTTGACGATTATGATTTTTCGAAGCTTATTGCAAATTGCAAAGGTATCGTCTCCATGGGCATGAAACCTCATCTGAAGCTTGGAAGTGTTCCTCTCAAGTATTCGGCGAAGGCGAGTGAAGATGAGTATTTCGGAACGAATATCTATCCTCCCGACGATTATAATGTTTACTATAATTATATGTGCGCAATTGCACAGGCGCTTGTTGATGAATTCGGTGCGGAAGAAGTTCTGACCTGGCGTTTCGGAGTTATGACCGAATATGAAAATTCGGCTTGGTTTATGACAACCGATGCATCTCCCGAAAAATCAGCTGAAGCTTACTGTAAGCTTTATGACTATACGGTTGATGCACTGCAGAAAAAAATCGGTAAAGATGTTTTTGTGGGTGCGCATTCCATGACCGTTACGGAAGGCTTGTGGGATGAAAAAATCTTCATTGAGCATTGCGCCAATGGAATGAATTATAAAACAGGAGAAAAAGGAACAAGAATCTGTTTCCTTTCTGCCTCTTTTTATGATGCCGAACCGGGCGAATACACAAGCGGAAAAACTCTTCCCGAAACAATAGAGTTCCTTAAGAATTGTGCAGAAGATGCAGGACTTAAGAATCTTATTTTCGGAATAGATGAGGGCAGAATTCTCAGCGGAAACAACGCAGGTGCGGATGATTCCCAGCTTCTTTCAAGAGTGGTCGGTTACACTTATCAGGCGGCATATGACGCAAGACTTTACAAACAGATTTTCGATTCAAACGGTGATTATTTCTCGTCATGGAGTTACCTTTCGGGCGGATTTTTCAACGGTTATCCTACCGTAAGCTGGCATGTTGCCAAAAACATTTCTCTTTTCAAGGGATTGAAAAGGCTTTCGGTTGAAAATGCCCAAAAAGGCGTGCTTTATAAAACAGAGGTTGATACCGTAGCAGCATATGATGAAGTAAACAGTACAGTTCGAATCATGGCGTATAATTTCAAAAATGATGTTGAGTATGATAAAAATGCCGACCTTAAGTTCAAAATAAATCTTCCTCAGTTCAACGGAAAAACCGTAAACGTAACGGCATATACAGTTGACGATAACTGCAACTATTTCGATGAATGGGTTGAGGACAGAAAAACTTACGGTATCGGCGATGACTGTTTCGGATGGTCACCCGATGACCCGCAGATTGAATCATATGTAACGCTTAAGAATGAACAGGCGAGAGAGGTTTATTTCACGCAGCTTCGTGATAAATACGCTCAATGTTCGCGCCTTGTTCCGGTCGAAAAAACATATACTGTTACTGATTCTGAGCTTATTCTTGAAACGTCTCTTTCACCCAATGGCGTTGTATTCTATGAAATAACTCTTTGCGAATAATTAAAAACCCTCGGCTCAGCCGAGGGTTTTGCTTTTTATATTTCAATTAAAAGCGATGCGTCGTTTGTGTATAGGATATCCATGGTTTTCAGAATCTGATTATATGCAATAAAAACGCCCAGATATTTGCCGTTTGAGGTTTCTTTAACAAGGTCATATGAAACAACAGTACATCCGTCAGTTATGCTTGTTGCGCTTGAGCCTGAAAATCCTGCGTTGACAAGTTCGATTTCATATGCATCGACATCAGCTTCGGTAACGCCGATAAAAGCTCTTTCGTATCCGAAATCCCATGACCACGTATTGGAGCCGAATGCTCCCGTGAATTCGCTTTCAAGTCTGTTTTTGTCTGTGTCATATTCGCTGAATAGGCCTGAATTTGCTGAAAAACCGTTGAATTTCGGGAAGAAATTTGTCAGCACAGAAGGAAAATTATCCTTGCACTCTGTTATATCAATAACAAGAGTGAGTTCTCCGTTTTCTTCAATACGGCTTGCTGACACGCAAATAAGATTCTTGCCGTTTTGCCATGCGCCGTTAAACCCGGCTTTGTAGTATTTAGACGGAGCATCAATCATTTTTGCACCGCCTGTATATCCTGCTTTTATAATGTCGTTTGTGAATCTGTAAATTTCGTTTTGGGGGCAGGTGAACTGAATGCTTATCCAATCCGAACTGTAAGAATCGTCAGCTTCAAAATGCTCGTAATCGAAATCGTGTGCTTTTTCCGGGGGAGGAGGAAAATTCTCGGGGAGACCGTCAATACCCCATTCGCTGATATATTCAACACTGTTATTTTCTTTGGAAGCTGAGACGGTAGTTGTTTGGTTATCGGATTCTGTCTGACCGGATGCTGTTGATGTTGACTTGATCTCATCGTTGTTATCAGAGCACGCACACAGCATCAGTAACATAACAGTGAGCAAAATTGAAATTATTTTTTTCATAGAAAACACTCCGTTTGATTTATATGGATATTTTATCATGTCCGGGAGTCTTTGTAAAGAAAAAAGTAATGGGCGATACTTTATTCAGAAGTATCGCCCGGATATGGCATTAAATATCAGAAATAGAATTCAACGAATGATTTGATAACTTCAAAACAGTTGGCGAAAGCTGCGAGGGAACGCTCAAAATAATAAAATACATAGTACATTGTGTCTGCAAAGTAGCTTGCATCGTACATTGTCAGGAGTTCGCTGAAAGCAACTCTTGAATAATAGAATGAATCCTTGAGGTTTTCGGAAGTCGGAGGCCAAGCGGTCTTAGGAAGACAAATAAGGCAGTCAACTCCTTGGCTCACAGAACGACATGGCTAC
>JAZSCO010000179.1:0-3358 GCA_045602965.1 Acutalibacteraceae bacterium | reverse complement strand
CTTAACCATAATATCATCTCCTGTCTTTTTTATATAAAGAAGTTTTATCCAATTTATTTAAAGCGGGTATAACCGCCTTGAATATAACACCCGTTACCGCACCTGTCACGATTCCGAAAATCGCAAGCGCAGGTGCATAATACACCACACTCGGTGTCCCCGTAATAAATGCCGCCGCAATAAGCTGACCTGTATTATGGCACAACGCACTTATAACGGATATTCCCATCAGTCCGAAAATTCTGTTTCCGTACTTCAGAAGAATAAACATGGCAATTGCCGACAGCAATCCGCCCGAAAAACTCATTATGCCCGCCGTAACACCTCTTGTTACCAACGCAAAACAGCCTTTCACCAATACTATCATCAGTGTTTGAACAAGTCCGAGACTTCCTGCGGCAAACATTGTAATTATATTTGAGAATCCGGGTTTTGCTCCCGGAGGAAGAAACGGTATCGGCGGTATGAGATTTTCAAGGAAGCTCAGCGACAGTGCCAGAGCACAAAGTATCGCCGAAAGTGCCGTTTTATATGCAATATTCTTTTTCATATCAGTAAACCACCGCATCAACATCGCTTCCCGTTATGGTTATAACGGTTTTTGAAGGAAGGCAAACTGCGGTATCTCCGTGTTTGCTCAAATCTCCGCAGGCAACGCAGAGCTTGTCCTCACATTCAGCCGATTCGAAGCGGATTTTGCCGTTTTCGGCAGATATGACAACCCTCGGAGCCGTTGCAGGAATAACGGTTATTTTTTCGTTTACACTTCCGAGGTCAACCGTTTCAACAACCTTTCCGTCAACGGTTATAACCGCCTGCACAGCTTCGCTTTTTGAATTGTTGCAAATCATAAAAATCGCCGCTACAATAATTATAACGGCTATAACGGCAATATCGCCTTTTTTTATAAACTTAAAATTCATCAGACCACCGTATATGAATTATCCGTTATTTCAAGATGCTCTTGCGCACCGTTTTCGGCGTAAACTTTCTTGTCTTCCGTCACAAAAATAACACCGCAACCGTAAGATTCTGCAAGAGCTTTCCCTTTTTCATATCCGAGCACAAAGCAAGCCGTTGAAAGCGCATCGCTTAAAATTCCGCTGTCGGAAATAACCGTTACACTTAAAAGTCCGTTATCAACGGGATATCCCGTTCCGGGGTCAAGAATATGATGATATTTCTTTCCGTCTGCTTCAAACTGCTGCTCATAGCTTCCTGAAGTTGAAACGCATCCTTCGGGGATATGAAGCTTTGCAATATAGCTTCCTGAATTCCCTTCGGGATTTCTTATACCGACGGTAAATTCTTTGTCACCAACAAGAAGAATGCTTCCACCTATACTGACAACCGCTTCATTAATTTTATATTCGGAAAGCAAAGATTTTATTTCATCAAGAGCAATTCCTTTTCCCGTTGCTCCGAAATCAATAACTGCCGATTTATCGCCATATATAAGCTCTTTTCCGTCAAGCGTCATTTTTTCATAGCCTGAATGAGAAATTGCCTCACGGATTATCGCTTCATCGGGCAATACGGGATTTGAGCCGAAACTCCAGAGGTCGCTGACTGCACCGAGAGTAAAATCAAACGCACCGTCACTTTTTTCACAGACATCGAAAAGAATTTCAAGATAACCCGATATCTTTTCGGCATTTCCTCCGCCGTTTTTATTGAGAAATGAAACAACGGAAGTTTCACTTGTGCGTGAGAGAATTTCGGTGTCCAGTTTTTCCGTCAGCCTGCCGATTTTCTCTGCGGCTTTGTCCGAATCCGCACCCCTGATTTTTACGGTTGAATAGGTATTCATGGAAAAGAAATCAGCTGTTATTTCTTTGTTGACCGTGCCGTCATAAACCAAAAAAGCAACAAGCGCTGCCGCAATAATTATCACGATTGCAAACGCTGTTTTTTTCACGGCACACACCTACCCATATTAACAAATTATAATATTATATATAATACACCTATTTTTAAAACATTTCAACCTTAAATGTTACATTTTGACCGAAAAATATTTGAATTTCGCGAAAAATATGTTAATATTATTGCACAAAACGATAAGGAGATATTTTTATGTCAGATTCAATATATATGCCCGTAAAATGTTTTTGGGGCAGAAATGCGGTTTATGAAAACTCTGACGCACTTAAATCGCTCGGAAACAGATGCCTGATTTTAACGGGTAAATCAGGTGCTGCAAAAAGCGGCGCACTCGACGATGCAAAAGCCGCACTCAAAAAAGAAAGCATCGGCTACGAAATTTTTGATGAAATCGGTGAAAACCCTCTGATTTCCGTATGCCATAAAGCAGGCGTTGCCGCAAGAGAAGCAAAGGCAGACTTTCTTCTCGGAATCGGAGGAGGCTCTGTGCTTGATGCAGCAAAGGCAATTGCGATTTACGCTTCAAATCCCGAGCTTGCTCCGACGGATATTTACAAGAGGAAATATAACTTTTCACCCTTGCCCGTTGCACTTATCGGCACAACCGCAGGCACAGGCAGTGAAGTTACCGCAGTTGCCGTTCTGACAAACGACGAAACAGGAATAAAAAAGAGCATTTCAGGACCCGATTGCTATGCGGCAATTTCATTCTGCGACCCGAAATACACATTTTCTCTTCCTTATAAATCAACGGTTTCAACCGCACTTGATGCATTTGCCCATGCAGTTGAAGGTTATTTCACCCCGAAAGGAAAAGGCGTTTTAAATCTTTTTGCAGAAAAGTGCATCCCCGAGCTTTACCGTTGCCTTAAAGCTCTTTCGCAAACGGATACAGTCAATGATGAATTGCGTGAGCCTCTCTATTATTCGTCGATATATGCAGGTCTTGTTATCAACACCTGCGGCACCGCATTCCCCCATCCTCTCGGATATGTCCTGACTGAAAATTACGGAATTCCTCACGGCACTGCCTGCGCTGCATTCTTTTCGCCTTTCATTGACCGTTGCAAGGAATTCTCACCCGAAAAATACGAAAATTTCATCGGAATGACAGAGGACGCCGAAACGGTCAAATCGGTTATAGCTTCTCTCACAGACCTTAAAGGAGTTAAAATCTCCGAGGAGGAAGCAAAAAATTATGCCCTGCGTTGGCAGAGCATAATTCCGAGAAATTTCACCGCCTCCCCCGGCGGATTATCCATGGAAGAGGCGGCAAGGATACTCGCTACCTGTTAGCAGCCGCAACCGCAGCCGCAGTCATTGTTTCTCTGTGTCATGCAACCGCAGCCGCAGCTGTTGTTGTTACCGCAATCGCCGTTACAGAAAAGAAGAATGAGAATGATGAAAAGGCACCAGTTGTTATTGCATCCGCAACCCATAATCTGACCTCCCTGTTCTGATTTGAAGCGTTGTT
>JAZSCO010000178.1:0-5745 GCA_045602965.1 Acutalibacteraceae bacterium | reverse complement strand
CGACAATGTAATTTCCAATGGCTCCGGTATTGCTGTTGCTGACGGTCAGTGCATGATTATTGTTGAGCAGGGTAAGGTTGTGGAAGTTTGCGCTGAACCCGGTCAGTTTACTTATGACAGTTCAACCGAACCCAGCATTTTTTCAGGAAAATTTGGTGATTCTCTTAAAGAAACATTCAAACTTATCGGCAAGCGTTTTACTTTTGGCGGAGATACAGGCAAGGATCAGAGAGTATATTATTTTAATACCAAAGAAATTCTGGATAATAAATTCGGAACAGCAAATCCTCTTATGTTTGAAGTTGTTAATAAGAGAATAGGAATGAGCAGAACAGTTCAGGTAAGATGCAACGGTGTTTATTCTTACAGGATTTCCGATCCCATTCTTTTTTACACGAAGATTGCCGGTAATGTATCCGATGAATACAGAAGAGAAGAAATCGATATGCAGCTCAAGACTGAGTTTATTTCTGCTTTACAGCCTGCATTTGCTGCTCTTACCGAGCTTGAACTTCGTCCGGCACAGATTCCGGCTCATACAACCGAGCTCAAGAACGCCATGAATGCTGCTCTTAAAGTTGAGTGGACAGAGCGCAGGGGTATTTCTGTTGAGTCGATTGCACTTAATCCGATTACTCTTACTCCGGAAGATATGCAGAAGATTAATCAGATGGAAGATGCTGCAACAATGGGGTCAAATCCGTTTATGATGGCAGGCAGAATGGCTGTTGCTCAGGCAAATGCAATGAAAGCCGCCGCATCAAACGAAAACGGTGCATTGACCGGTTTTATGGGTATGGGTATGGCTATGAATGCAAACGGTAACTTCAATCCTGCGGCAATGTATCAGGCAGGTGTTCAGCAGCAACAGCAGATGGCTCAGCCGAAATCAGAACCTGTTAACGGTTGGAAAT
Organism: Acutalibacteraceae bacterium; assembly: GCA_045602965.1. Classification (GTDB taxonomy): domain Bacteria; phylum Bacillota; class Clostridia; order Oscillospirales; family Acutalibacteraceae; genus CAG-177. The sequence continues at coordinate 4,831 of JAZSCO010000178.1, read as the reverse complement.
GCGCTTGCGGTGCAACTGTAAGCGGTAATTTCTGCACTGAATGCGGAGCAAAGAAACCTGCGGATGATGGCTGGAAATGCGCTTGCGGTAATGTCAACAAGGGTAATTTCTGCTCGAATTGCGGAGCAAAAAGACCTGTAGGCGCTCCTCTTTATCAGTGTGATAAATGCGGATGGAAACCTGAAGATCCTAAGAATCCTCCCAAGTTCTGTCCCGAATGCGGCGATAAATTTGACGGCAACGATATTCAATAATTAATATAACCCTCTGAGTTTTGTCTCAGAGGGTTTATTGACATTTTGATTTAAAGTGTTATACTTGTTTTATTCTATTTCGGGGAGAGTAAAATGAAAAGCAGATATTCTTTGGATATGACTTGCGGACCGTTCTTTAAAAAAATAATGCTTTTTTCGGTTCCTCTGATTCTGACAGGCATATTGCAGCTTGCTTATAATACTGCAGATGTAGTTGTTGTCGGAAGATTTGTTGGTAAGGAAGCTCTTGCAGCCGTCGGGTCAACGGGCTCGCTAGTTAATCTTTTTCTCAATGTTTTTCTCGGACTTTCGATGGGGTCGGGAGTTATGGTTGCAAGACATATTGGTGCTAGAGATGAAAAACATGTTTCCGAATGTACTCATACAGCTGTAATTATGAGTATATTCTGTGGAATATTTATTGGTATTATCGGATTTTTCTTTTCCGATGAAATGCTGAAATTAATGAAAGTTCCTGATGATGTTCTTGGTCTTGCAACGCTTTATCTTAAAGTCTATTTTATGGGCTCGCCCGGATTGCTTGCATATAATTTCGGGGCAGCTGTTGTCAGAGCAACAGGTGACACCAAACGTCCTTTAATTATTCTTGGTATTTCGGGATTGGTAAATGTTATTTTAAATCTTATTCTGATTGTTGTTTTTAAATTCGGCGTTGAAGGTGTTGCGATTGCAACAATTGTTTCGCAATATCTTTCGGCAATTATGATTATTGTTTATTTATTTAACATCAACAATTCATGCCGACTTGAATTTTGTAAGTTCCGTATTGAAAAGAATGAACTCAAGCAGATTCTTCGTCTCGGGCTTCCTGCAGGAATCCAGAGCTCTCTTTTCTCGATTTCAAATGTTATTATTCAGTCATCGGTTAATTCTTTCGGCTCTGTTGCAATGGCAGGTATTGCCGCAGGTTCAAACTATGATTCGTATATTTATACCGGAACGAATGCCGTTGCTCAGACGGCGATGACCTTTACCTCACAGAATGTCGGCGCAAAAAAGATTGAAAACATCGGAAAAGTTTTCCGCTATTGTCTTTTGTTTGCGTTATCAATAGGTGTTGTTCTTGGAATTATCGGAACAGTTTTCAGCGATGAAATAGTCAGATTTTTCTCCGATGATGCCGGAGTTATAAAAATCGGTGCAGAAAGAATGCGTCTTGTGCTTCCGTTCTTTTTCTTCTGTTCATTGATGGATGTTGCGGCAAGCGAAATAAGAGGAATGGGCAAATCCGTTGAGCCAATGATAGTTTCGTTAATCGGTGCTTGCGGAATAAGAGTTTTCTGGGTTTTTTTCATTCTTCCGCTTGACAGAACGCTTATTAATCTTTATTGGTCTTATCCCGTTTCATGGATGGTTACGTTTTTTGCGCAATTTATAATGTTCTTTATTCTTAAACGCAAAATGATAAAAAAAGGTGAAATATAAAAACGACGGCTTACAAAACAGTAAGCCGTCGTTTGATTATCTTAGGATTTTTTCTCCGTCAAATACGATGATTCCGAATGCACCGCCTGCACCGTTGCCAGCAATAAGCCAATCAGCGTAAGCATTCTGAAGAGAATTGTTTCTCGGAAGCTGATCGAGAGGAAGGTCGGAATCCTTTCCGAAAACTCTCCAGCCGTTTGAGAAATCTTCGCTTTCATGAGTTGAAATGATTTCGAAATCATCCATAAATTTGAGAATGTTGAGATGTGAAGGGAGAAATTCCTTATGTTTCTGATAGAGAAGCCATGAACTGCATCCGAAAATAACTTTGCCGTCGGGGAATTCATGCTTGAATGCCTCATAAGCTTTCTTATATGAATCAAATCTTACTTCATCGGTAAGTGATACGCCGGATGAAGGAATGTGGAAATTAACATATTTATCGTCTTTTTTGATTTCAATTCCGCATGAGGTTGTGAATTCTTCGCTGAATTCGCGCATTTCATATTGGAATCTTCCATATGCAAAACGAGTCATATCGTGGAAACCGTTATACCAATCGGCAACAAATATTCCAGGCACTTCTTCGCAGTTTATGCATTCCATAAGCTTATATTTAATGTCGGCCATAGTGTCCCAATATACTTCTTTGCTGATGCCTGCTTCTTCATATCTGTCTTCCAATATTTCAGCACAGTGAATAAGGAATACGCAATGAAGTGAATATTCATTGATTCCGTTTTCCTCGGCAAGTTTTGTTAAATTATTAAGCGACGGTCTGATTTCTTCATTTGCAACGGGATACATATATTCGTTAAGGATTTCATCGTATTTATTTCCGATTTCCGTTTCTGAGTCAAGTCTTTGTGTTAAGGAGTTAAAGCAAACCTTGGCTTCTTCGGGAAAATCGAATCTGTCCATAAAATCAATAAAATATTTGTTGTTATGTATCATAATAAAACCACCTTTGCCTTTTTTAATAAGTTTATCACATTAAATAATAATAAACAATATTAACAAGAAAAATTTCTGAAAAAGTTTGCAAAATTAAACTTTATCTGTTAAAATTATAATAAAAATGAGGTGGTTTTTATGACAGGATTTATCAAATCTTTTGTTGCTGTTCTTATGTCGGTGTTGAATTTCTTTACTTCGCCGATTTTCGGTGATTTCAGTGCAGAATTCAAACCGATCAATCCGGATGAATGCAAACTTAACTGTTCGGTAATATCTGATATTCACATGGACAAAACTTCTATCCGTTCATTTATGCTTACTTTCGGACTTCATGATATGGAGAATGCCAAGGATGAAATCGATCTCCTTGTCTGTTCCGGCGATCTAACAGACCACGGAGAAAAAGAAGAATGGGAAATGCTTGCAAAAACTTTTTCAAAGTATGACCCTTCAAAAGAGATTGTTCTCGCTCAAGGTAACCATGACACGTGGACCGAGGATGAAGGTTATGATCTTGCCAGAGATTATTTTATCAATTATTCGAATGAAATAACCGGCAGAAACAAAGAAACCGAATATTTTTCAACAAAAGTCAACGGTTATACTTTTATTGTTCTCGCAAGTGAAGATGACAGACCTTCAATGTTTATGAGCGATGAACAGCTTGAATGGTTTGCCGATGAAATGGATAAAGCTTCAAAAGACGGACTTCCGATTTTCGTTGTTTGTCATTGGCCTATCAATCAGACACACGGTCTTCCCGAAACATGGGGTGATGAAGAAATGGAGCCTGATGACGGAGGTATCGGTGATCAGTCTGCAGACGTAGAATCTATTCTTAAAAAATATGATAATGTTTTCTATATTACCGGACATATACATAACGGATTTTCAAACGCCCGTCAGGAAGAAATTAATCATTATGTCAGCGTTGAATCGTATGGCTCATTTCACAGCGTGAATCTTCCGAGTTATATGTATATGACTGCAAGAGGCAGAATTGCAAACGGCACGGGATATCAGCTTGAAGTTTATGACGACAGAGTTGAAATTCGTCCCAGAAGCTTTTCTGCAGGAGTCTGGTATACAGATTATAACGTTACAATTCCTCTCGTATAAAAATTTATCTCCCGTGAAAATGAATCACGGGAGTTTTTTTATTTGATTATTAAATTGTGAATGCTGTTATCTTTAACAGAAAGTGTAACTTCAATTGTTCCCTTGAATCTTTCTTTGAAGGGGACTTCTTTTCCGTCAAAATAGACGTTATATTGCTTGCGTTCGTCGTCGTTCATTGTTGCGATAGCGGTAAACTTTTCTTTATCACCGTAATAAGTTAATTCAGCAGAGAGTGATTTGTTGTTATCTGTAAATTCATATCTGTCAACCCATGTGTCAAAGCCAGTGTTAAGTGTTCCTGCTTTATAATAAGCATTGGACCACATGGTAATGGGTGTTGAAAGTCCGCCGAAATTATGGAACCAACCGCCTCTGCCTGTCACGACATTAACCATCTCAAATGTGTAGTATGAATAATCAACTTCACGTTTCCAGATATTGAGAGCGAGTTCTGCAATTTTATAAGCAAAATCATTTTCAGCGATATCAAGCATAGACTTCCAGATAAACCATTGATGTGGGAACCATACGTTTCCGTTCCAATATCCGTTTACCATGAAATAACCGGCAGTCATGTCAACGGCACTGATTCCGTAAGGGGAAAGCATTTCATTTTCGTTCTTAAGATGACCGAGAATAGCTTTCTGCTGTTCTTCGTTACATACGCCCGCAATAACAGGATAAATTCCGTCGAGACCTTTGTTGAGATTTTCGCCGTCGTCTGTAAGCATGAATCCGAGTGGATTATAATTTTCATCATGAAGAACATAGCTGAAATATCCGTTGTTTTTATCCCACGAATACTTATTTAATGCTTCTGTGAGTTTTTGAATATCATCTGAATATGTTTTTACGTCGTTTTCAATTCCGAGTTTTTCGGCAACCATTTTAAGAATCTTTCCGCAACGGATAAGCTGTGATGTTGAAATGACAGGTGCAGTTGTATCTCGAATATTTCTGTCCATCATTGCAACCTGAGCAGGGTAGTCATCCATTCCGCTTGTTGAATAAAAATAGTCATAGGTTGTTGTCAGACCGCTTTTGAGTTTTGCGGT
>JAZSCO010000177.1:0-6703 GCA_045602965.1 Acutalibacteraceae bacterium | reverse complement strand
CTTTTGTGAAAAAGGTAATCGGCTGCTGCTTTGAATCGATGTTTGATTTAACCGATTGCAATAATACTTTTATTGAGGGCTGCCTGCAAAATGCAAACACTCTGCCGAGAAACGGTTATGCAAAGCTCGGCATACCCCGTCTGACAGAAGATAAACTTTTCGAATATGTTTTTATTCCCATCACAAGAATTCATACTGATTATATCAGGCTCAATTCCTGCAATGGTGTTATCGTGTTCAACACATTTATTTACGGCGGAAAATCCTTTTTGAATTCGGTTGACAGCAACGCTGTATTTGTCAACACGGGTCACGACGGTTCATCAAAAACAGAGCCTGCACTTATTATGTCGGGCGGTGAAATCACTTTCCTCAATTCTATGCGCTCAACCTCCGACGGGCAGCAGGGATATTATTTCTATTCAATTGAAAACGGAACAAAGTTTAAGTCCTATAACAGTCAGGCTGTTGATATGGCATATTGCGAGCATCCTGTAATTGAAAACATAAAACTTAATGAGCTCGATAAAAGCGAATGGATTTACGGCATTCTGCAGCCATTTTACAGATTAATTGCATTCTTCGGAAATTTATATATGGATAATCAATAAATAACAGTAATATATAATGCGAAACCACCTCAATCGATGCAGAATGCACCGATAAGAGGTGGTTTTATGTTTGTATGTGGGTAATATATCCCTGTTTTTTTATTTAGCCTGTTCTTTTTTTACAAACGGAGTTTTTTCGTTCCATACATAATGCTCAATTTCTCCGCATTGACCTTCGTGTGTTCTGAAATTCCTGCAGATAAGCCATTCTCCGTTTCCGAACGAAAACAGACCGGTACTGCCAAGCGGAAAATGCCAGCCGTGTATTCCTGTTTTATCGTCACATAAGCCTTTTGGGGAAAGTGTAAGAACCTCCGCTTTTTCGTTGATACCTTTCAGTTCTTTAATTTCAGCCGGGACCGACATATCAACGCAGAACAGAGTATAATTTGGAAAATCTTTTTTGAATCCTTCGTAAACAGCCATAAAAATTGTGTTTGTGTGTCTGTCATATTCAAGATTCTGAACGCCCCATTCCGTATTCCCCGTGTATACAAAAAACTTATGAAGAGGCTTTTCAAAACCTGATTTGTGCAAATTGTTTTGCGAAAGCAGCAGGGAGTATTTATTCCATTGCGCCGTATCATAGCAGAGGATAACCTGATAATCGTTATCATTGCGTTTTATATCATTATAAATTCCGTATGCAACGTATAAATACATACAGTCTGAAATCACCTCTGCTAAAACGATTCAATGATTGAATTATATCACAAATATTGCAAAAAACAACCTAAAACCTGAATTATTACAAAATAAACGAGTTTTCAATTTCAAGCAATTTCAGCGGACTAATCGCAATTCTTGCAGCGTTCGATAAGTACGGCTTTACAATGGCAGGTATAACGGATGCAAAGGAAACCTACATCGATTTGACAACAAACGAGAGACCTGTTTCAAAAGCAATAAGGATGGTGAGAAAATGAAAACAATATCAAAAGAAATGCTCGCAATGTTGCGTGAACGATATCCGGCAGGAACAAGAGTCGAGATTGTGCATATGGATGACCCATACACAAAACTAACAACAGGCGACAAAGGAACGGTCAGATGTGTTGACGATATTGGCACCATCCATATAAGCTGGGATTGCGGTTCATCCCTCGGTGCGGTTTACGGGGTGGATATAGTAAAGACAATATATTGCTCTTATCAATAAAAAAGTCAAGATTAATTTATCATCATGATTTGTTTATATGCGTCACTATTGGCGGCAAAATTTTAACGAAGAAAAGTTTACTTGACATTTCTCCGATACAGAGTGATATATACACATTGCAAAGGAGATGAGTCGATGAAAAATATACTTGAAGAACTGTGGTACGGCAACACAATACCGATGGAGCATTCGATTGGAGGCAACGCACACACCAAAAAGCTCATTAATCTTATGGGCAAAAATCGTGAAAACCTTTCCGGAACCCTGAACGATTCGCAGAAAGAGTTGCTTGCGAAGTATGACGATGCCGTTAATGAGATGCATGCCGAAATCGAAAAGGATGCTTTTATGTACGGCTTCAGGCTTGGTAGCAGATTAGTTTCGGATACATTCAGAAACGATATTTAATTGAATATTATATTGAAAAGCACACAGCAATACCGTATGCGGTAAAGTTGTGTGCTTTTTTTGTTTGTCCTGTAATTGTGATGTAAATCATTGCAATGATGGACTTTTTCTGTTTTTGCTGATTGTTTTTAAAGAATTTGAAACAGAGGAGGGTACAAAACTACTGTTTTTTCTGCGTATAGTGAAAGGTTTTAAAAAATTTCAAAATTTTTTCAAAAAACACCCCTCCAAAACGCCCTGTTTTTCTGCGTATAGTGAAAGACCATTCAAAACGAAATCAATTTATTAAGAAAGGTGAAATAAATATGAGCAAGAAAATCTCAAGAACAACCGTAACAATGTTTCGCACCGTTTATGTGGATACATCTTAGGTTGCAACGGTACATCAATCAAATCTAATGAAAAGGAGGAGAAATAATGGTTAACAATAATTTTTATCCTAATGTGTATTACGGCAACTGTTGCGGCAACGCAAAGAACTGTTTGTATTCACATAAGGGTATAGCAAAATCCGCCGATGAATTCAAAGTATTTCTGAAATATGATCACACGTTTATTCAGTTCAAAGGTAACTACCGCGGCAAAGATAATTTCATAAAGGCAAATGCCGTTGTATTTGATTGCGATAACGAGTTCAGCGATGTTTCTTCAGAATGGATTAAACCTGAAACCATCAAAAACATATTCAAGAATGTTAAATGCATCATTTATACAAGCCGTAATCATATGAAGAAAAAAGGCAATAAGTCACCAAGACCACGGTTTCATGTGATATTTCCCGTTGAACCGATTGTAACTGCATCGTCTTTCTGTGAAATTACCATAAAGGTGTGCCAACTGTATCCGTTCTTCGATGATAACGCAATCGATGCAGGCAGATTCTTCTTCGGTAATCCCGATACGGAAATAACCGTTATCAGCGGTGAAAAAATCTTGGATGCATATATCAAGGAATTCGAATCGGAGCTTAATTCAAATGAAACAATACCCGAAGGCAAAAGGAACTCAACATTGTCCGCTTATGCAGAAAACATTATCAAGCGTTACGGCGATACCGATGAAGCCTATGCAAAGTTTATGTCAAAAGCTGCACAATTCAAACCTCCGCTTGAAGATGCAGAGCTGCAAAGCATATGGAAAAGTGCACAAGGATTTTACAAAAGAATAAGCTCACAGCCCGGATATGTTCTGCCTGATGAATACAACAACCCGAGCGAAACACAATGGGAAATTCCCATACCGTTTACGCAGAAGGAACTGTCGTTGTTTCCGATTGATGCATTACCTGAAACAGTTTGGGATTATGTTGTTGCGGTTTCTGAAAGCACACAGACTCCCGTTGATATGAGCGCAGCATCTTCTCTTGCAATTCTTGCGTTGTGTCAGCAAGGTAAGTTTCGTATCCGTGGTAAATCGGACTGGACGGAGCCACTTAATCTGTTTGTTGTGGTTGTTGCCGAACCGTCCGAAAGAAAGAGCGCTGTAATCAGTTTTATGACAAAGCCTGTTAATGCATTTGAAGCTGAATACAATCTTCAGAATTCTGCAAGGCTTGAACAAAGCAAAATCGAAAAGAATATTCTGAAACGCCAGCAAACAATGCTTGAAACAAAAGCAGCTAAAGGACGACTGCTTGATTCCGAGATGGAGGAGTTTGCACAGAAGGTTGCGGATTTCAAAGAGGAATCACCGCTGCGACTTTATGTTGATGATGTTACAACAGAAAAGCTTACGTCGGTACTTGCTGACGGCGGAGGCAAAGCTGCGATTGTATCGGCAGAGGGCGGTATCTTCGATATGCTCTCGGGACTCTACACAAAAAATGTAAACATTGATGTAATGCTCAAAGGTCATTCGGGTGACAGTATCCGTGTTGACCGAATCGGCAGAAACAGTGAAAGCATTATGAATCCTGCGCTGACAGTATTGCTTACCGTGCAGCCGAGCGTGCTTTCGGGTCTTATGCAAAACGGAACATTCCGTGGCATAGGTCTTACAGCAAGATTTCTATACTGTATGCCCAAATCAATTGTCGGCAACAGAAAATACAGAACCGACCCTATTCCTTCTGATGTTGCGGATGATTATTATGCATTGATAAACGAACTGCTTGATGAGGAAGAAAAGGACGAGCCTGAACTGATAACACTTTCTGCAGAAGCGGACAGGTTGCTTGGTTCATATTCAAACGAGGTTGAATCAAAACTGAAAACCGATTATGCGGATTTTGCCGATTGGGCAGGTAAGCTTGTCGGCGCAGTTCTTCGTATTGCCGGACTTCTTTGCAGAGCATCTGCTCTTCGGCTCGGTGTGTTTGGTGATGATTATGCACCGCTTGTTGTTGATGAAGCAACGATGAACAATGCAATAAAAATTGGCAGATATTTCACGGAGCATACATCGGCAGCGTTCTCTTTGATGGGTGCGGATATGCTTGTGAAGCAAAGTGAATATGTTCTTGACACAATCTGCAAAAACGGACTTGTATAATTCAGCAGGCGTGACATTATGCGTCTTTGCAGAACCTTCAAGACCGCAGATTCAATTCAATCGGTGTTAAACCACCTTGTTGATTACGGCTATCTGGCTGTTAAATCAAACGATGCCGCAACAATAAAGGGCAGACCGACGGGACAAGTATATCTCGTCAATCCGTACCTTTATCGCAAAGCATCATAGGGTTTGCATATTATTGTCCTTTTTGTTCTTTGTCCCGTAAGGATAGATAGTATTAAAAATATGAAAAATAAATAAATTAATTATTTTGATGATTATTTTTACTGTTTCAACTATAAGGACAGCGTGACAAAAAGGACAAAAATCAGAGGTGATGTCAATGACATAGCAAAGAGCTCTGCGTGACCCCGTAGGGGGTGAAAATCTCTGTGACTAATCGATAATGTCAGCGGCGCAGGGTATCACGCACAAAAATCGGAATTCAAACGGGGCATTAACCCCAAAATCAAATATTAATCTTTTTATTAAAATTATTTGGAGGTAAACAATATGATTTATACAAGCGAATTTTACAATCGTTCATTTAATAAGGCACTTCGTGCAAGAGCTTCTGTTTCAAATACGCCCGATTTGGTGGAAGGTTATGTTGAAAGATTAAACAGTTATTATCTTCCCACAGGTTTTGACGGTTTATTTGAAGATATGGTTACTGAAGCCAATATTTTCAGAAAGCACGGAACAGTAATTAAGACGATGTAGTCAGAAGCAACGATTCAAGCAATCGACCCGAAAACGCAAGCGGAACATAAACCCGACGGTATGGCTATTAAGTGGAGTGACGAAATGACGAGAGATATCTTTGTTCATTCGTACAGAATTGTGTGCGGCACAAGAATATCTTCCGAAATTGCAAAAGATCTGAAATTTGATATCGACAAACACCTTTACAAAGAATGGTCGGATGCGTTTGCTTCAGCTGAAGAGAATCTGTTTATAAACGGAGACGGCAAATCCGAACCCACCGGAATCATTGCGTCGTCCGAGGTAGGTGTAACAGCTGAAACATTAACCTATGATGATGTTGTCAGCTTGTTCTTCTCACTTAAACCGAAATACCGCAAGAGGGCTGTGTGGGTTATGAATAACAAAACCGCACACGCTTTGCACAAACTCAAGGATTCAAACGGCAATCATCTTTGGAATCACAGTGACAACACTATCCTCGGCAGACCTATTGAGTATTCGGAATTTATGCCTGATGCAGAAACCGGCTGCAAGCCCATTGTATTCGGTGACTTGTCCTATTACTGGGTTGTTGAAAGACAGTCCGCAATGGTAAAAATTTTGTTGGAACTTTTTGTCCAGGATGGACTTATCGGTTATATCGTTAACGAGCGTGTTGACGGTAAACTCATCCGTCCTGAAGCGGTTAAAATCCTTGAAATCAAATAAGTTATAGCAAATCTCGCTGATGAATAAAATCTAAAGGAGGTGGAGGGATTGGCGCGGAAAAAGAAGCAATACATAATGATTGAAAAGCCAAAAATACAACTGAACAAACACGAGCAGGAAGAATTCGATAAAATCGTTGTGAATGCTTTGTGCCAATCCCTCTACCAAGCAGGAAAATTGACCGAAGAACAGGTCAGATATCTGGAGAATATTAACCTGAATATTTGGTAGAATACTTTTGAAAACAGCAATCCATATGTCTGAAATACAATATATCACGCACATTCGAACATTTTTCTCTTTGACATACGCCCTATTTCAAAGGTTTTCAACGATGCTGTGGCGGAAATGTGCCTTTCAAAACCATAATAATTGCTATTTTCAAAAGTATAATTTGATATACATCGGTTACTTATGGCACTATGTGTTATACAGGAGGTGTCGATATGACAAGATTTCAGACGGACAGAATACTTAAGGTTGCGGCTTATTGCCGTGTTTCAACCGACAACAGTGACCAGGCAAACTCCCTTGCAAGTCAGCAGAGCTATTTCAAGGAATATATCGAAAGAAATCCGATGTGGGAGCTTTATGATATTTATGTTGATGAGGGAAT
>JAZSCO010000176.1:0-8196 GCA_045602965.1 Acutalibacteraceae bacterium | reverse complement strand
ATATCATAGCTCATATCCATACCGATTTTTCCTCAAAATTCGGCATTCCCCGTCAGAGCGGACTTGTTGACGAGCTTGAAGCAACAGTTATCTTTGAACCCGAATACAGAAACCCCGATGCATTGAGAGGAATTGAAGAATACTCTCATTTATGGCTTCTGTGGCAATTCTCCGAATGCATGGGCAAAGAATGGACTCCGACAGTCAGACCGCCAAGACTCGGAGGCAACAAAAGAATGGGCGTTTTTGCGACACGCTCCCCTTTCAGACCAAATCCGATAGGTCTTTCATGCGTTAAACTTCTCGGAGTTGAGAAAACGGAAAAACACGGCTGTATACTTCGTGTTTCGGGCGCTGATTTGCTCGACGGCACTCCGATTTACGACATAAAGCCATATCTTCCGTACGTCGATTCTCATCCCGATGCAAGCAACGGATTTGCGCTCGACGAAAAGGATGGAACTCTGACCGTTGATTTTCCTGAAAAGCTTCTGAATATGATTCCGAACGAAAAACAATCGGCATTGATTGCAGTCCTTGCACAGGATCCCAGACCGGGTTACCAGGATATTCCCGAAAGAATTTACGGAATAGAATTTGCAGGATATGATGTGAGATTCAAGGTTGAAAACAGTACCCTGAAGGTTATTGATACAGAAAAAATCAAACCGTAAAATTAATATTTTAGTCTTTTATAATGTTCAAAAAGAGGTCTTGCCGTTTCAGCAAGACCTCTTTTTTTACTTATCGTTCTTTTTTTCGGATGAAAGTAAGGCAATAATCTTGTTGAGTTTTTGTATCGCAGTTGAAACCAAAACTATTACTACGCCTAATAAACCCGATAAAATGCAATGTGCAACTTCAACTTCTTGAAAAGGACCAATTATAGGAATAAAAGCAAAAGCCAAAAAAGCCACAACTGATAATACAATTGTTATTAACATTTTATTCAGTCTCCTTTTATTTCTTTTATGGCTGCGGAACAATCGGATGATCTTCGCTCACATGCTCGATTGTTATAAAATTATTTCTCTTTGCATATGCCCATTTCATTCCGAACGCCTTGCAAGCACCGTCAACGGGCATATAAAGTTGACCTTCGTTTCCTCTGAAAACTTCTGCACCGAGGTCAACGTCACCTTTGTCAGTCACAGCAATATCACTTCCTTCGGTGAAAGCAACTTCTCTGCCGTAGATTTTAAGAGTAACCTTTCCCTTTTCGCGGATATCTTCACCGCCTGCAAATCTTATCATCGTTGCAAAAGCGATATACCATTCTCCGTCTTTGCAAACAGCGGGAGTTGACATATTGCAAAGAGCAAGATCGACACCTTTATAATATACTCTCGTTCTGCCTTCACCGAAAATCGGAGCAACTCTGTAAGGTCTGATTTCGTCTTTGGATTTATCGATTGAGAATTCATCAATGATTCTTCCGTCGTTAAGCTCGGAAATAATTGATATTTTATCGCCGTCAACCTCAACAAGAGCAAAAGATGAAACCTGTTCTTCGTGGGGATAGAAAGATGCGTGCCATACTTTGTCGGTTGTTTTTGTTCCGGGAGGATTGAAATTTGCGTTGCCGAGTTCGTAATGAACCGTACCCTGCGAGGGTCTGTCAAAAATCTCTTCATTCTTTATCGGGAACGAACGGGAGAAGTTATGCTCATGACCCGAGAAAAGAATATCAAGCATCTCCATTGATTCACGCATCATGGGATAATCATCATCGTTTGCAAGGTTAGGACCTGCATAATAAACGGGGAAATGCTGAGTACCGATTTTCCAGGTTTTATCGCTTTTTGCAATATCTTCTATTGCCCATTCATTCATAAGCTCGGGTTCATTGACGCCGAAAACATTGAAATGAACATTGCCGTAATCAAATGAATAAATTTCCGTCTGCCAGCCTTCAGGGCCGTTTTTGGGATATGAATATTCAAGCTGGGTATTGAAAAACTCAGCGGGTTCGGCATAATATCTGTTAACCTCATTGGGGAAATAATGCTCAAAACCTCTGTTATCATGGTTTCCGCAGGTCATCATATAAGGCAGATGCTCCATGATACCTTCCATACCCTCAAACATTGCATTCCACTGAATTTCATGCTGACCGCAGTTTGTGTTGTCTCCTGCGGTAAGAATAAATTTTACATCGGGATATTTTGCAAGAACCTCTTTGAGGAATTTATTGAGAGTTGAATAATCGGGATTATAGTGGTCGTTATCCTTCTGGTGGTCGGAAATCGCAATAAATCTGAACTTTGTGAGGTTTTCTTCCTCGGTATCAAACCAATATTCTTTGCTTCGGTTTTCTTCGCTTCCGCAGGTATAATAATATCTTGTGCCGGGTTTCAGATCTGACGGAGTTGCCCAGAAAATATTACTCGTGTTGACATCGCTTTTAAAAGGTTTCACGATTGCGTCCGCACGCTTTGTTTCTCCGCCCTTTTCGTAATATTCAACATATCCTTCGGTAACATCAAGGCTCGAACGCCATGTCACCGTCATTGAGGTTTTTGCATCTCCCGAAATGCTGACCATAATATGGTCGGGCTTTTCGGTTGCAAATCTGTAATTCGGCTGTCTGTCCATAATTATTTCACCTTTATTTTAAATAATCTTGCACCGTGGGAATTGACTTCGGCTGAGAACACACCGTCTGTTATGGCATATTCTTCATGTTTCCACATATCCCACACGGAATAATCCATACCGCCCATTGCAATATCGGTAACATCAAATTCCATGTTTCTGACTTCGTCGTCGGTATTGAAAAGAGCAACATATTTGCAGTCTTTGCCCTTTGAAGTCCATATAATCTCGCCCTTACCGTCGGTTTCATTTCTGCTGAACTGTTTTGCACCGAAAGACGTCTTGAGCATATCGATAAGCTCTCTGTTCTGAAGAAGCGAAAGGGTGAATTCATCATTTTCACGCATTTCCGCACCAATCATAAGAGGTGAACGGAATATTCCCCAAAGAGTCATCATTGTTATCTGCTCATCATGGGTAAAACGGGTATATCTGTTTCTGTATTTTTCAAGCTTTTCGGTTTTTTGTATTCTTCCTATGGGAAGCATATCACAATCAGGCCATGCGCCGGGCTGAACATAATCCTGCCATAAGAAGCAGCGTTCAAACATTGCATGAAGCTTGCTCCATTCGTCCCAGAAATCGCCCGTCATACGCCAAAGATTTGCGTTTGCGGCAAGATGCTCATGCTCCCATACCGGTGCGGGACCGGGCGAAAGGCTGAGCACCATATCCCTGCCGCAGTTATCGATTGCCTTGCGAAGCATTTCAATTTCACGGCGTGCGGAATAGGGATTATCCTTTAAAAATTCAGTGTTGGCGATATCATCGCACTTTATGTAGTCAACACCCCATGAAGCATAAAGCTCAAAAATCGAATTGTAGTATTCCTGCGCACCTTCAGCATCGGGATTTATGCCGTACATATCTGTCTGCCAGGGACAAACCGAAAACTGCTGAGCAATATCCTTTGCGGTTACACCCTCGGTTATTGTTTTTGCGTTTGCATGAACAGCCTGACGGGGAATACCTCTCATAATATGAATACCGAACTTAAGTCCGAGAGAATGAACATAGTCCGCAATAGGCTTGAATCCTTTTCCGCCTGCTGAAGAAGGAAATCTTTCAGGAGCAGGGATAAGACGCGAATACTCATCCATATAAAGCGGTGCAAAATTGTGATAATAATAACAGTCAGCAGTAGGCTCGGACCACTGAATATCGCAAACAATATATTCCCATCCGTAGTCCTTGAGATGCTTTGCCATATAATCGGCGTTGCCGAGAAGCTGTTCTTCGTTAACTGCAGCGCCGTAACAATCCCAACTGTTCCAGCCCATGGGAGGTGTAAGTGCAAATCTTTTATGCATAATCATTTTTCCTTTCGGTAAACTCTTATTTCGAACTCTGCCTGAGTTTTAAGACAATCAAGATTATTTATTTTCTGTTGGTCTTCTATACCTGTTTTATAGTAGTATGGAGTCATTTTAAAAAGACTCTGAATCATTTCATTGGATTTTATTTGTAATCGGGATTTTGTCTGATTGGTTTTAACACAGAGAAAACCGTCAATTTCTGTATCGGGAACATCATTGAGATACGGCTTGTCATAGATTGCGGCTTTGAGTCCGAGAAGATGCTTTTCGAGAGGAATTATTTTTATGAGATAACCACCCGTTTTAAGCACACGGTGAAACTCATTATCCGCATCGGGAGAAAAGATATTAAGAACTGCGTCGAAGCTTTCATCCGCATAAGGCAAATCAAAAAGACTTGCAACCGCAAGAGAAATTCCGCTTTTCCGTTTTGATGCAAATTCAAGCGCATCCTTTGAAATATCAACGCCCGTAACAAAAACTTCTTTTCCGTTTTCGGCATAAAACTGCTTCAGGCCCGACGAATAATAGCATTCTCCGCAACCTGCATCAAGTATATCTCCCCCATCGGGAAAATATTTCTCGCATACTTCACAAAGCTCGTCCCGAAGAAATCCATAGTATCCCGCATCAAGGAAATTTCTTCTAGCTCTGACCATAAGACGGTCATCCCCGTGGCGTTTTGCCGACGACTTCTGCGACTGCAAAAGGTTCACATAGCCGAATTTTGACTTGTCGAAACAATGCCCGTTTTCACAGCGATAAAGCTTTTCTTCTTCAATAAGCTCTTTTTTGCATACGGAACAAATAAAACTTATCATTTTTCAACCCTGTATTTCTCAATTTTTCTTATCATTGATCTGCCTACATCATGCATGAATCTTTCGCAAGCAGGAAGCAAATCATCGGGGAAACCGTGGAGAAAACGGTCTGCTTCATATGTAAAATTGCCTTTGTAGTCAATCTCGCCGAGAGCATGGAGAATATCGTCCCAATCCATGTCCATCATATAAGGGAGAGTATGACTGTCGTTGAAATTATCGTTATCATGGATATGAAGGCAACCGAGTCTGCCGCCCATCTGACGAATCATTGCGCCTGCATTATCGCCGACAAGTCCGCAGTGACCGAGATCAAGACAAGCTGTGAAATTCTCAGGGTCAAGAGCATCAACATAACGGTTGAAATCCTCTGCAACAGAACAAACATTGGGAACGATTCTGTTAAGATTCTTATCCCATCCCCACATATTTTCAAGAGCGATTTTTACTCCGTAGTCTTTTGCATAAGGCTCAAGAGAATGATAAAGCTCCATGTTACGTTCAAACTGATCCGAACTGAACTGAACAGGATGAACAACGCAGATTTTCGTATCAAGAATACCCGAAATTTCAAGAGCTCTCTTGAGTTTTTCAAAAATCTGTGCGGTATATCGGCTGTCAAATTCCTTGGCACTCGGGAAGGGTGCGTGCGCCTGTTCAAAAGTCACTCCGTAATAATCGGCAATATTTTTCAAAGCATTAACATGATTTTTATAGCCTGATGTATTGAGCACATCATTATCGTCATCCATCTTGAACATGGAATAATCAATTCCGTCAAATCCGCTTTCGCAGATAATACGCACCGCCTCTGCATCACCGAGACGCTCTGAAATTCTTTCGGTCTGATTAACAAGCTTCATAAAAATCCTCCTTAATAAAGGTTATGTTATTATTATAGCAGTTAATATGTACTTCTACAAGTTAAATAATTAAAATATGTTAACAATTTTTTAATTGACTTTTAATAAAAAATATATTAAATTATTAATGGGAAAAATAAAAATGAGGGAGAAATATTATGGCTAAAGCAGAATACAGAAGCTCTATACGTTCCAAAAATCTAATAAAGAAGGCTTTGGCTAAACTGATTCACGAAAAGGATTTATCTAAAATCACCGTTTCGGATATTATCAGAGAGGCTGATATAAGCAGAGGAACTTTTTATGCGCATTTTTCGGATGTCAACTCCGTTATTACTCAGATTGAAAGCGAAGAAATGGACAGTCTCATGGATTTCGTTGACAGATACGGATTTGAAAATATATGCACAAAGCCCAGCAATTTTATCGCCGCTACCTGCGAATACATGATGCGTGACATGGAATACTACCGTATGCTTGCAATGTCAAACATACTCAACAACTTCATCTGGCGACTTGTTAATGTTTATTATGAGAGACTTCTCGAAAGAGTTTGCTCTATTAAACCGGATATCGACAGAAACGAAGCTGAAGTATATCTCATTTATTTGACATCAGGTGCAAAAACAGTTATTCTCAGCTGGCTCAACGGCGAAATCAAAGGCACACCCAACGAAATCGGTGAAAGACTCGGAAAGCTTATCATGCTCTCACAGTCATATTACGAAAGATAAAAAAACACGGCACGATGCATAGTTGCACCGTGCCGATTTTATTTTATAATCCGATAATGCCGAGCAGACCGTACGAAAAAATGCTCATGATAAGGTTTGCGATAAAAACGCCCAGAGCAATTATCGGGAAAGACGTTTTTACTCTTATATCAAGCAGAGCTGCGATCAATGCTCCTGTCCATCCGCCCGTACCGGGAAGAGGAATGGCAACAAACATAAGCAAGCCCCAGTTTCTCCATTTCTTGACCTGTTCGCTTTTTCTCATTGAACGCACTTCAAGCTTTTCAATAAGCTTGCCGATTCCCCTGAATCTTTTGAGAAACTGAAAAACTCTTCGAATAAAAAGCAGAATGAAAGGTATCGGAAGAATATTGCCGACATAACAAATGATAAAAGCCTTTAAAAGCTCAACATCAAGCAGCTTAGCGGCAATCATTCCGCCTCTGAGTTCAAGAACGGGGAACATGGAAATGATAAAGATTATGAGTTCTTTCGGAATTGTTCCCTGAAACATTCCGACGAGATAATCGGTAATCGTTTCTGTCATTGCAGTATTCCTTCCTCAATCATATTCTGCTCATTGAGAAAATCATGTGCACTCTGGAGTATGTTTCTGTCATTGATAAATCGCAGAGTATCCATTGCTTTATCAAAATTAAGCCAGATATAGTCCTCGATTTCTTCTCTTTGAATTGTTGTCTGAGTATCTTTGGTTTTTGCCAGGAAAATCGTAACGGATTTTTCGACCCTGCCCTGAATGGTATATTCAGATTTCGAGGCAAACTGAGGCAGAATCTGAATATGAATTCCCGTTTCCTCAAGCACTTCTCTGATTGCCGTCTGCTCATGTGTTTCGCCCTTTTCGATATGACCCTTCGGGAAACCCCAATGGGTACTGCGGCGGTTTTTGATAAGCAGATAACGGACTTCATTATTAATGATACGGTAAACAACCGCACCGCAAGAACGCTCATAAAGACATTCAAGCTTATAGTCTCTTCCTTTTTCCGCAAATGCAACGGCGTCTTCAATCTGATAGGAAATAAACCTCATGCTTTTCGGTGCAACAACATAAACCGTCGGGCTGCCGTCTGCCCTTTTTATTGCGGCAATAACTCTGCCGTCGAAGGTCCTTACGGGATGATTGATTCCCATTATATAAGCGCCGTGTGACATGCTGTCATAACGCTTCTTGCCTTCTATTGCGCCGAAATTAAGCTGATAGACAAATCCGAATTGCCTGTTTACGGAGCGGATAGGGTTCGTAACCCTTACTCTGACATATTTGCCGAGCATATAACCACACCTTTCGAAAGGTCATTATGACCCAAGTTAAATACTCATGTATTATACTAAATTTATCCGGCTAAAACAATAGTTTTATTAAAATTTCTATAATTTCCAAATTACATAATAATATGTTGAATAATTTTCATCATTTTAACAAAACAGTCCGTTTTGTCCCTTTAATTTTACTATTGATTTATATATATAAAGTATGTTAAAATATATTATGTATTTTTATCTTTACTTACGGAAGAAGTGAAAACATGAAACGAATTCTCGTTGCCGATGACGAAGCCCGTATCAGAAGGCTTGTCTGCGACTTCTTAAAAAATGCAGGATACGAAACTGTCGAAGCCGTTGACGGCAGAGAAGCGATTGATAAATTCTTTTCTGTCGGCAGCATTGACCTTGTTATCTGCGATATAATGATGCCCGAAGCTGACGGTTGGGAGGTTACAAAAAAAATCAGAGAGTCAAGCTCTGTACCTATTCTCGTGCTCACCGCAAGAAGCCAGGAATTTGATGAACTTATGTCCTTTGAAAGCGGTGCAGACGATTACGTTACAAAGCCCTTCAGCCC
>JAZSCO010000175.1:0-13826 GCA_045602965.1 Acutalibacteraceae bacterium | reverse complement strand
AGCTCTCTTTCTGAAAGCTTCAACAGCGTCCATGTCGCACATTTCCTTGAGGTCTTCGAAATCCCATACAGCGATCTTCTGAAGTTCGTGGGATGTACGGAAACCGTCGAAGAAGTTGATGAAGGGAACTCTGCCCTTGATTGATGCAAGGTGTGCAACAGCACCGAGGTCCATAACTTCCTGAGTGTTTGTTTCAGCGAGCATAGCGAAACCTGTCTGACGGCAGGCGTAAACGTCTGAATGGTCACCGAAAATGTTAAGAGCGTGTGAAGCTACGCAGCGTGCCGAAACGTGGAAAACGCTGGGAAGAAGCTCACCTGCGATTTTATACATATTGGGGATCATAAGAAGAAGACCCTGTGATGCAGTGTAAGTTGTGGTGAGAGCACCTGCTGCGAGTGAACCGTGAACGGTACCTGCTGCACCTGCTTCGGACTGCATTTCAGCAACTTTAACTGTTGTGCCGAAGATGTTCTTCATACCCTGTGCTGACCACTGGTCAACATAGTCTGCCATGGGGCTTGACGGAGTGATGGGGTAGATGCCTGCAACTTCTGTGAAGGCATATGATACCCATGCAGCAGCGTTATTGCCGTCCATGGTCTTCATTTTTCTTGCCATAGTCTTTTTCCTCCTAAAAGTATATATGGTAAATTAATAATACACCATTGATTATACTAACACTTTTCTTTCCGTTTGTAAACCCTTTATTTATTCCAAATTAGTGTATTTTTTTGCAAAGATTTTGTATAATATTGTCATTCGTTCCGAACAGTGTTTCTGAAATGTCAAAATCAAATTTGAATTATTGACTTTTTAACCTTTTAGTGGTATTTTATTGTATATAAATTTGTTTGGAGGGAACCCAATTATGTGTTTAAACGCAGTACAGCAAATCTTCTTTAAGCTCTTCGCACTTATCATGTCGGTCATCTATTCATTCAACGGTGGCGTTGTTGCTCCGTCAACAACCGATGTAATCAAGGCTGCAAAGCCCGATGCAAAGCTTGTTTTTGCAACGGTTGCAGACCCTCAGGTTTCCAACTATATGTTTGGCAGATATCAGTCCTTCCAGGAAGCCTGCATAGACCTTCGCAATGCCGAAAGGCTTGATGCAATTGTCGGTATCGGCGATATTGCGGAAAACGGTCTTGCTGAAGAATATCAGCTTGCATATGATGAATTTGCTCCCATTGACACACGCTTCATCATGGCAACAGGCAACCACGATATCAGACTTCGTGCTTACAGCCAGAGCACAAGCCGTTTTTATCAGTTTGTTGATGCGCTCAACGATGAAGATACAATCGAAGGCAGAGTTTATTCCGAAGGAAAGCTTGCTTATTCCGAGGTTGTAAACGGATATAAGTTCATCGTCATGGGTTCGGATAAGACCGAATTTGAAGAAGCATATATCAGCAATGAACAGCTCGAATGGCTCGATAAGGAGCTTGCAACAGAAAAGGGCAAGCCCGTATTTGTTGTTCTTCATCAGCCCCTCAAGCTCACACACAATCTTCCCACAACATGGGGTAACGGCACAAACGAGAAAGCAGGTTCCGTAGGCGAACAGAGCGACGATATCAAGGCTATCCTTGCAAACCGTGCAAAGGACAGCACAGTTGTTCTTATTACGGGTCACCTTCATGCAGGCTTCAGTCAGTACAGCTATCAGCAGATTGAAGGCTTCCATTCAATCAATGTTCCTGCTCTTTCAATTGAAAACAAAGACGGTGAAGAAGGCGGCAACGGTTCAGGTCTTACATACATCGTTGAAGTTTATGATGACGGAATTCTCCTCAGAGCAAGAAATTGCCGTACAGGTGAATGGCTTCCCAAGTGGGATACAGTAATCGCTTTATAATCCGTTGAAATAAGTTCAAGGAAAGGAAATGCAAAATGATTAATATCAAAAAACTTATCGCTCTTGTTCTCAGCGTTTCTCTTCTTTTCGGCGTTGCTTCAACATCCGTTTCTGCAGACGAAATTCTTGCAGAGGATACAACGGCTGTTGCTGCAGAAGAAGAAACAACAGTTGAGTCCGAAGAAACAACCACAGAAGCTCCCGAAATCGAAGAACCAGCAGTTATCGGTGACACAACACCTTTCCGTATTTCCGTTGTTTTCTACGGCAGAAATGCACAGAGGGGTATCACATGGTACACAAAGACAAATACTTCAAGCGTTGTTGAACTCGCTCCCGCAAATGCAAAGATTGAATATGCAGAAGTTTTTGAATGGGAAGGCAACTACGTTCATAAGGCAACCGTAACAGGTCTTGCTGCAGGCAGCAAATATGCTTTCAGAGTCGGCAACGGCACAGAGTTCAGCAAATGGGGCTCATTCGTAACCGATAACGGTGACGATAAGGTTGATTTCATCACCTTTGCCGACGTTCAGGCAGGTAATGAAGAAAACTTCAACAGAGGCGCAAGAGTTGTTGCTCAGGCTTTCAAAATGATGCCCACAGCAGAATTCATGACTTGCCTCGGCGACTTCACCGATGACAGCACAAACGAAGAATGGGACTGGTATGACAGCTCAATGAGAGAAATCAATATGAATACCACTCTCGCTCCCGTTGCAGGTAACCATGACGGTCTCGGCGTTGAAAACTGGTTCAACAATATGTTTAACCTTGACACTACTGAAAGCGTTCAGACAAAAGACGGCGTAAACTATTCATACGACTACGGCAACATTCATTTCGCAGTAATCAATACAAACGATATTCTTTCAATCTCAATTCCTCAGCTCACATGGCTTGAAAATGACCTTAAGAGCACCGATAAGGATTGGAAAATCGTTCTTATGCATAAGTCACCTTACTCACTCGGTAAGGATGCAAAGTGGCCCGATGCACTCTATCTCCAGAAGGCACTCACAAGAGTTGTTGACGAATGCGATGTAGACCTTGTTCTCAGCGGTCACGACCATCAGTATCTCAGAACAAAGCCCCTCAAGGCAAATAAGGTTGACGAAGACGGAGCGGTTTATATCCTTTCAGGTACAGCAGGCGCAAAGAGATATGAAGTTCGTCCCTTCCTTGCAAATCACTTCCTCAAGACAGATTTCATCGACGCTCTCACAATCCAGAGAAGCGGCGGCAACTATTGGAACGGCGAAAACTGGGATGAGCAGAATCCTGCTTATGAAGGCGGTATTTTCAGCACATATTCAGTCAGCGGCGGAACACTTACCGTTAATTCCTATGTTGTTTCCGACTACACAACAGACGAAAACGGCAACATCATCGATGTTAACGAAGAGCCCAAGGTAACTTGTCACGATTCATTCACCATCACAAAAGAAACAGGCAAGAATGAAATCACATTCACAGGCGATAACACAACAAGCGAAACCGAATACACTCTCGGCATGATTCCCAGCTTCCTCGGTCTTGCAACTTATGCGATTGTTGAATGGCTTCCCAAGTTCCTTGTTATGGTTCCCGAACTTCTCTATTCGGTAATCGTTCTTGACATATTCTAAAATAACAAAACGGCTTGCAGAAATGCAGGCCGTTTTTATTTGCAATTATTGCATAAATAGGAAAAGAAAAAAATATCGAATTTTTTCAAAAAAAAGCTTGACTTAATCAAAAATATGTGATATATTAGTCAAGCGTTCTACGGAATACAGCAAAAATGCTGGTGTAGCTCAGTTGGTAGAGCAGCTGATTTGTAATCAGCAGGTCGGGGGTTCGAGTCCGTCCACCAGCTCCAATTTAATATGGAAGAGTTCCCGAGCGGCCAAAGGGAGCAGACTGTAAATCTGCCGTCAACGACTTCGGTGGTTCGAATCCACCCTCTTCCACCACATTGGAGAAATCCGAACTTAATGCCAATCGGCAATGGGTTCGGATTTTTTATTTTTATCAGAGATATCAGTTTTTGAAGTTGTAACAAAAAAGCAGGCGGGACTTCCGTCTCGCCTGCAACTGTCTTACTCATTCTTCAGCAGTCTGTTCATATTCCCTGAGTTCCCGCTGTCCTTCCTCGCTTTCAAAATATTCCTGCATTATCGGAAGTAAGCACCGTGCAATTCTTTCAATTGCATAATCGGGAATTTCCATACCGCTGTTTGATTTTTCTGACATCAAATTGATTTTTGCGCTCCTTTCACAATTAAAGGAGATAATTAAATTATGAAAAATTCATTTTTCCTCGCATTTCTATTTTAAACTTTTCTCAGTAAATTGTCAAACTTTTTTCACCGTTGCAAATCAACTGATTTTTTACAACTTGAAATTCAGCCATTAGAACAATAGAAACGCAAAATTAAGGTAATAGGTCAAACTATACGCACCCCTCAATTACCGCACCTTCAGTCCCTTATATATCAAGGGTTTCAAAGCCTACTTTTTCCACTTTTTTCAAACAAATAAAAGGAGTTTTTTACTTATGAATAATAACATTATTTCTTGTGAATTTAATATCGATACCGCCTGCGTTGAAGTCAAACTCACTGACGGCTCAGTGGTGTCAATCGACTGCATCACCGTTGAAAATGAATATGCAAACAATATGTATGAAACTTCAGAACTCGATTATCTCATCTATAACGAACCGATGAGTTATGTCAGATTACTGCTCAGCGGCAAGATGGAAAAATATCTGCGAAACAACACGGATTATACTCCGTTATCTGATTTGAGATAAAAATTCAGCTGATAACGTCATTTGATGTGGCGTTGTCAGCTATCTTTTTGCCATAATTAAATTTTTTGATATTTAGTATTGACTCTCACCTTAACTTCAGGTTTATACTATGCACATAAGGTACCTTAGATTAGACAAAGGAGATCTGTCTTATGAAAATAGGAGAATTTGCAAAAATGTGCGGAACAAAAATTTCTGTTCTGCGTCATTACGATAAAGAAAAACTTCTTGAACCCCAGCACACCGATGTTTTTTCGGGTTACAGATATTATAGCTCTGAGCAGATTCTTGTTTTTTACAGAATCAATGCTTTGAAAAAGGCAGGCTTCTCCTTGCAGGAAATCAGAGAAATCATTTCCGGAAGAAAAACCAATAAAGAAATTGAAGCAATTTTTTCACAGAAGGAAAGCGAGTTTCTCGATGCATTGAAAAATCTGAAGGAGGCTAAACTTATGATGACAAGGTTAGATATTGTTTTCGAAAATGATACGGTAATTATCAGCCGTACCGCTGACGATAATGCAAATGATTTATGTATGGTTGCGGAAACAGAAATAAAAGCGGCTGATTATCAAAGAATATCTCAATATGAAATCCGTGAGAACGAAATTATATGCAAAGTTGTAAAATTGGGTGACGAAACCGAGCAGCCGAAAAAGGAAATTCCTTTTGTAAATGACAATAATGTTATAGGCAAATGGGAAATCCAAGGTGTTTTTGCGGTCAAAGAGGATTATGCCCAAAATGTTTTTTGCGACAAAACAGGCTTTTACGGCGGAGATGTAAAATATCTGTATTTTCTTCCCGACGGTGAGGAATACTGGGGTTACAGCTGGACAAAGGGATATTTTATCAGCAATGCTTTTCTGACGGGTTCAGCCTATAATGAATATGAGATTGAAGAAAAACCTGATGGCACCTATATGCTCATAACCCTCAGAGAAACAGAGGTCAGCAGAGGCGGTAAGCCTACATATATGTTGCTGAAAAAATCAGACAGTAACAGATATTCAGCCGAAAGTATTGCAAGAAAAGATGATATTGATAAACCTTTTGTAAATGACGAAAGAATAATCGGCAAATGGAAGGCTCATTCGTTCTTATGTAATAAATCTGAATTCCCGCAGGAAGAAGAGCCTATTGACGATTTATATTTCAAGGAAATTGAATTTTACTCTGACGGTAATTGCAGATCTGTTTATGCGGATGCTGTTTTTGAGGGGGAAGATACCGTAGTGTGGACAAAAAATTATCTTCTTCGAAAATGGAATTGGTCGGCTTGCGAATACGAAATAAGAACTGTTGACGGAAAAGATTATATGATAATCGAATGGAAAAGCGGAGATTACCGTTACGGCGGATATGACACAAATTATTATGTGTTTACCAAAGCATAAAGTTCTAATCCGATAAACAAAAGCCATATAAGTTGATTTCAGGTCAGCTTGTATGGCTTTTTCACTCTTGTTCACGAATATTCAAACATTTTCACGATTTCGCTTGACAAACGTTAACGTTTGTGCTATTTTATACTTGTAGCTACGGCAATGCTGTTAATAACCGTTAATGAAAGGGGCAAAAATCATGTTTATTGAAGAAAGACATCAGGAAATTCTCAAAATCTTATCAAAAAAAGGAAGAATATCAAATTCTGAAATTCAGGAAACATTTCAAATCAGCTATGACTCGGCAAAAAGAGATTTAAGACTTCTTGAAGAACAGGGACTTTTAAAAAGAACTCACGGCGGTGCTATTCCTGCAAGACAGATTGGCGGAAATGTAATAAAAAACCTTTCTCCCGATGAGCGTGTTGTCGAAGTCAAGGAAAACTATCTTGCAATAGCAAAAGAAGCTGTAAAAACAATTGAAGAAAATGACGTTGTTTATATCACAAATGCAAGCGTGGGCTATCTTATGGCACAAAACATCGGCGCAGTAAATTGTACTGTTGTTACAAATTCAATTGCAATTGCCGAAGAACTTCGCAAAAAGGAAAATATAACAGTTATTCTTGCAGGCGGCGAAATGCAGGCAAACGGTTGTTTCTATGACAGCTTTGCATTATCGTTAATCAACAGACTTCGTTTTGATAAATGCTTTGTTACCTCCGCTTGCGTTTCGGCAAAGTTTGGTCTTTCAATTCAAAAATCAAGAAGTGTTGAGTTGACTAATGCCATCATAAATAATGCAAAAACAGTTTACGGTTTATATCCCGTTGAAAAAATCGGTTTCGATTCTGTAATCAGCATTTGTCCCGCAAGCAAACTGAATTATATTATTACTGACAGCGATTCTTCGGAAGATGATTTAATGCAGTTTGATGAACTTGGAGTTAAAATTAAAATAGCAGAGTAAACTATCGCATAGAAAAAGCCATATAAGTTGATTTTGATGTCAACCTATATGGCTTTTAATATTTATTTGCTCTTTTCCGAAACAAATCTCTCAATATATCCGATTTGGGTCGGCATTATGTTTTTTGGAAGATTATCTAAATCAAAGAATTTCAATTCCGTACTTTCTTTATCGGGTTTTAAATCACCATAAAATTCGTTGATTTCATAAACAACATCCGTGTAATAAACTTCATCCTTGTTGGGATAAACCATATGAACGTTTGCTTTTATATCAAATAATTTGGGATTAGCAATATCAAGGTTTGTTTCTTCTTTGATTTCTCTTTTAAGCGCATCTTCCAAAGATTCGCCAAGCTCAATAGCACCGCCGGGAGTACACCATTCGCCTGTATCTGTTCTTTTTTCAAGAAGCAAACCTTTTTCTTCGTTGTAGAGAATACCCATTGCTGCAACTGCCATAATAGGTGCGTGACCTACAAATTTTCTCATTTCACCGATGTAACTCATACAATTTCTCCTTTTAGAATTTATATGGAAACATCATTATATTCTCTATTTATGAACTTTTCAATCACAACAAAATTATCTTTCGCCGAATTTCAAGAAAGCCTTTTTGAATGCACCGATTTTACGTGAAGATGTGTAAACCGGATATTCTGAGCCTCTGTATTTTACTTTAACCCACTCTTTTGTAACTTCATCAACATAATTGAGATTAACAATAAAACTATGATGAGGTTGGGCGAAAATCTTGAGGTCAAGAATACCCTTCCAATGGTCAAGTCGGTAGTTGGTTTCAATTTTTCTGTCAGTCAGATACAGCACAGATTTTCTGTCTTCGATTGCTATATAAAGAATCTCATGGGGATAAATTCTGCAAATATCTTTGTTACTTGTTTGCACAATGATTCCAGAGTTACAACAATGTTTTTTACACACTTTTTCTTCTCCACTGAAATCAATACAGAATCTGTCACAGCCGCAACACTCGAGCAGATTATATGCAATGTCATTTTGCTCCATAAATTCAATCAATTTAGCTTTGGTTGCTTCCTTTTCTGCCACATTGCATACTAATGAATCCATAAGAATACCTTCCTCATCCATAATACAGAAATGAACTTCTATATATAAATGACGAAAATTGCAAAATGTTACGGAAAAATTTTTGTTTTTTCAGTCTTTCTCTGTTTTTGACAAATAAAACAACATATAATTGTGCAGAATTACAATAAACAAAAAAACAAACCATTAATAATGAGCGATTATAGTATAATAAAATGATCGTAACGTTTTATTATATCAACATTCCAATTTCACAAGGCATTTTATTTATTCCAAAACGTTCGCCAAATTTTATAGAAACATCGTTATCCTCAATAAAAATAATTTTTTTACCTTTTCTATATGCATAGTCCAATTCAAATGATGTTGATACTCCTATATAATTATTATAATTACACGCAATAACAACATCACAATTATCTATAGCTTTAAGATGTAATTCTTCAATGGACCATGTGTTATGATTCGTTATTACATCATTCTCAAACAGCACAAAACCATCTAAATTACCCACAATATCAGTACTTTTAGGACTTAAAACGGTTATGTTTTTGGATTTCAACATTAATATAAGGTTTGTTATTTCTTTAAGATACTTATTAAAACTTCCACAAACAACAACATTTCTCGTCTCTTGTATATTAACGCCATTAATTAAATTTGAATCAGAGGGGATGACATATTTAACATTAAACAGTTTAAAAATCGCTTGAGCTATTGCCGAACATGCTCGAGCTCCACTCATCCATTCAGGATTTTGAGGCATCATATTTTTCAACTCATCATACTCCACTACCGAAAAAATCTCTTTATTCCTTTTTTCATAATCTGCAATATTTATCATATATTTATGATATTCATCTTTGAAAATTGTGTTTTCTACAAGTGGATAGTGTGCACAAGACATATATGTTAATTCTCCACCTGTATATACAGCAGTGTCAAAGAACACCTCACAGTCAATTTCATTTTTAACATCGTTGAATATATCTTCAACCACTCTTTCTAGTGGGTACGCACTAAATTTATTATTAAGTTCAGGATAGTTTTTGATTATTGTACTTACTCCTAATGATAGTTTTATTGGGGAACCAACCAGTTTTCCGTATTCATACATAAGTATTTCGGTTGTTTTTCCTCCTATGTTAATAACAATAATGTTTTTCACATCAACATTGCTATTATTAATCCAAGCTTTTTCTAAATAAAAAGCTTCTAAATCTTGTGATATTATGTTGAAATATAATCCTGTTTTATCAAAGAATTCTTTGATAAAACTCTGCTTACATAGAATATCTCTAAATATTCCTGTAGCAAATATTTTACTGTTTTTGTTATTTAGCTTATACCTTTCAATTAACAAATTAAAATAATCATATAATTCTGTTTTATTGTTTTCTGACAAGTTTTTTTCGATCAAGAAACCGTCTTTAAACGAAAACGTTTTCTGTTCAACCAGTGTTACATTTTTGTTAATCCGCATATACACTTTAATGGTTGAGGATCCAACATCTATCAAATAATAATTCATCATACCTTACCTCACAAATTAAATTATTAATTTTCTTCCTTATTTAAAACTTTCATAATATCCCACCATTGTTCATGCGGAATATATTTTAAATGTGCAGAATTATCTGGTTCGTTCCAAAACGCAATAGGTTTGTTGAGCAGATATGCACCGTAGATTTCACGTCCAGTTTGTTCACCAATATAATTATCCTTGTTACAAACAAACAACATATCGCATTCTCTGATTGCATTTGCATGTTTAACATCTGAAGCTACAGTTTTTTTGGATAACCTACCTTTTACAATTCTAGGGCTTAAAACAGTAGCCCCCATATCAGTCATTATTTTATGAGCTTCAACCATATAGGGAGCCTTGTCTTCTTTTGTGCTACCACTTATTACCACGTTGAATATATATGCATTTAGATTTCCGTGAATGCTTAATTCGTTAGAAGGTATAATTATCTCTGTGCCAATGCATTCAAATATAGATTCCAAAATTATGTGACCATTTTTAAAACCATAATATCTGTTTGCAATAGCTGGATCCACATACGTTAAGTTTGCCTCCTTTCTAAAATCCACATTAAAAAGATACTCTCTATTAGATTTCTTATAATCTTCGATAGATAGTTGCTGACACCCATCTTTAAATACTAAAGGATATCCAGTATCTGTCATAAAAGATAATTCGTCTTTAATTATTATTACACTTTTCGCTTTGACATTTTTAATTTCAGAGATTATTTTTCCTTTAATGTATTTTTTGATTTCTGTTATGGTAGGTTCATTCCAGTTTTCTGAAATGCCATGCTTTAATAAATAATCCGAAACATCCCCTAATGTTATTTTCAAATTATGCATATTGTATTTTTTTCCGTTTTGCACAAGTAAATCTACACACTGAGTTCCAATATTAACAATAGCAGTACCACTGCCAATGTTTTTAAACAGCCTCTTTAAATTTTCTTCAGTTTGCTTTTGAGACAATATGTTAAAATATAAACTTGTTTGAGAATAAAATTCTAAAATAAATTCGTTTCGTTTCTTCTCATTAACAAAGATATCCGAAAAGCATGCATCCGCAAATGCTTTTATAAAAAAATGTTTTCCAGATTTGTTTGTTTCAGGGAGAATTTCATTCTTGACATGATCTATTATTCCTGATAAATATTTAGAATTGTTGGGATCAGAAACATCGTAGCTTATTACTTTACTCTCTCGAAGTCCTTTATCGTTTTTTAATATTTCAAACAATCTACAAGTTGTAATTCCAAAATTAATAAAATACCCAACAATCTCTTCCTCTTGTATTTTTTTGTTTGCCAAATTTCCGTTTTGATCGGATTCATCGAAAAAAAAACTAGTATTGGGAGAAACTTTTTCAAGAGATTTGTCATCCATAAATATATGGTGCAGAAGTGAAGTTGCTGATTTTGCCGCTATCTTTTGATTCTTTTTTTTGTCTTTGCTTTTAGTACCATCTGCCCAATCACAAATCGCCTTAACAACAATCCATTCATTAATATTCTTGCTTCTACAAGCAGCATATGCACCTCGCCCTTCCATTTCTCCCCCGATAGCTCTGGGATATGCTGCAATCAACTTCTTTTTGAAGTTTTTATCATCTACAACTTTATCTCCCGATAAAACCGTACCAAATTCACAAGCGGCTTTTTCATTATCAATATAGTGTACCCAGGTTTTTGAGAAATATTTAAAGGTTGACAATAATTGTCTTCCACTTTCAGCTATAATGCCATCAGAAAACAGCTTTCCTGATTTTATTTTACCGCTTTCATAATCTGCTATTTTTTCAGATATTAAAACATCGCCAATCTTTTGTGTTTGTTGCTCATCAGAAAAATCTTTTCCAAAAGCAATACCTAATAAAATAACAGCACAGGGATGAAATGCGTTAATTGCTGTATGTATTGCTAGCCCAGCAGCATCAGCTTTTGCAGAACCTTGATCATTCAATTCAAAGTGAACAACATTATAATGACCAAATGTACCTATATTATAAAAAGCAGTATCATCTGGATCTTTTGATCGCACTCTTTTATGAATAAAATCTGAATCCGCCAATAAAGCTTCTGTTTCATAATTGTTTGCTGTAACTATTAAAAAAAGTTTATCTTTTTCCATATCCAAACCTCTCTTGCATATTTACTTTTTGCCATAACATAATAAAACTAGAGATATTAAAACAATTCAAAGCTTTAATATTTCTAAAACTTCAATGAATAAGAAATTCAACTTTTACTTTTACAATAAAAGTAATACTTATATTGAATAAAGGTACTATAGAAAAACCATTGAATTCAAGACTATATGCAAAACTGTTCGATTTTTCGACAAAAATGCTTGTTTTTTAATTTTATAATACGCAAAAACGCACCATAGCTTTTTCAAATGCTACGATGCGTTTTATTTTAATTATTTATTTTCATCCAAATTGTAAATATGTCTAAATTTGATTTTATCAGAAGAATCACTTTCCTGTCCTTCGAGTTCTTCTTTCAAAGAGTTTTCTTTATCGATGATGAACCATATTGTTTTGCATCCGTATTCAACCGCAGTCGGCATAAAAACATCTGCAACCCATTTTGTATCGTCGGGATGATTTTCAAAACCCGTACGTGTGTCGGCAACATAGTCGCACTTATGCTCTTTGATTATTTCAAGTGCAAGCATAAGCGGCTCACGGTAGTTTTCGTGAGAACAAAACTTTTTCCATTTCACAAATACTATATTGTAGTTTTCTTCGTAATACACTTCGCAGAATTCGGATTTATACATAAACACCCATCCTTTTATTCTAAGTATCCCTTTTCTTTAAGCCAATTTAAATATCGTGCTTTTTGTCGGTCAATAATTTTGTCCGAATTAACAAATTCGATAAACTCACTTTCACTTATCCATTTAAATAATATTGTTTCGCCTTGTTGCAATTTTATTTTTTCCTTATCGCAATCAGTATTGCATAAAAAACAATGAAACAAAGATTGACCATCTTCAAAAACATAGCAAGCAAACTCTGTAAATTCTTCGCATACAATACCTGTCTCTTCAGAAAGTTCTCTTTTTATGCAGTCAAATTTATTTTCGCCTTTCAAAGCAGAACCTCCGGCGGTTGCTTCAAAGTAACCGGGGTAAATATTTTTGTTGAAGTCTCTTTGCATAAGAAGATAATCGCCATCAATATGTCTTACGAGTACCTCACAAACAAGATGATAAAGCCCGTCAGGTATGTTTTCGCCCCGTATTAAATCTATGTTTGCTAAAGTACCGTCTTTATAATATGCATCCCATAATTCCATAGGTTTTCTCCTTGTTTGAGATGAAGTTTTTATTTCACAGCAAATGTAGCAATATACTGCGGATAATATTTGCCGATTATGTTTCCGCCTTCTCCGTCACGGTCTTCGTATAATGCTTTGAGAGTAAATCCTGCTTTGAGCTGACCGCCGATTTGTTCATCGAGAGTGTGGCTGAACTGTACGCCGTCGCCGTTTGCAATCATTGCGTCAAGTCGTTCTTTTGGCATTTTGAGAGGATTGAACGGCAAGGAATTAACCACTTTCAACGGATCATCCTCTTCAAACAAATAGTCAATACCGTTATCAAGTCCCGAAAGCAGTCTGCCGCCCTTTTTAAGCACACGGTAACACTCGTTCCAGACGTGATAAACATCTTCAACATAGTTGTTTGAAACGGGATGAAAAATCAAATCAAAGCTTTCATCTTCAAAAGGAAGCGTTTTTGACATATCACCTTTGATGATTGTGATGCTGTATCCTTCTCTTTCGGATACCATTTTCTCTGCTTCAAGCTGTCTGTCGGAATAATCAAATACGGTACACTCCGCACCGAGTTTTGAAAGCACGGGCATCTGCTGACCACCGCCGCTTGCAAGTCCCAACACCTTTTTACCTTTCAAATCACCAAACCATTCGTGAGGAACGGCGATGCAAGGAGTAAGAATAACCGAAAAATTATCAGCAGTAATTTTCTCATATTCTTCGTGGCTTATGGGCACGGTGTATTCGCAACCGTCTTCCGCCCACGAATCCCAAGTTTCTGAATTTATTTTAGTGTAGTCAAGCATAATCTCACCTTATAAATCAAATCTCTCTTTTATCATTTCAGCAACAACTTCGGGTGCAAGATTTGAGTTGTCAATCTTAATATAATTCGGAAAGGTTATTTCACCATCATAGCTTTCGGT
>JAZSCO010000174.1:0-4338 GCA_045602965.1 Acutalibacteraceae bacterium | reverse complement strand
CATCTTGATGTTATGGACGGCAGATTTGTTCCGAATATAACCTTCGGTGCACCCGTCATCAAGAGCATAAGAAATAAAACCGACCTTGTTTTTGATGTTCATCTTATGATAGATACTCCGCTCGATTATATTGATGATTTCAAAAAATCGGGCGCTGATATCATTGTTTTCCATATCGAAAGCTCATCACCCGTTGGCGAAACGGTTGATAAGATTATTTCCTGCGGATGCAAAGTGGGAATAAGCGTTAAGCCGAATACTTCCGTTGAGGAGGTCTTCCCTTATCTTGATAAGCTTGATATGGTGCTCGTCATGACGGTTGAGCCCGGATTCGGAGGTCAGTCGTTCATGTACGAAACAATGGATAAAATAAAAGTTCTGCGTTCGGAAATCAAACGCAGAGGTCTTTCTGTGGATATTCAGGTTGATGGCGGTATCAACGATAAAACCGTTGAAACTGCCGCAGCAGCAGGCGCAAATGTTTTTGTTGCGGGAAGCGCTGTTTTCGGTGCGGAGGATGCATCGAAGGCGATTTCGGATTTGAGAGGTCTTGCTGAAAAGGCGTTTACTGATTAATCCTGTCGATTGCGTTTCCGCAAACCAGCAGATTCCAATGCTCGTTCGTAAAACAGCAGATAAGTTCGGAGCAGTTTTCCGCAGTGCCGAATTCGGAGCAGCTTTGTTTTATTTTCGGAATATCTTCGTTTCCGCATAGGATAAGGCGGTATTTTCCGTCTGATTCATAAAGACTGCTTGTGACGGATTTGAAGCTTTTCAAGCTTTCGGCTGCTCTCATGAGCATATCGGCATTTTCAAATTCGCAAAGAATATTTTTTTCCTGTTTTTTGAGAAATTGTTTTTGCACGCCGTGGATTTTTCTGCTGTCAAGTATCGTGAAACTCAACGTGCAGCCGCCGTCCCGTTTGGGTGAGGCTTCGATTATCATTCTGCGTGACGGGTCAAATTCTCTGCCCAAAGCTTTGCCCGCTTCGTCAAGCACCGTCCAGATAACCCGACGGGTTTCTATGGTGGAGTAATCCATGTCTTCGTATGTAATATTCAGCCCGAGCAAATCCTGCTCGCTCAGATCAACTATTATTCTGTCCTCGGCAGGGGAATTGATTTTCATTGTGCCGCCTCCTTTGGTAATGTTGCTTACTAATATAATATGTTTTTCCATGGTGGTATGCAATGAATAAATATTGGAATTTTCAGAGGTGACAGCCTTGGCTAATAACGCCGCAAAACAAAATACAGTCAAAAATTCGCGGATTTTCGGCGATTATCTTGCAATGATTGCCGCACCGTGTATTGTTGCCGTGTGGTATTACGGAGGATATTTTCTTTCGGTTGCCGCAACGGGAATTATAACTGCGCTTATCTGTGATTTTGCAGGAAAAGCAATTCTCGGAAAAACATTTCATCTGCGTGATTTCAGCAATATTTTTATCGGACTTGCAATTGCGGTCATGCTTCCTGCAGGAATACCTCTTTATGTGCCTGCAGCTGCAGCTGCATTCGCAGTGCTTGCGGTTAAGATTCCTTTCGGCGGAGCGCTTCACGCACCGTTTGTTCCTGCTGCCGCAGGTTTTGCCTTTATAAGTGTATGCTTCAAGGACCTGGTTTTTGACTACAGCGTCAATTCCGAAACAAAACTTTTCGGT
This sequence comes from Acutalibacteraceae bacterium, assembly GCA_045602965.1. Taxonomy (GTDB): domain Bacteria; phylum Bacillota; class Clostridia; order Oscillospirales; family Acutalibacteraceae; genus CAG-177. Next base: position 2,674 of record JAZSCO010000174.1, on the reverse strand, counting down.
GCACAGTCTATCGGAAGCATGCTTTCAAAGGGTCAGTCTGTTTATATCAACACCGCAAATGTTTTTGACATTATTTCAGGCAACGTTGCAGGTCCCATGGGTACGGGCTGCGGAATTCTGATGCTTGCCTGCTGCGTATATCTTTTTGTGAGAAGGAAGAAAGCTCTGCTTGCAACTCTCGGGTTTGTGGTTGCCTGCGCTGTTTATGCAACGGTTTCGCCGAGATTCGATACCTCGGCGCTCACAAGCGTTGTTCTTGAGCTTTCCGCAGGCTCGCTCATGTTTGCGGGTGTCTTTCTTCTTACCGACCATGCAACTCTACCTCACAGCGGCATCAACAGAGTTATTTACGGCGTGGTTTGCGGCGTGCTTTGCATGGGCATGAGACACGTCGGAGTTTTTGAAGAAACGGTATGCTTTGCAATTCTTCTTTCAAACGGTTTCAGACCCGTTTTCGATGCCGCATTCAGAGCTCTGCCTCCGATTAAAAGAAAGGAGGCTGCTGAAAAATGAGTAACAGCAATGTTTCGTTCAAGGATATGCTTGTTAAAGGCGCGCTGATTTTCAACCCTGTTCTTATTCAGCTCGTCGGACTTTGTCCTGTTGTTGCCGCTTCAACAAGTCTTGCAGGCTCTGCGGCTCTTTCAATCGCACTGTTTATTGAGCTTACCGCAACCTGCGTTATTGCAAGCGCACTTTTCAAGAAAATTCCCAGATGGGTCAGAGTGACGCTTTATCTCATTATAGGTCTTGCGCTCATCTGTCCGATTCTCTGGTATCTGGAAACAAAAACGCTTATCAATATGAGCCTCGGCATGAAAATTTATATTCCGCTTATCGCCATAAATTCTGTAACGGCTGTTCACTGCGAGCAGTTTGCGGTTAAAAACAGCGTGAAGCTTGCGTTTTTTGATGCCGTTGCAGTAAGCATCGGTGCATCGGCGGTTATGCTTATTGTCGGCTCAATAAGAGAGATTTTCGGAACAGGCTATCTCGCAGGCGTAAAGCTTGATCTCCCCGTTATTTTTAAGGGAATGGCAATGCCTTTCGGATGTCTTATCCTTCTCGGATTCATGGCGGCGGGACTCAAAGCTTTTCTCAATTACAGATATCTCGGCGACGAAGAAGAATCTGAAGAATATGATGACGACATTCCCGTTGAAGTCGGAGAAATTGTTGACGACGTAGTGGAAGAGGTTGAAATTTTCGACGAATTCTGGTCTGAACAGCCTGAACCCGAAGAAGAAGTGCAGTTTGTAACGGAAGAGGAAAATGTTCAGCCGCAGTCGTCCGAAGAAACTCAGAAAGATACAACGGAAGATATTGAGGATTTCTTCAGGTCTATCGGCATAGATTATTATGATGATAAAAAGGGGGATGAGCAATGAAGATAATTTCCGATCTGCTTATGACCGCCCTTTACACGGTTTTTATTCAGAATCTTGTTCTCAGCTCCGGACTCGGCATGAGTGAGGCAATCCGTGTTTCAACAAAGCCGGGTATGTTCGGAAAATTTGCCGTTATGATTTCGGGATTTTCCGTTGTGACAAGTGTTCTTTGCAGTCTTATTGACGGAATTCCCGTTATGGCAGAGGTAACTTATGCCGTAAGAGCTGCTGTTTACGGAGGAATTCTTGCGGCGGTATTTATTGTAACCGCTTTTGTTGCGCACTATATTTTCAGAGCATCGGCGAAATTTCTCGGTACGCTCGGAATAGCAGCGCTCAATACTCTTGTTCTTGCCGTGCCCTATATCAACCATTCGGCTGCCTATTCTTTTGCGGACAGCATCGGCTCGGGCATCAGTGCAGGCATAGCGTTTGTTCTTGCTGCAGCGCTTATCAGCAAAGGCTCACAGCTTCTTGCAGAGAACGAAAATATTCCCGAAATATTCAAAGGCACGCCCACGATGTTTCTTTATGTTGCCATGCTTTCCCTTGCGTTTGCTGGCTTCAGCGACACAAATATTTTCGCCTGAGAGGTAAATTATGATAGAAAAAGGCAAAATTGAAAAAACCCTGAAACCGTCGGAGCGAAAAAGCATAACGGATTTCTCCGCACGCTTCGGTACGGGACCGAGTTATGAGGAAAGAGTCAGGGCAAAGAGAATTATCTCCTCAATTCTGGTTACGGCAGGAATACTGGCTCTCATAGGTGTGGGTTATTTTGTGACGGATGTTCTTCTCAAGATAACGGAGCTTCCGTATCAGCCTGCTGCATTTATTAATTTGATTTAAGGAAATACCAAATGAACTTTATACCCTATAATTCACGCAAAAGTTATCATAAGAGCCCTTTCGGTGCAGTCCGTGAGGGCGAGGAAATCATATTCAGAATAGTTATGCCCCGAGGCTACGGCTGTACGGGTGCGAGCCTTGTTGTGACATATGACGGCGGAGAAAAGAATGTTTTTCCCATGTCATGGGAGCGCATGGAGGGCGACAGTGAGGAGTGGTGGACTGTCAGCTTTACTCCCGAAAAAAGCGGTCTTTACTGGTATTATTTTGCCGTTAAGAGATGTGACGGTGAAAGCGTTATCACCCGATTTGACGGCGGAAACGGCAGAATTTCATGCGATGGCTCAAGCTTCCAGTTGACGGTTTATTCCAAGGAATTCGCAACTCCCGAGTGGATAAAAGGCTCTGTTATTTATCAGATTTTCCCTGACAGATTT
>JAZSCO010000173.1:0-2742 GCA_045602965.1 Acutalibacteraceae bacterium | reverse complement strand
ATTGCTGTAATTTCTGACTGTAATTTCCTGCGGAGGAATAACAGGATATTCCGCATTGTACGATTCTGAATTATGCTTTGAATTAACCTTGGTGAAAAGATAGTTGTTTCCGATTCTGTGAACATAGAATCCGTCGATTTCTATTTTTTGAGGCAGATAGCAGGTGTAACCGAAATCGTGGTCTTCTGAGTTTTCCGCATCAATAATATGATCTGAAATTCCCGTGGGATAGAATTTACAGTTGCGTATAATAAGCTCGCCGTTCCATGTTGAACCGTAATCTGAACGAAGAGCAATAAAACTGTCGGACAAAACGGTTGTATTCTCAATCAGAGCTGTTCCGCTTCCTATCAGTTTTATGCCGTGATGACCGAGAACGGAATTTATAATCGTTGCGTTAAGAACACCCTGATGTGCATCAAAGCGCGAAAGGGCACAGCCGTCATAAACCAGATTTTTGCAATAGTTTGTACCTGCAATTCCCCAATAATCGTTATTGGTTATATCATTTGTCTGGTTGCAATTAATGAACTTTGCGTTAATTGCCGTTGCGGCACCGATATCGTAAGTGCCCATTGCCACAGATGTTCCTGCAGAGCCTGTTGTAGTATACTTTTTATGACCTGTGAATGTGCAGTTTTTAACGGTTACGTCAGCGCAGCACGAAAGGCTTACAAACGCCGAATAAGGTGCACCTGTTTTTCCTTCGTTTTTAATATCGTGATATAATCCGTCAATAACCGTGTTTGATCGTCTGACGAGAATACCTCTTGCATAATAGTTATACTCAGAAGCGGCATTATTTGCGAGTGTTGTGAATCTGCCGCCTTTAACAGTTAACAATTTTGTGTCAATGGGATAAGCTACAGCGTTGGTTATCGAATCAAAATCCCAGATGAGCGGGGTTTCGTGAGAAATATTTCCGTTTTCATCAACGAGTATAACGTCTGTCTGGTTACTGCCCGAATTCTGATTTGCGCCTTTTCGGATATATCGCTTGACGTTTGAATCCGTAAGAACAACAAGGCTTTTGCTCTCAAGCGGTGTTCCTATATTATGTGTGTCTGATTTAAGAGGGAAAACCTTATCGGTAATGTTTATTGAACCTTGTGACGGAGCAATGTTAAAAACCCATGCACTTCTGTTTTCAACATGGGTATCATCAATTATAAAGCGTGCAGTTGACCAATCGGTATCGGTCATAATGCAGGCGGTTTTGTTTGCGCCGCTGATATAATATGTTGCCGTTTCGTTTGCCAAAACTCTCAATCCGTTTGCGTTTGCAAATTCATGTGTTTTTACAATCGCTTCAAAGTCATCTGTTTTACCGTCTCCGACGGCACCGAATTCTTCATATGTTACATAGTCCGAAAAAACTTTGCTGAATTTATAACCGTTTTTAAAGTCATAAACACCTTGTGAATTCAGCAGGATTTCATTTGCAAAAGCGGTGATTCCTCTTGAAATTCCTGCGTTTGAGCTGCCTGTGATATAAATATTACCGTTCTCAACCTTAAGGCTGAAGCAGTCTGTGTCATTAAGAATTTCGTTGATGATAAAGGATTTTGAAGCGGTTTTTTCGGTTATTGCAATTTTTTGACCGCAAACCTTATAAAGTACATCACAAAGGGTTTGTGCGGCACTGGAATAAAGAGTGCCGTTTTCACAGTCGGGAGTTACAACGGTATACTCATCAACAGAAATACCGTTTACCGTTATTCCGTCAAGAGGTCTTGTAATATAAGGACTTTCATAGTTTCCTCTTGCGAGTTCACTTTTAAGTTCAATTTCGGAGAAAATCTGTGAAAACGGAGCAGTAAAGAAAGCAACAACGCTCATTATTACCGCGATTATTCGTGAAAACATTTTTTCATCTCCCCATGCTTGTTAAAAAATTATGTTTTAATTATATCTTTCAGAGTGAAGTTTTGCAACAGTATCATAAAATTTGTTTTGTTAAATAGGAATTTTGTTTTAAAATGTTTTACAGTGAATTTGATTTATTGCTTAATCTGTGTTATTCTTAATAATCATTTGGGTTTATCGGAAAGTTTTGCATTAGTCTGTAAGGAGAAAATATGAAGGTTGTAATTTCATGTCTTAATTCAAAATATGTCCACGCTTCGCTTTCACCCTGGTGTTTGCTTGCGGGTGTTCGTGAGTTTTCAAAAAACTATTATGATGTTTCGGTTTTGGAGAGCACAATCAACGGCGATGTGCTTTCCTTTGCCGAAAAAATAATAAATGAGAAACCCGATGTTGCAGCCTTTTCGTGTTATATCTGGAATATTACGAAAACTCTCGAAATCTGCCGATTGATAAAACGAAAATGTGAGTGCAAAATTGTTCTCGGAGGTCCTGAAGTGGCATACCGTCCGATGGATATCCTTGAAAAATATGAGTTCGCAGATTACGTGCTGTCAGGGGAGGGAGAATGGACTTTTCCTGATTTTTTGGATAATTTAAACGGAGATTTGTCATTTGTGTCAGGCCTTGCATACAGAAAATACGGCGAAATAATAACAAATCCCGAAAAAGAATATACCGACTGTCCGCCTTCACCGTACGGTGAAGAGTTTTTTGAAAACCTCAACGGCAGAATTTCTTATATCGAAACTGCAAGAGGATGTCCTTATCGCTGTGCATTTTGTCTTTCGGGAAGATGCTCACCGCTTCGTTTTTTTGATATGCAGAGAGTGAAAAAAGATATAATTAAGCTTTCTCAAAGTGGCACGCAGACGG
>JAZSCO010000172.1:0-5403 GCA_045602965.1 Acutalibacteraceae bacterium | reverse complement strand
TTTCACAATTTATTGTGTATTTTTACCTGACACTTTCTGCATTTTGTGTATAATCTTGAAAAATGACGACAGAGGTGGGTGTTGAATTCTTCAATATAATGTAATAATACATCATAATAAATATATGAAAATGATAATATATTTGCTCATTGATTTTGACAGTATTTCATGTTATAATGAATAAAAATAAACAACGGAGGGAAGTTATGGCTGAAAACAGAAAAAAGACCGCAATCCAACCCGACGAAGGTCGCATTCCAAACAGAAATTTGTTTGCATATGCGGCGGGTATAGCCGGTCAGAACATGAACTACGGTTTTATCAACGGCTGGTTGTTTTATTTTTGCAATAATGTTCTTAAAATCAGTGCCGATGCTGTCGGTATGATAACCGGTATCAGTCGACTGTGGGATTCAATCAACGACCCCATCATCGGTGCGCTTATTGACAGACATACGTTCAAAAAATCGGGTGAAAAGCTCCGACCTTATATAATTTATTTGCCTGCGATTATCGGTATAATAAGTTTGCTGATGTTCAAGGACTGGAATCTTGGAAGCGAAAAAGCAATTATTTATGTGCTTGTATTGTACCTGCTTTGGGATTTGGTCTATTCGATGCAAGATGTTGCTCTTTGGGGTATGCTTGCGCTCAGCTCTCCGCGCTCTGAAGAAAGAACAAGAGCTGCGCAATGGACAGCAATCGGTGTTACGGTCGGCGGCGCACTTGCGGGACTTGTTCCTCTTGTCAAAGATATTGCAATCAATAATTTCGGAATTACCGATAAATCGTTTTTCTTCGGTGCTGCATTGGTTCTTGGCCTCGGAGGTCAGCTTATTTCAATGTCAGCATATAAAATGGAAGAATCGGTTAAGAATGAAAATAAAGAAAAAGAGAGTCTTTTCGAAGCGATTTTTGTTCTTCGTCACAACAGAACGATGCTTCTTATTTCGCTTGCAAGAATTCTTGAATACGTAAAACTTTCAGTACCCTGGGCATATTTCTTCGAAAGTCAGGTTTTCTATAAAGTAGGTGGCGTTGAAATCGGCGGAGGAACAACTCAGTTTGTTTACGGCTTGCTTACCGGCGCTCCCGGAACGTTTGCTCAGTTTGCGGCAACGAAGATTGTTGATAAAGTCGGCGGAATGAAAAGAGTGCTTATTCTTGCTCAGGTTTCGTCAATTGTTCTCCGAATCGTTTCGTATTTTATCGGTTTTAAAAATATTTGGAACATTATTATTGTTGCCGTGCTTATGGGACTCCAGAGCATTCCGGCGTTTATGGTCAATATTGCACACCGTTCACTTATGAGTGACTCAATCGACCAGGTTGAATATAAAACAGGCAAACGCACCGAAGGCATTACATTCTCAATGCAGAATTTTGCAACAAAAGTCGGTGATGCAATTGCTCTTTTCATCAACGGTAAGCTTCTCACCCTTGTCGGTTATAACCAGAATCTTGCCATGACCGCTCAGAATGCCGTGTTCATGAAATGGCAGTGGCCGATGTTTATTCTCGGCCCTATCGTCGGTGCAGTCCTTTATCTGATTGTTATTGTTTTTGTTAAAGATGATAAAGAGCAGAGGAAGATGATAGAGCAAGCGCTTATGATGCGAAGGGAAAAATTGGTTTCCGAAGCATCGCAGGAGCTCGAAAAAATTGAAACATAAAATCAAGGCACATCATCAGAGTTGATGGTGTGCCTTTTGCTTATTTATTCTTGATATATTTTATAAGTTTTACTGTGCCTGCAACGGCGAGAGCAACAACGGCTGCTTCCCTGACTGCGGTTGTGACCTGTGAAACATTTGTGGGTGCATATGTATAGATTGCAAACTTTGCTTTGTTTTTGACGTCCTTGCCGCAAAGCTCACCGAAGGTGACTGTTTTTGTTTCATAACTGCCGTTTTCGTCAATGTCGAGGATTCTGACACCTCTTTTATAGCCGGGACCGTAAACATTGAAACCTGCGCCCTGAGTATAGCCGAGGTCAATTCCTTTGTAGTTTGCAACGAAGCTGTTGTTATGGTCGTGACCGACATAAACACCGAGGACTTCCTTCTTTTCGAGGAAGGCTTCGATTTCTCCTGCGTTTTCATGTGATGTTGCAGGTGATTCTTTCATGAAGTCGCTGAGGCGAGAGTTGTGAGGGTCGAGGGTGTAAAACTCGTTTTTGTGGTTGCCGTAAGCTCTTACGCAGCCTTTTGTAAATCGTTTGACACGCTTGATAACGTCAAAGTATTCAGGGGTGGGAATATGCTGGAAAACAAGGGAGGGGAGAGGTTGGTCATAGCTGTCCCTGACCGAGCGATACCAGTCGAGCTGCTCGGAGGTGAGCTTACTGTAACCGCCGCCACTAGCCCTTGAATGGGTGTCAAAAAGATAAACAAGGAATTTGTCCGAGATATTCAGGCAAAAAGTTCCTTTGTCATCTTCGGAGGCGGAATCTGCATAAACAAACATCGGCGATTCTTTGTAAATTTCGAATTGTTCATTGTTATTCAAAGCAGCTTCGCCGTCGTGATTGCCGAAGGTTATTGTAAACGGAATTCCTCTGTCTTCAAGAGGTTTGAGCAATGCTTTGAGAGTTGAAATAACATTTTTCTTGCCGTTTTTGCCTCTGAAAAAAGCAGAATAACCCTTAATCTGGTCGCCTGTAAAAACAACAAGATCAGGTTTTTCTTTATCAAGTGCAGCGCAGATTAACTTGATTGTGTCAGGTGATACTGCAGGAATTTCCTGAGTATCGGCAATCTGCATTATTCTGAATCTGCCGTTATTGAAATTCAAAGCTTTGTTTTGCATCGGAAAACCCTCCGTGTTATATATAAATACCGCCGAGTTTTGGAGAATCGGCGGTATTTTGAATTATTACTTATTTTCGATATGGCTTTCAAAACCGTACTTTGTGAGAAGCTTGTGGATTCTGTCTTTCGGGTCAAGAAGCTCGCTGATTGAATCGTCATGGTTAAGAGTGTCGATGATGTATGAGCAATATTTTGACATATCAACGCTGACATACCATTCTCTTGAAAGAAGCTCGGGGGATGAGTAGATGAGGTTTGTTGTGAAAACCTTGCTGATAAGACCGTCTGCATAAGCTTTGTCGAATGTTTCAAGACCGTTGCAGAAAAGTCCGAATGAAGCACATATAAAAATTCTGTTTGCTTTGAGCTCTTTGAGCTTGGTTGCAACCTCAATCATCGAATCGCCTGAAGAAATCATATCGTCAATGATGATAACGTCTTTGCCTTCAACGTTTGTTCCGAGGAATTCGTGGGCAACGATGGGATTTCTGCCGTCAATGATAACGGAATAATCGCGGCGTTTATAGAACATACCAAGGTCAAGACCGAGAACGTTTGCAAAATAAATGCATCTTCCCATGCCGCCTTCGTCGGGGGAAATAACCATCATATGATTTTTATCGATGTTAAGATCAGGAATGTTTTTGCACATTGCCTTGATCATCTGATAAACGGGCTGAACGTTTTCGAATCCGCTCTGGGGAATTGCATTGTGAACTCTGGGGTCATGAGCATCGAAGGTGATGATGTTTTCAACACCGTAGTTGATGCAAAGCTCGCGGAGCATATCTGCGCAGTCAAGAGATTCTCTGCTTGAGCGTCTGTGCTGTCTGCCTTCATAGAGCATGGGCATGATAACGTTGATTCTTCTTGCTTTGCCGGCGATAGCGCTGATAGCTCTTTTGAGGTTTGCGAAATGATCGTCGGGACTCATCGGAACATATCTGCCGTACATTTTATATTCAACGCTGTAGTTGAAAGGATCGCAGAGAATGAAAATATCAAAACCTCTGACAGTCTGATTTATTACGCACTTTCCCTCACCTGTACCAAATCTGGGGAAGGAAGCTTTGATAAGATAAGAATCCTTTTCGTAACCTGCAAACGGAAGAGTAAGCTTGTGTTCACTTTCTCTTTCTTTTCTCCATTTGATGAGATAATTATCGATTTTTTTTGCAGGTTCTTCGCAGCCGGGCAGAGCGATAATACCAAGCTGGCCTACAGGTATGGATGTGAAGTCTTGATAATCAGGCATGTCGTTTTCCTGCGTTTGAATGTTTATATCAACATTCTACAATATTTTACACGATTTTAAAAGATGATTATTATATTTTATGGGTAAAAATTTAATGAATTATTTATCAATATTTTGTCTATTATGACAATGAATACAAAATCAACCACAATATTTGGTGAATTTGTATATTTCTGGCTATGTTTTATCAGACATAATTCCTGTCGATATTGATAACGGTGAAATATTTTTCGTCAAGCTGTCTGACTTCGTATTCAACGGTATTCTTGAAATCGTTTTCCGGAATGACTCTCGGAAGGACGACGTCGAAGATGAGATTTGTGTGAGTCGGACCGTCGACAATTCTGAAATCATGCATTGATGCCTCGGGACATATGTTTCCGATTATTTCCGCAACGGATTTTTTCAAATCGTGGGTACGCTCATCATTGATAATCGGGTCCATATGAATGGAAATTTCAATGCCGAGTTTTTCTTTGACGGTTCTTTCTATCAGGTCGATGGTATCGTGGCTGTGAAGAATATCAATATCTGCAGGCACTTCCGCATGAAGAGAGCCGATGATTTTTGAATGACCGTAGGAATGGAGCACAAGGTCGTGGATTCCGACTATTCCGTCGAATGACATAACAAGCTCTTCCAGCTTTTTAACTGTTTCTTTTGCGGGAGGCTCGCCGAGAAGAGGACCCATTGTGCCTTTGATGATATCGATACCTGCGTAAATAATAATCAGCGCAACAATGATACCCATGATTCCGTCAACGGGGAAATCGGTGAATTTCGAAGCGACGAGAGCAATAAGGGAGCAGGTTGTTGCAAGTATATCGCCGATGCTGTCTGTAACAACGGCGTTGACGGCAACGGAATTTATTATATTTCCGACTTTACGGTTAAAAAGTGCAAGCCAGATTTTGGCAAAAATTGAAAAGACAAGAACAACAACCGCAGGTACGCTGAAAATAACAGTTTCGGGATTTGTGAATCTGTCAATTGATGATTTAATCAGTTCAACGCCCATTATCAAAATGAAAAAAGCAAGAGTAAGCGCCGAAACATATTCAACTCTGCCATGACCGAAAGGATGTTCTTCGTCAGCCGGTTTTCCTGAAATCTTGAAACCGATAAGGTTGATGATGGATGAAACGGCGTCGAAAATGTTGTTCGCACCGTCGGCAATAATTGATATGCTTTTTGTTATTGCACCGAAAATCATTTTAAAAAGCGAAAGAATTATATTAAGAATAATTCCCACAAGACCGCTGAGCGTTCCGTACCGAATTCTGACGGCCTCGTTTTCGGGATTTTTATGGTCTTTAACAAAAAGTCTGATGAGCAGAT
>JAZSCO010000171.1:0-9366 GCA_045602965.1 Acutalibacteraceae bacterium | reverse complement strand
AACACAGAAAATCGACGGGTAAATATCTCCGCCCGTATCAATGGGAAGACTTAACCGTCGATGTCTATATCTGATATAACCGACTCCCTCTGTTGGAAACAGCAGAGGGAGTTTTTGTTTTTTAAGACCCATAATATTATTATGATAGTACATGCTAAAACAATTAATAAAAAGTACCATCGTTTTTATTGCATTTGTAGCCAAGTTTGTTATAATATTAAGTATAATGTAATTTGGAGGAGTTTATGGGATTTTTTGATTTATTTAAAAAGAAAAACACTAACTCAAAAGATTTAAGTGTTCCTATTCAAGAAAAAAAGTATTATCAAGCTGATTCATATTATACAGATACAGCGTTTAAAGATACTGCTTTCGAAAGGAATGTAATAACGTTTGAAGAACGCAAAAAGACTGCTTTCCCTTCAAAAAACGGACTGTATCCTGCAGAAATATTACTTTTAGAATACTGTACATATGGCACATATCCCAGTCCTAAAAATGGTTATCCGGGATTTTGGTGGTTTGAGTACGGCATAAGAGATGTAGGTGCAGCACTTAAAGCTTTGGAAAGTAGAGGCTTTATTGAATATTCTTCGGTTAGTGAATCGTTAATAAGTTTGACCCTTACACAATTAAAAGAATTGCTTGTAACGAAGAATCAGTCTGTTTCTGGCAAAAAAGTGGAACTTATTTCTCGTGTAACGAATTGTTATTCAGAGGAAGAACTTCTCTCGAAAGGTTTCGAACCTAAATATAAGCTTACCGAAAAAGGTAAAACAGAGCTTGAAGAAAACGCTTATGTACCTTATATGCACAAATCTCCCGCTAAAACTATTGAAGACTCTAAATTTGGAAAATCTTTTAACGTTTGGAGTATAAATAAAACTCTTGGTATAGGTGATAAATCAAATTGGAAGTCTGTTGTTGAAGAATGCGAGATATCAATAGCCAAAGAAACAGAAGACAGAAATACTGCCTTTATGGAAAACCTGAAAAAGACAGACTTTAAAGGATATCAGAAATTGTCAAATCAAGACGAACAGCTTCTAGAAATTAAAAATGCAAACAAAAAATATATAGACACAAATGATTTGTCGGAGTATATTGCTTTTTGGGAAAACATATGGGCAAATGGCGGTCTTTTATTTAATGGTTCTCGTTGGTGGTTTGAGCTGGCAGATTTATATATAGAAGCAAAAAGATTTGATGATGCAGAAGCGTTCATCAAAAAAATAAAGAAAATCAATTCAACATATTCAGACAAAGCTGATTATTATTTAAATAAAATTAAAAAACAGAAAAAGTAAACAAAACATGATAAAAGTCGCCTTCGGGCGGCTTTTTCTTATATCTGACATCCTCGACAAATCCGTGATTACATTATAATATTGTCATGCAATCAAAAATAATGTAACGAAAGGATTGATTTCATGGAAAACAAGCTTACCTACACCAAAGTCGGGGATTATTATATTCCGAACCTTACAATCAAACCGTCACCGCCTATCGGAAAATACGGCAGAATGCGCCGTGATTATCTTCGTGACCACAGACCTGCACTCTATAACCGTTTGATACTCCGAGAACAACTTCAAGAACATTGTGCCGAAATTAACGAAGCAATCCAAAACCGTCTTGATGTTCTCATCCCACAGATTGCCGAATCTGCAGGAGTAACCGAAAAGCTAAAAGAAACCGACCAGATGAAATGGGTCGGTCTGATGAACAACTGCAAAGCTCAAGCCGAAGAAATTGCTTTCTCCGAACTGCTTTATGTGTAATTTTCAAGCTGTGTAATGCATAACCCCCGTTTTTGACTATCTAGGTCATCTTATATTCAGATTCAAAAAATCCGCAAAAACGCCCTTATATGCCAACGCTTCTAAACATCAAATCATTACATCAAACATTAAGCCGCCCGATATCATCTCGGACGGCTGATTGTTTTAACTCGTTTTTTCTTGTTCTGTTTTCCATTTTTCAAAAGCAGCTTGGTTTTCTTCACATTCATAGAATTTTCTGATTTCAGGCAATAGTGCTCGAGCCAAAGCTTCCATAGCACTTTCAGGAATACCTGTTCCGTAATCGTTTCTTTTTGATTCTGACATGTTCAAAACTCCCTTTTGTATTGTTTTAGTCACAAATGATTTTACCTGTATTCTATCTCTTCTGTAATTTCAAAAAACTTACCGAAATCCCATTCATAATCCGAATCGCTGATGTGAAAGGATTCGTTTTCTTTCTTGAAATGAACGTCATACCGCTTGCTGTAATCTGCAAAACCTTTTGTCTGAAGTTTTACGTCTCTGATGTCAAATGCAACGTATGATGTTTTTGAATCACGGTCAAAATAAACGATATCGGATGTTTCGTGCCAATCGGGGTCTCCCCACTCCGCATCTTTATCGTAATAAACATCAAACTTATATATATCGTTGCAGATTTTTTCACCGATAACGTAACGGCTTGTCGGTCTGGCATATATGACCGCATCTGTTACAATATCAATCCGTCTTTGCATACCGTCGGAAACGCATTCTAACATACCGCCATCCTCCGAAATACTGCATCCGCAATAGCCTGACAGCTTGCCCGACCACAGATTATAATACCTGTTTCCCGTTTCATTCATCAGGAATGCGACCTTTTGTTTCTGATGAATTGTTATGGTGTCATATTCACAATCGGCGACCATTTCGCAGTTGATTTTATTGCTTTTTGAGCTGACAGTCCACCTGAAAGCATACAGTCCCCACTTGTCTCCACGCAGAACAGCAATCATATTCGTGAAACCGTTTTCGGCGCAAAAGGTGTCGATATAATCATATTCACAGTCGATTATTGTGGTCAATCTTCCGCTTTCGTGCTTTTCGGCAATGCCGAATTTACCATCACGGCAGATTATACAAAGTGTTCTTTCAGTTATATAGTAATCCTTGCAGGATTTGATATCAACACGGATCGTTTTGATGATTTTTGCGGACATAATATCACTCCTTTAATTCTCCGGGTCTCGGCCACTCAACATCGGGGCTGTTTATGATATGCTTATATTTTACAGCCTCATGGGGATCGGCAATATCTCTTTCATTTATTATCAATTGCTTAAGATTTTTCAAGTTTTCTATGCCTTTAAAGCTCAACTTTGTTTTGTACGATATAACTGTACCGCGGATACATAAATATTCCAGACTTTCAAGCTTTTTGAATTTTGTAAAAAGCCCGCGAATATTGTATACACACAGTATTTTAAGTTTTGCAAGTGTATCGAGATTCTTTAATGTGTGCATTTTCATATCCAATCCGCACATATGCAGTTCTTTCAGATTTGTAAGCTCTCTGATAAAACTCAGATCAAATGAACAAACGATTATCCGCAAACAGGAAAGCTCGGGTAACGATTTCAACAGTTCTGTGTTTTTCACCTCTTCTCCTATACGATCAAACCATATATGTTTTAATTTCTGACAATTTTCAATACCTGAAATATCAAAGAAATTCAAACGATCATATTGTTTGAATGAATTCCACATAATTATCAGACTTTCCAGATTCGGAACGGCAGTCAGAAATTTAAGGTCAAGAAGGCTCGCTGAATGAATTTTTAATTCTTTGAGATTCGGAAAAGCCGGCAAGATTTTTTGGATTATTTCCACATCCGCATTTTGTTCATATAGTCTATAAATTTCCAGTCTTTCAATCTCACCGAAAGATGCATTATAGCAACAGGTAAAAGGGTTGCTCAATGCGTCGGCAAGTTCTATTGCTTTATCAGAATTTATTGAATATCTGTATTGATTGTCAATGCCCCAGTATTCATTATCCCCGCATACTGTTTTACATAAATCTATTTTTCTGAAAAAATATGAAATCATAACAAACAACCTTTCGTCAGTCAATAAATAAAGAACCATCTCCTGAGGTAAGAATACCAAAAGAGATGGTCTTTTTTCGGTGCATATCAGACTTTAACGATATACATTATTCTCACAGTCTGCCCTGCGTACATGCTACGCACGAGCTTTTCGGCTTCGGCACTACCCGTTGCGGAAACAATCGGCTCGGAATGTACGTTGTTAATCTGGCAAACAACTTTCCATCTGTTCAAAAAATCACCTCCCGTTACTTTGTAAATACATAGTAACAGGAGGCGTGGGTTGTTTTAGGGAGATGTCAGTATTTTATCTGATTTGATTCAATGTTAATTCGTCTTGCTTACCGCCGTAAAACTTTTCAAGCACATCTGCAAAAAGCTTATCCTCTGTTGCGATATAAAACAAAGTCATACTTGAACAAAGTTTGAGATTATCGGGATATCCGAGAACCTCAAGGGCATCGTTTGATTCGCATTCAAGAAGAGCACGGCAGATTTCTCTGAGATTCTCGCCGAGATAAGCGTCATTATAGAATTCTCTTCCTTCTTCGGTATTTTCAAGTCCGTAGAAAATCGCATTGTGGCTGTAACCCAATGATTTTAACTGCGGAAAAATATACCACATCCAATGCGATTGCTTACAGCCTGCCTTGATTTCTCTCAACGCCACATCAAAAAACAACTTCTGCGGTTCATAAAAGCGTGAAATGTTCATTTTATGCTCCTTCTAATAAAAAATATAACTATTCTTTCCTGCCAAGCCAGCCTTTAATTTTTCCCATTTTTGCATCTTTACGATCCTTGATATTATCAACAGTCCATTCCATAGAAGGGCATTGATTTAATATTTCTTTTATTGAAGCAAACTTGCTGTTCGGATATTGCTTTACCTTTTTTGATATGTCATCCTTGACACTTCTGTTTATGTTTGCTTCAAGAGTGACAAGATTTCCTATTCCGTTGACAAACTTGCAGTCTTCTGCAGGCCATTCTTTAAAACGGTTTTGTGGCCAGATATGTTCATTGTCATAAGGATTTTCTTTCCAATTAAAAAACAACTTTCTTATATCAGATTCTTCGTTTTCGTCAAGAATTGCAGAAAGCGTGCAAATCAAATGGCACCTGCTACCATTTTCAAAAAGTTTTTGCTCCACTCTTTCTTTGAAATCTTCATAACTGTCCCATTTTGAATCGTACGGAGATTGCCATATTTTACTGCTAATCAAAGAGGTGATTTCATCTTTGTTTTTCACTTTCGAAATCGCGGGTAAAACTTCATTACACATAAATGTCTGAACAGGGTTGATAACCTTATCATATAAAACCGAGTTAGCTATAAAATATTTTGAAATTGTAAGACTCATATCGAGGGCAAAATCAATGTCACTCTCTGTAACGATATGGTTATCTGCTTTGAAAAACGATATAACGTACGGTAATGTCCAGTATCTTGAATATCGGGTGATTTCAATCAGTTTCTGTGCGCAGAACCTGAAACCGAAATTTCCTTTTTTTATAAGTGTATACTCGAAAATCTTTAAGAAATTTTTCACAACCTTTTCAAAAACTTCAAATTCCAATAAGTCTTTATTTCCTTGTTTAAAAATCCATTCAAAAAAGTTTTCATTGCTTTTTGAGAGATTTTCCCATTTCAGTTCATATTTTGCTGATAAAATATGTTTGTAGATATCAAGAATCCAGGACATCGTGAGGTTTGAGTTAACATACGGAGATGAACTGTATTTGACTTTGAAACTTTCGAGCTCTTCATAACAGGAGTTTATTCTGTTAATCCAATCATCTTCTTCACAATTATCTTTCAGATATTGATAATACTGAAGCTTAAAAACATCACTGCTGTTCAGGTCAAGACCGGTTGTGTTTATTGTGTTGAATATTTTAACGGTTTCAGGAATGCCCAGACCATCGGTTGTCAGTTCTACAAAATACAGTTTTTCCAAGATATATTCTTTGAGCTTTTCAATAAAGGTGATTTCTTTTTCGCTTTTTTTGAGTTCTTTGTATTCATCGATGCACTCTATATAGTTGCGCATTAATCTTATATTTTTGCAGTATACATTTGTTTCGGCGTTAAATGCCTCTTTTCCCTTTTTGCTTTTATCAAGTTTCTCAACTTTTTCAAGATTGTTAATCTCAAGGACATCATTAAATTGTTTTTGAAGTTCGGCAGATTTATCGATTACAAGCGATATGTTATTCCTTTTAAGAACGTCTTCTTCTGTGTAAAGTTCAATAAGTTTAAACAAAAGTATTATGGTGGTCAATCGTTGTTGACCGTCTACTATATCAAAAGTTTTGTCTGATACCTTTGAATCTTTTGAAAACTGAATTGTGCCAACAAACAAAGGAGAATCGCTACTGCATCCCTCAATGATATTGTCCAACAAGGTTTCAACTTCTTTTTCTCCCCACGAATAATCTCTCTGATAAGCAGGGATTGAATATTTTTTTGAATTTGCAAAGATTCCGTTTTCACTGTTAATTAATGTTACAACTTTTGTATCTATCGGAAAATTATAATCGCTCATATTAACTCTCCTTTAATTATATTTCTCCACCGCTTTCTGCAGTGCATTTTTAATATCATTCACAAGGCTTTCAGGGGATGTTACTGTGATATGTTCGCCGTACTGCATCGCCCAGAATTTCATTGCCATTTTGCTGACTCTGACTTCAGCCGTTACCTCGTCTTCGGTTTCGTCGCTGAATTTAACGTCCTTGCCAAACCAGTCGATGATTTCGGAAACAATGTATTTCTTCGCTCTGAATGTGACCTTTTCGGTCATGACGGCAAACATATAAATATGCTCTGCCATATGCTTGGGCAAATCAAGTCCGTGTTCAAGACCCTCAACCTTTTTCATCGGTTTTACGGGAGCGTCAAGCAATCGGATATCCGTTATTCTGTCAAGGCGGTAGTTTGATACGTTGTTGTACTTGTCATAATTGCAGACAAGATAATATCTGCCGTTTGTGGCAACCATCTGATATGGATTAACGATGTATTCCCTCACGTTGCCTTCGCTGTTTTTGCGTGGGTGCTGTTTTTTATCCGTACCCATATCGTTATACTTGAAAGCCACCTGTTTACCTTTGCTTATCGCCTCATCAAGAATTTCAATCGTCAAGAAAAGTTCCTTATTTTGAGGCATATTCTCAGGTAAGTTGCGAATATGTTTTACTTTATTTCTAAAATACTTGTTTGAAAGTCCTTCTATTTTCTCGATAAGCTCCTTGCACTGCGAATAGGGAATGTGCTTTGAGAAAAGCAGACTGTCAATCAGCAGACGGAGTTCAGCATCCGTGAAATCACGCACAAGATAAAAATCGGAAGGAATATAGCTTTCAACAAGTTCTTTTTCGCCGTCTTCGTTTGTAATTTCAATCATTCTGATGGCTTCGCTGTATTCGATTTCATAACCGAATTCAATCAGGTTCATAAGGTTGCGCTTGATTGCCTTGCGGTCTGCTTTCATATCGTATTCTGTTTCAAGAATCTCCGCAATTTCTTTCTGACTCAGACGATGGTCTTCATCGGTATACTTTTTGAGAATATCAAGAATGTTGATAATGAGTAATTTTTTAGGCTGCGTTGAGTCCATAACAGTCACCTCGTGTTTATTTTATCATCATTGACACTATTATGCAATATTATATGGGTCGTTTTCGGGACATCCGTTGTGTTTTAATATTGTTGCAACAAAAATAAATGTGTGATATATTAAAACAAAAGTATGGAGGTTAAATTTATGGGTAAATATAACAGTTCCGAGTACAGAGTAAAACCGCTTATGAGGCATCTCGAGAAGAATCCGCAGGATATCAAAAAACTGATTGATTATCTGACCTGTGGTTTTGATGATTTAGGTGACCCGATTGAATACCGTTACGCTGACATCGAAAATGGTAAAACTGAAAAAGGTTTAAAACCCACAAAATCTCATTTATTGGGACTTGTTAGTTACCTTTCCGGCAAAGGTGCAGAAAAATATTCCGTAAGCGACGATAACAGAATGAAATTATTAAATGCAGATACGGTAACAAGGGAATTAGCAAAATCTGAAATCAGAAAAAATTATGAATCTTTACCGTCAAGAGCATGGTATCTATTTGAAGGATACACATATCCTGATATATTTATTGAGGGTGAAGATTATATAATAATTTGTGAAGGCAAATGGACTGAACCTAATATCACAACAGAAACCACGTATCTGAAAAATGCATATGGGGAATACCGAAACCAGATGATACGTCATATACAGGGAGCATTGAATTACAATGAGAATAAAAAAGTTTATGCTTTCTATATAGTCGATGAAAATTGCAGTTACATAGACAGTTTAACGCTGAATTCTTTTGCTGACCATATTGAAAATGAAACAATTACATTAGGATACAATGAAAAGATTGAAGTTTTATCATCATATTGTGGATGCTTATTCTGGCAGAAAATCGAAGATGCTTTAGGTATAAAGTTTTTATCAAAAGAAGAAATTGACGCCTCACGATCGATGCACCACAATAATCCCACCGCCTGAATTATAATAACCTCACTATATACAGGAGGTGGCCATATGGCAAAACTCAAAAAGACTATTTCAATTCTTACCGCTGTTGCATTATGCATTTTGCTTGCATCTTGCAGCGGTGAAACTACATCGGAAGAAACTACCGAATCCAATCAGAACATTGTGCACTCTCATTCCACAGAGTCAAACGAAGTTGCAACGGCAATTCAAACAGTTTATGTTCAGCCCGAAACACAAAGAGAAACAGTTTATAATCACATTGCGTTGCAGGGTGCTGTGGTTGTTGAGCAAGACGGCAGACCGTATTTCAAGTACAAGAAGAAATGTGAGCTTTGCGGTTATATTTCAGGTGGCAGCACAGGTACAAGTGCATCAAGCGGAAAACTTAACTCTTCTTTTCGTTGCCCCGATTGCGGAAACCAACAAAAAATTCAGATTGAAACAACAAGACAGTAATAAACATCAAGCCGCCCGAGTTTTAAGCTCGGACGGCTCTTGCGTTATATCTTCTTTTTCATAAGTCCGTGTTTGTTGCAGTAAATATACAGATATCCTCTGCCACGGAGTTGTAAGCGTGTTTCTGCGTTGCCTTCGGGATAAAACTTGACAAACTGCACTCTGTCGGACGTAAGATAAGCGATAAATGAAATAAAATGAGATTTTGTCATTTCGTGGTTAACCGTTATGAAATACTCATCTTCAACCTTTTCAACGGTTATTCCGTGCGCTTCGTCAACTTCTTCCGCTTCAAGCGGTGGCAGAGTTATTCCGCAGCAGCTTATAACCGTGTCACCCGTTGTGCGGATTACGTTACCACATATGGGACAAACGTAAAACTTTGAACGCAGTATATTTGACGAAATATTTTTATTGATAACCGTATCGCCTGACATCAGCTCCATAACCGACACGCCGAGTGCCTTTGCAAGCGGTTCAATC
>JAZSCO010000170.1:0-22795 GCA_045602965.1 Acutalibacteraceae bacterium | reverse complement strand
CAATCGTTCTCGACTGGACCCCCAACACAAATCACACGGGAATATTTGTTGCAAAAGCCAACGGTTATTTTGAAGAAGCAGGTCTTGACGTTGAAATCGTTCAGCCGCCCGAAGGCGGTGCGGAAGCCCTGGTTGCCTCGGGCAAGGCACAGTTCGGAGTTTCATTCCAGGATTCTCTGGCACCTGCTTTTGTAGGAGATAATGCTGTACCCGTTACTGCGGTTGCAGCAGTTATTCAGCACAACACTTCAGGCATTATTTCACGCAAAGGCGAAGGAATGGACACACCCAAAGGTCTTGAAGGCAAGAAATATGCAACATGGGATTTGAATGTTGAAAAAGAAACAATCCGTGACGTTATGAAGGCTGACGGCGGCAACTTCGACCTCGTTGAACTTATTCCGTCTACTGTAACAGATGAGGTGTCAGCTTTAAAAAGCGGCAGTGTTGATGCGATATGGATTTTCTATGGATGGGCAGGTATAGCTTGTGAAACGGCAGAGCTTGAAACAGATTATTTTGAATTTGCCGACATAAATCCCGTGTTTGATTATTACACACCCATTATTATCGGTAACAATGACTGGCTCAACGAAAATCCCGAAACAGCAAAATCATTCGTTGAGGCACTTTCAAAAGGATATACATATGCCGTTGAGAATCCCGGAGATGCCGCGGATATTCTGATGAATGCCGCGCCTGAACTCAAATCAAACAGCGAGCTTATCTATGCAAGCCAGGAATATCTTGCATCAGAGTACGTATCCGATGCTTCGAAATGGGGTGAATTTGACCCTGACCGTTGGGCGAGTTTTTATAATTGGCTGAATGAAAAAAATCTTCTTGAAGATGAAATTGATCCCGATTTCGGTTACACGAATGACTATCTGCCCAAATGATATGAATAAATTAGAAGTGAAAAATGTCAGCAAAAGCTTTGACGTAAATCCGGTTCTGAAAGATGTTTCCATTGAACTTAATAAAGGTGAATTGGTATGTCTGCTCGGCGTAAGCGGTGGCGGAAAAACAACGCTGTTCAATATCATTTCGGGACTTCTGACACCCGATAACGGTTATGTATTGCTTGACGGAAAAAACATAACAAATCAGCCGGGATATATCAGTTATATGTTACAGAAGGATTTGCTTTTGCCGTACAGAACAATCGAAGATAATGCTGCACTGCCTCTTTTGCTGAAAGGGATGAAGAAAAAAGAAGCACGAAAGCAGGTGTCGCCGTTGTTTTCTCAATTCGGTCTTGAAGAAACACAAAAGAAATATCCTTCTCAGCTTTCGGGCGGTATGCGTCAGCGCGCGGCACTTTTGCGGACATATATGTTTTCAAAGGATGTTGCTCTTCTGGATGAGCCTTTCTCTGCATTAGATACCATCACAAAAAGTTCAATGCACAAATGGTATCTGAATGTTATGGAGCAAATTCAGTTGTCAACTCTTTTCATTACCCACGATATTGACGAAGCAATTCTTATTTCTGACAGAATATATCTTCTGTCAGGTTCGCCCGGACAAATAACGGGAGAAATAATCATTGAAGAACCGAAACCTCGCCGGGATGATTTCAATTTATCGGAAGAGTTTCTGGGATATAAGCGGAAAATTCTCTCGTTGCTTTAAATATTCTGTTTATAACTGTCAGTATTCAAATATTTGCAGATAATGGTGGATTCATAAAAAGAAAGAGCCTTGAAACCGTAATGATTTCAAGGCTTTCTGTTGGTTGCGGAGACAAGGACTTGACTCGCACCGCTGCGGAGGCTTGGTCACTCGCGGTCACAACAGTCCACCGTACTGTTACTCTGTGCCGCTCGTCATTCAAGTCTTGCCCGTAAAATAAAAGCAGGAATTGAACCTGTGATCTAGGTTGTGAGTTAAAGAGTCAGTTTTCATATCGCAAAAACCACCTGATAAACCGCATTCAAGCGGAAATATCAGGTGGTTCATTCGTTTTTGTGTGTACCTTTAAAACAGATTGTTGACAATAATTGTGTTTCTGCGATAATACTTTCGTTTTTGCGAGATTAATTGACCGATATTATTGCCATAGAAAGTTTACTTTTTGAAATACTGATTTATTAAAGGATAATCTCTCTGCCATTTTCTGCAGATTCATATATTGCGCAGAGGATTTTAATCATATCAACACCCTGTGAGGGTTTGAAAACGGGCTCTGCGCCTTCTGTGAGAACATCGACGAAGTTTTTGATATTCTTCTTGTGTCCGTTTCCGTCCATTTTGCCTGCGGGAACGATATCAAGAAGCTGACCGTCTTCTTCTGTGAAGAATTCAACCTCGTTTTCTTTCCATTTGAGACCTGCCTTTGTTCCGCGCAGCTCAACAAAACGGTTTTCGGATTTGATGTTTGATGCCCAGCTGAATTCTATCTGAAGAACGGCACCGTTATCAAAACGTATCATGCCCATTGCGAGGTCTTCAACGTCAAAAGTACCCTCAGATTTTGCATCGCCGAACTTTGAGTTAATCGAATCGCTTGTATCGTTATCTGCAAATTTGGTGTATGTGTTTGCGCTTACCGCAACTGGTGTGGGGTTGCCCATAAGCCATACCGCAAGATCAATCATATGAACGCCCAGGTCGATTAGAGGACCGCCGCCCGACTGTGCTTTTGTTGTGAACCAGCCGCCCTTGCCGGGGATACCTCTGCGTCTTTGCCATCCGCAGCGTCCGCAATAGATTTCACCCATTCTGCCTGCTTCGACAAACTTCTTTGCATACTGCGATGCTGTGGCAAAACGGTTGTTTCTTATAACCATAAGCACCTTGCCTGCCTCGTCAGCGGCATTTTTCATTTTGAGAACTTCCGTAACGTCAATAGCATCGGGCTTTTCGCATAATACGTGTTTGCCTGCCTTGAATGCATCGACAGCAATTATGGAATGGAGATAGTTGGGCGTGCAGATATCGACAGCGTCAATGCTCTCGTCTTCAAGAAGCTCTTTGTAGTCTGTATAAACATCTGCATCGGGATAATATTTGTCCCTGAGCGCAATCGCTCTTTCTTCAATGATATCACAGAAAGCAACAACCTCAACTCTGTCGTCTTCATAATAATTGTTAACGTGGCATCCGCGGCAGATACCGCCGTTACCGATAAGCGCAACTCTTAATTTTACCATATTTGTTTTCTCCTTTGCCGATAAAATCAAGTGAATAAATCACCTGGTTTTTATTATATCAGAACTGTGAAAAAAGTAAATATGGAACATAAAACTGAATTCAAAAATAAGTTGACCATGCTTGCACAAACCGAATAACTCCTGACACGCTCTCCTTAGTGTTATTACTATCTTGTTGTTTGTTAGTCAATCTTCGTTGTCTTAGCTGCTCTTGCTCAGTTTAAGTCGGGAACCGCATTTGATTCACAAAGGAAGCTTTCTTTATGAATAAAACTCTTTTTGTTGAAACAAAAATATTTTTATGCTATAATATAGAATAATCATTTGTTGGATTTTAAAAAGGAGAAGCTCTGATGAAAAAAATATTATCAATAATTCTTGCAAGTGTAATTTTGATTTCGTTTTCCGCGTGCGGCATGTCTCAAAACAATGATATTGTTGCTGAACTTGGCTTGAACGCCGATACAAAAGAAGCAACAGTGCATACGGTTGAGGTTAATTCGGCAATCTGTTCTGTGCTTGATTTTGAGGACAAAACGGAATATGAATTTGCAACAAGAGGGCTTATAGATTCTCCCGAAGAACTTGAGATTAAGGACTCTGAAGGAAATGTTATCTGGAGTCAGAAGGCATACAGTTTTGTGGACAATTATGTCGAATGTCCCGACACGGTTAATCCGAGCCTTTGGGAAAACACAAAAAACAATCATGCCTACGGCCTTTTTGAAGTTTGCGAAAACATATATCAGGTCAGAGGATACGACATGGCAAACCTGACTGTTATCAAGAGTGACAGCGGCTGGATTGTTTTTGACCCGCTTATGAGTGTTGAATGCACTCAAGCGGCTATGCAGCTTGTTGAGAAAAATCTTGGAAAACTTCCTGTTAAGGCGGTTATAATTTCTCATCCCCATGTTGACCATTTCGGCGGAATAGCAGGGGTTATTACCGATGAGCAGGTGGCTGACAGCACTCTTTCTCTTGAAGAGCAGCTTGCAAGCGGACAGATTCCCATAATCGTTCCGGAGCATTTCACCGAACATGCCGTAAGCGAAAATATATATGCAGGCAAAGGCATGGGCAGAAGAGCATCGTATCAGTACGGAGTTTTTCTTGAGCAGTCTGAAACGGGCAAAATGTCAATGGGTATAGGAATGGGTCAGTCAACCGGCAGGGTTTCGTTTATAAAACCGACCTATGAAATAAAGGCAACGGGCGAAGTTTATGAAATAGACGGAGTTACAATGGAGTTTCAGATGACTCCCGGCACCGAAGCCCCCGCAGAGATGAATATATGGTTCCCCGAAATAAAAGCTCTTTGGGTAGCCGAAAACTGTACGGCAACCCTCCATAATCTTTACACTCTCAGAGGTGCGCAGATTCGTGACGGCGGCACCTGGGCAAAGTATATCACCGAATCAATCTCGCGTTACGGCGGTGAGGCTGAAGTTACTTTTCAGTCGCATAACTGGCCGCATTGGGGAAATGAAGTTGTTAATGATTATCTTGCGGATACTGCGGCGGTATATAAATTTATCAATGATCAGACACTCACATATATCAATCAGGGCTATACATCGGATGAGATTTCAAACATGATAAAACTTCCTGATAAGCTTGCAAAGAATTGGTATACCCGCCAGTATTACGGTACGGTCGAGCATAACTCCAAGGCGGTTTATCAGAAATATATGGAATGGTATGATGCAAATCCCGTAAACCTCAATCCTCTCGAACCTACGGAAAGTGCAAAGAAGTGGGTGGAGTATCTTGGCGATACCGATGAGGTTTTGCGAAAAGCAAAGGAAGATTTCGATAAAGGCGAGTACCGATGGGTTGCGGAGGTTACAAATGTTTTGGTCTTTGCCGATCCCGAAAACACCGCCGCAAGGCTTCTTTGCGCAGATGCGCTTGAACAGCTCGGATATCAGGCGGAATCCGGTACATGGAGAAATGCATATCTTTCTGCGGCATTTGAACTCAGAAACGGCAATGCCGCAAAAATCACTCCCAACGCAAAAACAGACGGCAGTATACTCAGAAACATGACAGCGGAAATGGTATTTGACTATATCGGAATTCTGCTGGACAAGAATGCGCTTTCAAAAGAAAGCTTTAAGATTAACATTGTTCTTGCGGATACTCAGGAAAGAATAATGCTCTATTTCAATAATGGAGCGTTGCTGCAGTACACAGGCACAAGCTCCGACGATGCAGACCTCACAATAACCTGCCCCAAAACGGCTATTGCCCTTATTCTTCAGAAAGATATGGACAAAATCAAAGCTTCAATGAAGCTTGAAGGCGATGTTTCGAAGCTGGAGCTTATTATGAACAATCTCAATCAGTTTGATAGTGCAAGTGCTGCCGATTTCAATATAATTGAACCTTGATTGTCAGATAACACCCACTCTGATAATAACCGACAAAGCCGACGGAAGAACGCCGTCGGCTTTTGTTGATGTAAGCGGATGCAGGTCAGAAAATTGCAACACCACAGGAAATCAACACTGTCAAAATGAAACATCCGGTTACTCTGTTTTCGGTTACGCCTAAGGATTACGGAAACTCATCCGGGTGAACTGATGGAGATAACCGTGCATTCGGAATGCACAAAATATACGGTATGTCTGATGACTGCTTTAAGTGTACTTATATCAAACTATGTTTCGGCGGATGCTTCAAAGACCGCCTGATGTAAGGGGAAAATTATCTGTTACAAGGCTATCGGATATTTTAGAGGTATGTAATATTGGCGTGAATTGTGTGTAGCTTTATGTTTGGAATGCGGTAAAAAATTCAAAAAACTCCGTTATAATGAAAAATCCTACAACAACGCAAAATATATTCGCACCTTATTTCGATTAGCAACGAAGGCGCATGTGATGTTGTTTCGGATGTTTTATTTGATGGTAAAAATGATTTTTAGAATTTTTTCAATTGTTGACAAAAAGTTGATAAACTCACTTAACTTTGCAGCAATGCCAAAAAAGAAACAGCCTTGAAATCGTAATGATTTCAAGGCTGTTCTTATTGGTTGCGGAGACAGGACTTGAACCTGCGACCTACGGGTTATGAGGCGGACTTGGTACTTGGTCAAACCGTGGCATATCGTTGCATACTGTGGCAAGAAC
Organism: Acutalibacteraceae bacterium; assembly: GCA_045602965.1. GTDB lineage: Bacteria > Bacillota > Clostridia > Oscillospirales > Acutalibacteraceae > CAG-177. Next base: position 16,506 of record JAZSCO010000170.1, on the reverse strand, counting down.
CCTTATTAATCAACGGTTTTTAGTTTTCTATGAGTTTAAATTGAACAAATTAATATTAACTTGTCTGACACAAATATTAGATGTTGGTTAGATAATACAACTTTTGTTTGATTTTTTTCTTAATCCAGAACCCATTTATATATAAAGATTTGGAGTTGACGGCAATGTTTTTTAAGCATATATTACAAAAATGTAATACGTAATTACGAAAAATTAAATTGACAAAACAGGATTATAAAAAGTACAATATAATTGCAACAATAATTGCAGCAAATTAAGGGGTGATAATGATGAAAAACACTTTAACCATTTTTTTGTCTATATGCGTTTGTTTGTTATTTGTTATTTTTGTCTCGTCGTGTTCTAATTCTCAGGCTAACCTGATTGATGAAACAAGCGTAGCTATCGTTACTGAAAAAACTTACAATGCAAGCGGAACATGTAACGACACTGTGAAATGGAAATACGATGCATCAACTTCTACGTTCAGTTATTTCGGAACAGGAAAAATCACAAACGTCGATGGTATTGTCGAAAGTGAAGAGTCTTATTGGGCGGGAATTGCAGAAAACATTCGTTTTGAAGAAGGAATAACAGATGCAGAAGAACATACTTTTTGGATTTTTGATAAAATCAAATCCGTATATATTCCTGCAAGTTATATTGGTACCATACCGAAAACAGAGTACATAGAAAAATTTATTGTTGCAGAGAATAATCCGAAGTATTCTTCCGATGAATATGGAGTTCTGTTTAATCAGGACAAGACAGAAATCATTCGTTTCCCTAAATGTAGTCCTATCGAATTCTACGAAATACCCGAAGGAGTAACGAACATCTCTAATGATGCATTTAAGGAAAGCAAAAATCTGAAAACCGTCACGGTTCCTGAAAGTCTTGAAGGTATTTCAAGAACAACATTTAAAGAATCATCGGTATATACAAATCCACAAAATTGGGAAGAAGATGTTTTTTATGTGGGAGATTGCCTTGTTGAAGTTGATTGGGAAACCAAAGCAGAGAATATCGTTATAAGAGAAGGCACTCGTAAAATTGAAGCATATGCTTTTTCGCGGTGTGATAATGTTAAATCAATAACAATTCCGGACAGTGTTGTAGTTATAGGAGCGCAAGCTTTTGTAAACTGTTCATCTCTTGAGAAAATTTATATCGGCAGCGGTGTTGAGGATATAAGCGGCTCTCCGTTTTATTTTGAAATAGAGGGATTACCTTGCAGCCAACTGAAAAACATAGAAGTAAGCAAGGATAACAAATATTTTACAAGTGTTGATGGCGTACTCTTCAGCAAAGATATGACAAGACTTATTCAATATCCCTATGGCAAAACTCAAAAGGAATACACTGTTCCCGACAGTGTTACTTATATACATCCGGGTGCATTCAGGTACTGCAACGGAATAACCAAGCTTACCATAGGCAAAGGAATAACCGTTATAGATTTTATTATGCTTTTCGGTAATGATAACATTGAAACTGTTGTTTTGCCCAATACTTTGACAAAACTTGACTGCGGTGCATTCAAATATTCAGGAATTAAATATATAGATATTCCCGATAGTGTAACGTATCTTGGTTCTGAAGCGATGGCGGGATGTTCTCGCCTCGAAACAATCAATATTGGCAAAGGGGTTTCATATATAGATAATTGTGCGATAGGCAGTGATGTGCTCAAAGCGGTGAATGTTGACCGTGAAAATAAATATTTTACAAGTGAAAACGGTGTTTTATATAGCAAGGATAAAACGGAGCTGTGCATATATCCTGTTAATGCCGAAGGTAAGGTTTACCGTATACCAGATAGTGTGAAGGTGATCCGACCGGGTGCAATAGGGGATTCAAATTATCTTGAAAAAATATATGTTGGTGAAAAAACAGAAAAAATCGGCAACGGCAATTTTTACAGTTATAAAAATGAATACTATGAGGACTACCGAACACAGACAACATACGAGATATATTATGACGGAACGGAAAAACAATGGAATAAACTTTTTGCGAGTGAATATGAAAGAGAAGATATAGATAAAACAAAAATCCATTTTTCATAACACAAAAAATCCTTGCGAAAGCTTTATGCTTTTGCAAGGATTTTCTCTATGTCTTACAAAAAATCACAGATCATCCGAGGATGATCTGTGATTATTGGTTGCGGAGACAGGACTTGAACCTGCGACCTCCGGGTTATGAGCCCGACGAGCTACCAACTGCTCTACTCCGCGATATCTGTTTGCTAAGTGCTTTATTATTATACACGCTTTTTTCAATTTGTCAATACTTTTGAGAAATATTTATTGTTTTTTGGAGAGAAAATTTTATGCGCATAGATTATGGATGAATATTTATGATTCCGGAAGCAACACATGCGGATTGTTGCTGAAAACGTAGGTTCTTTTTCTGCAATAATATTATATTGCATTTTGCATAAAAATATTACTGCTTTTTTGTAAGTAATTGAAATCATTTTCTTGTCGATTGACATTGGTAAAAAATATATGATATCATTAAATATATATCTGCAATTTATATCAGACAGAATCATTTGAGGAAAGAGAGATGATATTATGTCACAAAAAAATAATACTGCAGAAGTTATCAGTGAAGAGCAGGTATCGGTCCGAGAAGAGAAAAAATATGTTCGCCCGAGGGAAATTGCTGCTTTTGCGTTGACATCATACGGACTCAACAACCTTACAAGCTTCATTGGCTCGACCAAGCAGTATTTTATGATGAGCTTTCTGGGTCTTACGGGCAAGCAGTTTGGTTTGCTCGGTACGGTTTCAACCATCTGGGATGCTCTTGACGACCCTCTTTCGGGTATAGTCATTGACCGATGCAGAACAAGATGGGGCAGATTGCGTCCGTTTCTGATTTTTCCAATGCCTTTCTGGGCAATTGCTTCGATACTTTTCTATATGGTTCCCGGAAGTTTTACGGGTACTCAGAAATTTATTTATGCTCTTGTTGCAACGATTATTTACGGTATCGGTTTTTCATATTTAAGCGGCTGGGAATTGTTGCTTTATAACATAACTCCGAACACAAACGAACGAAGTACATTGATTGCCACACAAAAGTTTATGAATCTTTTCACGTGGCTTCCGTCGCTTGTGCCTGTATTTGTTGACTTTGTACCGGGAGTAACAAAGAATGCAGTCACTCAGCCTGAAGTTTATTCGGGATTTTCTGTTTTCTTTGTTCTCGTGGCAGTGGCAGGCGCTGTTTTCGGTTTCTTTGTGATGCGAGAAAGAGTTTCCATTGCAACAAAAGAAGAAATGCAGAATACGGGACTTCTCAAATCTCTCAAATCAATTCTGACATGCAGACCGCTTGCTGTTTTGCTTCTTTCGGGATTCTTCGGAGGAATCAAGAGCGTAGGCGGTGCATCTGAAGACTTCTTCTGGCTTAACTGCACAGGTAAGCTTTCCAACAGACTTCTTTGCAGTTTGTTTACGGGAATACCCAACTATGTTATCACTCCCGCTGCACCTTCAATCATCAAAAAATTCGGACTCAGAACAACTGCTGTTTCGGCAGGCGTTTTCAGCGGTGTAGCATATACGCTTCTCTATTTTATCGGATATAAACCCACAGGTAACTATTGGCTTGATTTTGTTATTGTTACGGTAGGACTTACCGTTGCGGGACTTCCTAACCATATTATGGGAGTTTGTGATCCTCTTCTCAGGGGCGATATGTATGACTATCTTGAATGGAAATCGGGAATCCGTAACGAAGGCATCGTTAATGCTGCTATGGGTTATGTAAATAAACTTTCCTCAAGCGTTCACGCACTTCTTTCCGGTGTTGTTTTCGATTGGATTAAGTTCACTCCGCAGAAGGATGTTTACGGAAATGTTGTTCCTCATACAGACCCGAAAGTGCTTCAGGGCATCTGGGGAATCTTTTGTCTTGCACCTGCTGCCGCAAGATTCGGATACGGTTTGTCTCTTCTTCTTTTCAATGTTCACGGAAAGACAAAAGATCGTATGCTTGCAGAGCTTGAGCAGCACAGAAACTCAAGATCCGAAGCTAAAAAACAGGAATTAATCGCAGAGACGGAGAATGACAATGATTAGTTTTAAAAAGATAATTATTTATTCCGATACTTCCGCAGCTGAAAAGGCAGCAGAACTTTTTTCGGAAGAAATGAAAATAAGAACAAAGAATGCTCCTGAAATTGTTAATGAGAAAGAATCTGCGAATTTCAGATTTCTTACCGATTCCGATATTCCGAAAGATGGTTTTGATATCAATACGGATGACGAAGCTGTTACGGTTTTCGCAAGTGGAATAAGAGGCTTTATTTACGGCTTCGGAATGTTTCTCCGCAAGCTTGTTCCGATTTGCGGAGTTCCTTCGCTTTCAGAAGATATCACGGGAAAATACCGTCCTGATAAAAGAATAAGAGGTCATCAGGTCGGATACAGAACAACTCCCAACACCTATGATGCATGGACATATGAAGACTATCGCAGATATTATCTTGATATGATGTTTTTCGGTTCTAACACCGTTGAACATATTCCGTATGAAAGAGGCGTTTCCAAGAGAAACAGACTCATGAAATATGATGAGGAGGAATTCCTTGTCAAAGCAACCGAAATGGCAGATGAATTCGACATTGATGTTTCTCTCTGGCATCCCAATAACGACGGCGAAACCGTTGAGGAAGCTGCCGAGAGAAGAGGAAGACTTTATGAAACAATTCCGAGACTTGATGTTGTATTTCCTCCGGGAGGTGACCCCGGAGAATTCTATCCCGATGAGTTTGTCAAGAGATGCAGAGAGATTTCCAAGGCACTCAAAAAATCTCATCCGAATGCTCAGATGTGGCCTTCTGCACAGCAGCCCCATTCAATTCCGACATGGGGCAAGGAGTTCATTGAAGAAATGGATAAGCTTCCTGAGGAGATTGACGGTGTGATTCACGGTCCGAATCATGCTTTTGCGCTTGATGTTCTCCGACGAAAGCTTCCTTCAAAATACCCTATAAGACTTTATCCTGATATTACTCATAATGTGAGATGTGAATATCCCGTGCATTTTGACAGGGATGACTGGCATTTTGCGTTAACAACGGGACTGAGCCGTGAATGCACAAATCCCAGACCGCGTGAATACCGACAGATTCACCGTCTTACGCGCCGATATGTTGTTGGCTCGGTGAGCTATTCCGAAGGTATAACAGATGATGTGAATAAAGCCGTATGGGCAGATATGGATTATAATCCAGACTGTGATTTGAGAACAACGCTTCTTGATTATTGCAGACTGTTTTTCTACGGCGCAAATGCAGAAAAAATTGCCGACGGCATATTTTCTCTTGAGCTTAACTGGCAATGTGATCCCGCTGAAAATCCGACTATAGATAAAACGCTTGAAACCTTTGAAGAACTTTCATCGGAATATCCGTTCCTTAATGAAAACTGGAGATTTCTTCAGCTTCTCATGCGTGCAAAATGCGATTGGGTTATTCGCAGAAGAAGAATTTTCGAGACGGAGCTTATCAGACTTGCCGAAAAAGAAATCAGCAACGGTGCTCTTGACACTGCACGAAAAATCCTTGAAACCGATTTTGATGCGGAATATAAGAAACAGCGTGAGGACATTACAGAGCTTGCGAAAAACCTTTTCGAGCTTATCGGCTTACAGAGCGATATTGAAAATTACTGCGCTGATAACTGGGAGAGGGGAGCAATTCTTGAAACAATGGATTTGCCCGTAACGGACAGAAAATGGCTTCTCGGAAGACTTGATTTTGCTTCGGAAAAGGATAACCCCGAAGAAATAATGAAAGCTGTTATCAACCGAAATAAAGTCCGCAGCGACGAATACTATTTTTCTGTTGCCCTCAACGGACTTGAGGAGTGCGGTGTTGCCCAGACAGGTGAAATTTATATGAATTTCCAGGGAGACAGACCGAATGTCAATACAGGTGCAATGCCGACTGCGATGTTCAAGGTATATGATAATCTTACGTTCAAATGCAAGGTCGGCGGACTTGATTATGAAGGTGATTACAAACTGAAAATCACTTTCATGAGCAAGAAAAATGCTGCACTCAAAGGTCATAAGATTACGGCAAACGGCATTGTGATTTATGAAGGGGCTCAGTTTGGGGGCAAGGAAGACAAAGCGTTTGACGAACTTATGCTTGCTCCTGATTTTGAGACTGCGGAATACATAATTCCGAGTGAGGTAATCTGTAACGGATGCGTTGACCTTGAATTCAGCGAACCCGTTATGGGCGTTATGTTCAGCGAATTCTGGATTACTCATAATTAAGAAAGGATGATTGACTATGTGGTTAGCAATTAAATCTATTATTGCTGTAATTGTTTCTTCTTTACTTACTGTTTTTCCGGGAAATGCATTTCTTGAAGGCTTTGATGCGCTTCAGCTTGCAGAGAAAAATGATGACTGCCGTCTTAATGCGGCGATTATGTCCGATATACATATTGATGTTGATTGGCCCATCGGCGAATGGGTATGGGCAAACGGACTCAATGACCTTGAACGTTCCGTTGACTCCATTGATGCTCTTATCGTACCCGGCGACCTGACAAATTACGGCGACAGCGCATCGATGACCAGCTTTTTCAATATAATTGATGAAAGCGGTTGTGCTGAAAACTGGGTTATAGCAATGGGTAATCATGATGTAGGTCATGTTGAGGATATCACTCAGGAAGAAGCCAGACAGCATTTTGTCAAAACTTTCAATGAGCTTAATCCTAACGGCGAAACAATCGAAAAGGCATATTATAAAACCGATATAGACGGTTACAGATTTGTCGTTCTTTGTGATGACGGTGACGACACATGGGATTGCCCTGATATGTCACCCGAGCAGATTCAGTTTCTTGATGATTCTCTTGCGGAAGCTGCCGACAGAGGACTTCCGATGTTTGTTGTTTGCCATGTTCCCGTTGAAGGCGTAAACGGACAGGATATCATTTATGAGGACGGCGGACTTGACGATAACAGTGAGGCTGTTCAGACAATTCTTGAGAAATATGAAAATGTGTTCTTTATCAGCGGCCATGTTCATACGGGCATTAACGGTCCTCTTGTTGAAAATGTTTTCGGTTTCTCATGTGTTGAAACAATCAACGGCGTCAACTATATCAACCTTCCCACTTATATGATTATCAACCGTTACGGTGTGCCCTGGGGCGGAATGGGCTTCCAGATGGAAGTTTATGACGACGAAGTTCTTTTCAGAGCAAGAAACTTCGGTTCCTCAAAATGGTATCCCGTATACGATCACACCGTTCCTTTGGTATAATTATGAGTGAACTGCCGATTACCGGAGATTTTTATAACCGTTCTGTAAGATGCAGTTGCTTTTTAAATGAACTGAAGAATTTTTTTGAATCAAACGAAAAGATAACAGATACTCGGTTTATTTCCGTAATAAATGGATATGAGGTCAAATATATCAACAGCGGAGTATCGGAAAAGCTGTGCATAAACACAAGAAAAAAATTCTATGATGGTCTGATAATCAAAAAGTTTGTTAACGGTAAATTCAAAAAGATTTACTTTGCAAAAGACGGTTTTTCAGAAACGGTGAACAAAATTTTCCAGAAATAAAAAGAAGGAGTTACCTCAATGAAGAGGTAACTCCTTTTTACATTATACGATGCTTTATTTTTTACTTCTTTCTAAAAATTCGTTATAAAGTTTTTCTTTGTATTCATCCGTATATTCATAAGTCCAGAGATTGAAAATTCCGTTGAAATCCTCAAAGGTTTCGTCGGGATGAACAACTGTCTGTCCGTAAACATAGGGCAGAGGAATTTCAACTGTTCCGTTTGATGCAATATAGTATTCCTTGGCAATATCCATTGCAACTCTGTTTGATTCCTGTCTGGGAAGTTCTTCGTAGAATTTGATTTCCGTTATCGGAAACAAAACACATTCGGCATCTGCAAGGCGGTAGAATTCGGGAGAAGTACCCGAATGACCGTGGTGCGACATCTGAACGACATCGCATTTAAGATAGTTGCCGTATCTTCCGACAAGAACCTTGTCGCTTTCCGCAGAGCAGTCACCGGGGAATAAAACCTTGCTTCCGTTTGCAAACATCATGATAGCGCTTGATGAATTGTTGAAATCTTCAAAGGAGTTCGGATAAACGTCTTCATGAGTGCAAAGGGTGACGAATTCAAGGTTTCTCACGAAGAAATGCTGACCCGTATGAAGATTAATCTTTTTGATGCCGGGATTCTCGTTCATTACTCTTTCAAAACGCAGAGCCATTGCGAGATTGCATTCACCCCAGAATTTGTAATCTCTGTGATATGCATCGGGAAAATTATAATAAACGGTTTCTATATCGATCTCGCTCTTGTGATATTCAATGATGTCAAGAAATTTGGCAATGTGATCTTCGTGCGCATGGGATAAATACCAGCCTGCAACAACGGGCTTTTTGCCACCGTTTATTTTTGTGAGAAATTCGATGATTCTGATGTCATCGTTTACGGAATACATATGAGCGCTGTCAATAACGAAGAAACTGCCGTCGGAGCATCTGACTATGTAACACATACCGCAGTCTATGAGCGCGTGGTCAACCTCAAACTGCCAGAGAGTTATTTCGCAGAGATTGCTATTGGTTTCGGGGGCGGTGCTGTAGCATTCTTTTGACGGGTCTGCGATGATTCGGAGTTTCTTTTCGCTTTCACAAAAATAAATGTGGAGCATAATATTTTTGCGGAAAGTTTTGTGATAATTCTCTTTTATGTCGAATTTGTCAAAAAGAGAAAAACCGCAATTTTCAATATTTGCACATGCGGTTTCATAGTCTTCCTTTGAGCAGTTTTCGTAAATGAGCAGATATGCTCCTCTTGCGCAGTAATATTCAATGGGATTTTCTTTTTCGGGAAGGGGGATACCCCTGAAAATTTCATTCATTTCAAAAACTCCCTTCGATATAATTAAAGTATAATATGAAAACATTCATAACACAATAGATTGAAAGAAAAATTTAAAAATTATATTGAATCATATATTCCGTTGTGATAAAATTAAATTAAATAAGAAGAAAGGAGCTGTGGTCAATGAAAAAAATGATTGCTGTTTTTATGTGTGCTGTGATTATTGCTTCGTGCTTTTCGCTCGACGTTCATGCAACTGATAAGAATGATGACCCGATAATTCTTATCTCAGGTTTTCTGTGTTCACAGCTTTATTATGAATACGGCACGGAAAATGAAGAAAAACTCTGGCTTCTTGAAGTTGATAAGATAACGGGCAGAATCGGCGATGACCTTCCGAATTTTCTCAAATCGCTTGCAGGGGCATTTGTCGGTAAAACCGAGGAGTTCGGTGAAACAATAGGTGAGGGTGCAAAAGTTATCTTTGAAAAACTCCGTTGCAATCCTGACGGCACTTCAGCTTATAACGTATCGCATTATCCCAATAAACCTGAAATATCAAATATCGGCTATATGTTTGAAAACGGCTGTGATGAATATATGTATGAGGTTAATTTCTGTAAGCATCTTTCGGAGCTTTATGACCCTTCGGAAATATTCATGTTTCAGTATGATTCGCGTCTTGATGCAATAACTCTTGCCGAACAGCTCAACGAATTTGTTGAAGCCGTCAAGAAATATACAGGCTCTGATAAGGTCAGAATTTTTTCTCTCAGTTTCGGCGGTCTGATTTCATCAACATATCTTTATCTTTACGGCGATTCTTCTGTCAGTAAGCTCATAACAAGCGTTCCCGCAATCGGCGGAACTGATATTCCCGATAAGATTCTGCGCGGCAACATTGATTTCCCGATAAACGATATTGCATTGTTTTTCGAAACCGTTCTTGCAGGTGAAGGGGATGTTGCACGCTGGTTTGAAGATGCTGAACTTGAAAGCGTGAATGATATTATAGGCAGTGCAAGCGGTGGACTTATGGAAGCGCTGAAATATTGGGGAAGCATCTGGTCTCTCTGTACGGTTGATTTGTACGATGAGCTCAAAAAAGATTTCCTTGATCCTGTTGAAAGTAAGGAGCTCATTGAGAAAGCAGACAAGGTTCATTATGAAATAATGCCTGCGATTCCTCAGATGCTCAGAGATGCTAAGTCTGACGGTGTTGATGTTGCTGTTCTTTGTTCAACCGGAAGCAGTCTTGCTCTCGGCGGTGATTTGAACGGCGATATTGTTCTTCCGGCTTATGCTGTCAGCGGTGCAACCTGTGCACCTCTCGGAAAAAGATTTGTCGACGGCTATACAGGCGTTAAAACAACTTGTTCGGAACCCGGTCATAATCATGTTTCTCCGTCGATGGAGGTTGACGCTTCAAGCGCATATCTTCCCGAAAACACCTGGTTTGTTGACGGTCAGTATCACGGGCAATATTATTATGAAGAATATACCCGTTCACTCGTGACGAAGCTTCTTCTTACCGATGAAATAAAAGATATATATTCGAGTCCTGAATATCCGCAGTTTGAATATTCAAATCACATATCAAGAAGTATCCATGTAAAGTTTGATAAGAGCAATACAGGTTATCTTTCTTCAGAAGATACAAAGCTTATTATTGAAAATCTCACAACAGACAGAGATATAAAAATCTTTGCCGTAGATATCGTCGGTGTTGATTTGATTTTTGATGTTGCAGATAAAGGTGCAGGCACTGTCAAAGCAGGTGAAACTATAGAAATTCCTTTCAGCGGAGAGATTCCGAAGATTGGCTCTGTTGCGTCGGAAGTAACTGTCAGTTATGTTGAGGTGAGCTCGCTCAATCCTTTCTGTGTTTCTGAATTTGATATCATGATCGATAACGGTGAAGCAAGCGGTGCATCGGGACTTACGGAAAAAGGCTTTGAGAACAGGCTTGAAAATGCTCTTCCCGCATGGATATTTAACATAGTGTCAAAACCGATTTTCAGACAGACGGCAGAATTTATTTATAATACTGTTCATGTGTTGTTTAAATAATAATCATAATAAAGCTGTAAAATTAAAACTACAGTACCGAAAAGAAAGTGAATTATAATTTGAATGAACTCAGAAATGAGTATCATGAAGAAAAGGGGGTATTTTATGGAATATGTAATGCTGATTTTCTGGCTTGCCTTGGTCGTAGTGCTCATTATTATTGAAGCGCTGACTGCTCCGCTGTTGACAATATGGTTTGCTGTTGGTGCGGCAGCCGCCCTGGTTGGGGCAATTTGCGGTTTGCAGCTCTGGCTTCAGTGGGTGATTTTTATTGCAGTTTCCGTTATCGCTTTAATTGCCGCCCGACCTTTTGTCAAGAAAATCACGAAAAAGTCAGCTCAGCCGACCAACGCCGACAGAGTTATAGGTCAGACTGCCGTCGTTACGGAAGAAATCAACAATGTTGAGAGCAGAGGTCAGGTCAATGTTAACGGAGCGGTATGGTCAGCCCGCTCGGAAGACGGTTCTGTATTCCGCAAGGATGAGTGCGTGACTGTTGAAAAAATAGACGGCGTAAAACTTATTGTCAAAGCACAAAAATAATTAAGAAACAGAGGAGGAAATTTTTATGGAATTTTTAGGCGGTTTTATTCTTATTTTGCTCGCGGTTTTTATTGTTCTGACAGTTGTGCTGAACATTAAAATCGTACCTCAGTCCAGGGCATATGTTATTGAAAGACTCGGAACTTACAGCACAACATGGCAGACAGGTCTTCACTTCAAAATACCTTTCATTGAAAGAATTTCAAAGCAGGTTTCTCTCAAGGAACAGGTTGTAGACTTCCCGCCCCAGCCGGTTATTACAAAGGATAACGTAACAATGCAGATTGACACCGTTATCTTTTTCCAGATTACCGATCCCAAGCTTTTTGCATACGGTGTTGAAAGACCTCTTTCAGCTATTGAAAATCTTACTGCAACAACATTGCGTAATATCATCGGTGAAATGGAACTCGACCACACTCTCACTTCAAGAGACGTTATCAACGCAAAAATCAGAGGTATTCTTGATGAAGCAACCGACCCTTGGGGTATCAAGGTTAACAGAGTTGAACTTAAGAACATTCTTCCTCCCAAGGAAATTCAGGATGCGATGGAAAAGCAGATGAAGGCAGAGCGTCAGCGCCGTGAATCAATCCTTACCGCAGAAGGCGAAAAGGCAAGCAAAATCCTTGTTGCCGAAGGTCAGAAGGAAAGTAAGATTCTTGCTGCTGAGGCTGAAAAGCAGAGTGCAATTCTTGCAGCGGAAGCTATTAAGGAAGCGAAAATCAGAGAAGCTGAAGGTGAAGCTGAAGCGATTCTTAAGGTTGAGCAGGCAAGAGCCAAGGCAATCGAGCTTATTAATCAGGCTGCACCCGGTCAGGGTTATCTGACAATAAAGAGTCTTGAAGCATTTGAGGCTGCGGCTGACGGTCAGGCAACAAAGCTTATTATTCCCAGCGACTTGCAAGGTCTTGCAGGACTTGCCGCAAGTGCAAAAGAGATAATCAAATAAAAATACTTAACGGTCTGCATGGTTTCATGCGGACCGTTTAATTATGCATTGTGTTACATTTGTCACATTGATATTTTCTTTTTAATATGTTAAAATAACATATAACATTATACAAAATCCCCGCAAAGAGAGGAGATTTCCATGGGTAAAAAGATTGTCGTAGCAGGTCTTGGACACGGCGGTATTGCTGTTGCTGCAATTCTCGCCAGAGCAGGATTCGATGTTACTGTTTATGAGCAGAAAAAAGAAGGTACACTCGGTTATGATTGGACTGATATTTTTGCACCTGATGCTCTTGCGGTTGCAGGTATGCCCATGCCCCCGAAGGATAAATTCGAATATAAAGAGGATATGACTTTCTTTGGTCCTTCAATGAAGACCGGTCTTCGTCAGCATGTCCCAAAGGAAAAGCTTGAGATTAAAATGGAGCGCAGAGATATCTATGCTCATTTTATCAAGCATGCTCTCGAATGCGGAGTTAAAATTGAATATGAATGCAAGATTCTCGGTCCCATAATTCTCGGCAACCGAGTTGTCGGAATTAAAACCGAAAAAGGTGATATTTACGCTGACCTTATTATTGACTCGTGCGGCATGAATTCTCCTGTCAGAACCAATCTTCCGGAGGAGTTCGGAATTGAAAAAGAAGCTGCACGTAACGAAAAGATAACAATATACAGAGCGTTCTTTAACAAAGCAAGTGATGAACCTGTTGAAGCAAAGTTCAAGGTTATGCTTTTTGCAGGTGGAGAACTCGGCGTTAACTGGATCGCCTCTGAGGATGATCACACAGACTTTCTGATGGGACGTTTCGAAGATTTTACTCTTGAAGATGTTGAACGTTTTTCGGCTTATCTTCGCGAAACAAATCCCAGACTCGGCACAGAGATTATCAGAGGAGGACAGTTTGTTGAGATTCCTGTCCGCCAACCGCTTTCGGTTATGGTTGCCGACGGTTATGCAGCTATCGGTGACAGCGCATTCATGACTGTTCCTCTTATCGGCTCGGGTATTGCAAACTGTCTCAAGGCTTCAAGGGTTCTTGCAAATGCAATTATCGCCGATAAAAAGCAGGCGTTTTCTGCGGAAACTCTCTGGAAGTATCAGCAGGGTTATTATAAGGAACTCGGCGCAGGTCTTGCGCCTCTTGCTTGCGGAAAGCTTCTTCTTCTCAGCCTTAAACCCGAGGAAGTTGACTATGTAATGGATAACGGTATTCTCAACGAAGACTTAATGACAATCGGTTCGGATTTTACCGGTCTCGGAAGCATGAATATCGACCCTAGAGCTCTTATCAATCAGGCAAAGCAGGTTTGTCATGATCCTGAACTTCTCAAGAAAATTATTGCCTGCGGTGTCAGAATGGGCAGAGCTGCAGCTGTTTGTGCAATGATGCCTCAAAAATATAATGCAAAGAGAGTTCGTTCATGGGCGAAAGTCTATGAATTTGTTTATAAATAAGAAATAAAAATTACCGCCGGGGTTAATCTGAAACCCCGGCGGTTTTTTAGTGGTTTTATTATAATACGCGGAAAGTCTTGACTTCGAAGGGCTTGAGCATGAATTCGAATGAATTGTCGCTGACAGGGATTTCATGCTTATCTTCTTCAATCATGTTGCATTCGTAAACTTTTTCAACATCGAAACCGAGCTTGATTGAGCGAAGACCTCTTCTCTGTTCTTCTTCAACAACGCGGATGATATATCCTCTGCCGTCCTGAGCCTTCTTTACGCAATCGATAGCGGCATTGTCGTCAAGAGCAAGAATGAACTGCTTTTCGCCGTCGATAACGCCCTTGTTTGCTTCTGCATTATAAACAGCAACGGGAGGAACGTTAAATGCGATAGCCTGCTGAACAGTGTCGTATCTCCAGTCGTTTGCATGGGGATGGAAAGCGTATTTGAATGTGTTGATGCCGTGGTCGCCTGTTCTGTCGGGGCAGGTGGGTGCACGCATGAGAGTTATTCTCATGTGACTGTTGTGAATATCATAACCGTATTTGCAATCGTTGATGATACTGCAACCGTAACCGCCTTCGGAAAGGTCAGCCCATTTGTGGGCGGCAACTTCAAATCTTGTAAGGTCATAGAGAGTGTTCCAATGAGTGGGTCTCTTGGTTGCTCCGTGAGCGATATCGTATGTTGCATCGGTATCGATAACGGAAACGTCAAATCCTGCCTTGAGAACTTTGTCGCTCTCATGCCAGTCAACTGTTGTGTCAAATACAACGCTTTCACCGTTCTGATAAAGAATGACGTCCTGAGTGATGGTTGATTTATTGAAAGTGTAAGTGATTCTGATAACGCCTCTTACTGCGTTGCTCTCAACAACTTCAATCTTGTCAGCCTTGAGCTCCCACATCTTCTTCTGATAGTTGAGTTCAAGATTCCATGCGGTTTCGTGAACGCACTTGTCGAGAGAAATTGTGAGAATATTGCCTCTGCCGTCAAGCGCTTCTCTCTGATTTACGTGGTCATAAATGCTTGTGATAACACCGTTTTCGTCAATCTGAACGGTAAGGTATGCGTTTTCGAGAGTTTCGGGAGTTGCTTCAACGGGTGAATAGATGCATTCTCCTTCCTTGAGTGCAAATGTTTTGCAGCTCATGGGCTCAATGCAATCAGGGATGAACACAAACTTGCCGTTGATGTAAGCAGAGGGAAGTGAGAGACCGTCGTTCGTTACGGCGTACATTCCTTCGGGAACACCCTCAACTTCAATTGCTTCGTAGCTCTTTGCGTTGGTAAGATTCCATACGGTGATGCTGTTTTTGTCCGCAGTTACAGCGCCTGAAAGAGCTTTGAGTGCGCCGTTATAAATATCTTCGCCGATTTTGTTCATTACAGCATAATCTCTGCGGCAGTCTTCGAATACTTCGTGGATGGATGAACCCGGAAGAATGTCGTGAAACTGGTTTGTCATAAGAATTCTCCAGCCCTTTTCGAGTTCTTCTTTCGGATAATCCTTGCCAAGGAACTTTTCTGCAAATACCGAGAGCATTTCGCCTCTTGTGAAAAGATATTCTCCTTTGCGGTTGTTCTTTTTAACAAAAGCCTGGCTTGTGAATGTGCCTCTGTGATTCTCGTAGAACATTTCTCCGTTCCAAACAGGAAGTTCATCCTCGTGACCCTTGAATGTTTCGAAGAAATCGTCAACGTGACCGATTTCCGTCTTGGGAAGACCGGGGAAATTCTGAAGGCGTCTGCCTCTTTCAAGCATATTTCTTGTCGGTCCGCCGCCGCCGTCACCGTAGCCGTACATACTCATGGCGGTGTTGAGTTCGTTTTTGTTGTTGCATTCTCTGTCAACGGTCATAATTTCATCTACGTTATAATTGCAGTTATACGCAGGACGCATGAGATGAGCATAAACTCTGTCGCCGTTGTTGCCCTGCCACATGAACATGCTGTAAGGGAATTTTGTTGTGTCATTATATGAAAGCTTGGATGTGATGAAATTCTGCATTCCACAGCCGTTGATAATCTGGGGAAGCGCCCATGTGAAGCCGAAACAGTCGGGAAGCCAGTATGTTTTTGAAACCTTGCCGAACTCATTTTTGAAGAATTCTGTGCCGTAAAGCACCTGTCTGATAAGAGCTTCGCCCGATGCGATGTTTGTGTCTGCCTCAACCCATACGTTGCCGCAGATATCCCATTGACCCGAAGCGACTTTTTCTTTAATCTTTTCGTAGATTTCGGGATAATGGTCCTTCATCATCTGATAAAGAACGGCCTGACTCTGACCGAAAGTCATTTCGGGGTAAACATCCATAAGCGATGTAACATTCATGAATGTTCTTGCACTTTTTCTGATGCTTTCCTGAATTCTCCAGAGCCATGCAACGTCGATGTGGCTGTGACCCGTGAGAATGATTTTGCACTGTGCAGCCCAGTCGATTTCGGCGATTTTTGAAAGATAATATTTTCTTGCCTCGGCAATGGATTTTCTTACCTGAGGTTCGTCAAAATCATAGTCAACAATGTGCAGACTGTCATCGATTGCGGCATAAACCTTGGCTTTTATATGCTCATCCT
>JAZSCO010000169.1:0-6267 GCA_045602965.1 Acutalibacteraceae bacterium | reverse complement strand
TTTTAAACCTCCTTTCTTTTGGGCATAGAGAAAGCGAACCGCCGACACATTGCGTCAACGATTCGCCTTAAAAAATTTTAATTTTCAGTTTGCGGTAAATTCACCTCCGATATCTTTAATTGACTTTATCCGTCTATAGACATTATACTGATTTTTTGCCGTTACCCCGTCAAAATCAAGTGCCTTGCAATTTTGCGCTGTTCACAGCTCTTGAAATTTGCAGATTTGCAAGTTTTTGAAAATAAAAGTTGTTTTTCATTGCCTCACAGTCCGTTTTTTGGTACATATAAATTTGCTATAATTAACTTAACAAGATTAGAATTGACATCCTTGACCAAATTTTTTTATCTCAATATAATTAAATCAAAAAAAACAAAAGGAGACTGATAAATGCCATATTTACACGGAACACTTGGAGAAAGAATTGCCGACTTGCGAGAACAAAGAGGCTGGACAAAAGCCGAACTTGCACAGCAGGTTGATGTTGATGCATCAACAATCGGAAGAATAGAAAGTGGAGAAACGAAGAAAATCGGCAACGATTTGATTCTTCGTCTTGCAAAAATTTTCGGAGTATCATCCGATTTTATCCTCGGACTTTCCGATGAACCCGAACCGAAAAATTTCAGTATCGGTGAACTCGGTCTGACCGTCGAAGCTGCGAAGAAAATTTATACAGGTGAGATTGACCCCGACGTTCTGAATATGTTGCTTGAGCATCCGAACTTCGGAATTCTTTCAAATAAAATCGCTCATTTCTTCAAAGGCACTTTTGCTGAAGGATTTGCAGTTCAGAATCAGCTTTATGATATGGTCAGCAAAACCGTATGCGGTGACGATGAAATCTCAAAGGAAGTATCGGAAGATATACAAAGCATGAAAACTCCGATATATCAGGCTGACTTAACTATGATTGATAACGGATTTATGTCAATCGTAAAAGATATAAAGAAAACCGTTGATACCGATTTTTCACATTCAAGAAAACTTACACAGGAAACATTTGAAGGAATCCGTCAGAGTCTTGTCAGAAGCGGCGGCAGTCTGTCCTACAAGAGAATAACAGCAGAAAACATGGCAGATGCCGTTATTGAACAGATTAGCCGTTTCGACGGTATTACCCCGGAGATGAAAACTAATCTTCGCAATGCTTTGATTCCGATTTTTATGCAACCGCAGAGAGGTAAACACAGATGACAAACGAAGAGCTTTGCGTATTGGCTCAGGGAGGAGAAGAAACTGCAAAGCACCGTCTTGTTGAAAACAATCTCGGATTTATCAAAAAGCTTGCAAACAAATACTCGGAAGATTTTGAAAATTTCGGAATAGAATTTGAAGAAATCGTGCATGAAGGCTGCATCGGAATTCTTGAAGCTGTTAACAGGTTTGATATAAACAAAGGCACAAAATTTCTGACTTATGCCACAACGTATATAGAAAAATACATACTTCTGCTTCCCCCAAAATACGGTTATGAAGTTTACGAAATTGATGAAGAAACAGAAGAAAAAACATATTTCACGTTTATGAGTTTTGACGGTGAAAACGAAAACGGTGAATCCGATGCAGACTATATCGAAAGCACTCTTTTAGCAAGGCAACCGTATATTTACAGTTCAAACACCGAAAATATTTTCTTTGAAAAGTTAAAAAATATATTGCTATGTGAATCAGTTAATGAACTCGATGACCGTGAACGTGAATATATTTCTTATCGTTTCGGACTTGAAGACAGTGTTCATCACACCCGAAAAGAATCGGCAGAACATTTTCATCTGAAAGAAGTCCGTGCCAAACAGATCGAAAAAAGTGCAATAAAAAATATTAGGAAGCATTTTGAACCGCAGTGGAACTATATCAACAACTATGTACCGCCCGACCCCGAAGAAAAAGAATGGCTCATAACCTTTTAAAAAGCAAAGCGACGAGTTTTAACACTCGCCGCTTTTTGCGCTTTTAACACGTTAATATCAACTTTTAAATATCGTTATGCCGACAGCCAATCATTTACCGCTTGTATTAAAATGTGTCATAAATTATAATTAAAGTGAAAAACAAAAATAATTCTTAAAAATTTGTACCCTGTTTAATGTTTTTATGTGTTGTATTATATAGAGGGGAAAATTAAGGAGAGCAGAATGTTAGTTTTATATTTAAGTATGATTGACAATGAGGATGACCGCAATCTGTTTGAAAAGATATATTATTCTTACAGAAAGCAGATGTTCACCGTTGCTTTATCTGTTCTTGGTAATGAAGATGATGCCGAGGACTTGGTTCACGATGTGTTTTGCAACATTGCGGAAAAGTACATACCGACTCTTCAAAAAATAAAGAATGAGCAGGATATGAAAAATTATCTTCTCAAAGCTACTAAGAACTCTGCATTAAACAAAAAGAGGGATACCAAAAATTCAATATCTCTTCACGAAAGCGAAACCATTCTTAACGCAGAAGAAGATTTAAATGACAATAAATTTCTCGATATGATTTGCAACAGTTTATCATATCAGGAAATTATAGCCGTAATAAGAAGTCTTGACAAAAAATATGAAGAAGTTCTTTATCTTCATTTTGTTCTTGAAATGTCGGTTCCTGAAGTTGCAGATTATTTGAAGCGAAATAAAAACACGGTAAAAATACAGTTAGCCAGAGGAAAAATGATTCTGTTTGAAAAATTATTACTTAACGGAGGTGTGAAATTATGACAAGAGCAGAAGTGATAAACGCATTTCGTGAAGTTGCTTCTGAGGAATTTGTTCATATCCCCAATGAAGAAGATATAAAATATGAGTTCTCAGAAAAATTCAATAAGAAAATGAAAAAGCTTTTAAGAAAAACCGAACACAAAGGTATTCACCATTCAGCTAAAATTTCAAAAAGAATTATCGCTGTTGCAGCGGCAATTGTAATTATTCTTGCGGGATTAATGAGCGTCAGTGCAATCAGAGAGCCTGTTGTGAATTTTGTTCTTGAATTTTTTGAAGATCATATTGATTTTGGCTTTTCGGGAGATGTTTCACAAGAGATTGAATATGAGTACGGTTTTTCTGAAATCCCTAAGGGCTTTGAATTAACGGTAAAAAACAATGAAGGTGGCACAGTATATACCGAGTATACGAATATAAATACCGGAGATATTATTATTTTAACCCAATCAATTACCGATAGTGATGACCTTTCAGTTGATAAAGAACACGGAGCAATAACAAAAGAGTTTGTTGATGGTATGGAAGTTTATATTTATGAACATGAAAACGGGGACTATATTCATGCCAATTGGATAAAAGAAACATATTCTTTTCTTTTGGTATATTACGGAGATATTGAAAAAGAGGAATTTATAGACTTGGTTAAGTCGATAAACTAAATTTCTGAAAATGTATTTTTAAAAGCATACAATCGAAGCCAAAGAATAATCAGATGACAATGGGTGGGAATGTCAAACAGAGAACCTGTTGTAAAAATTGTTATTGAATCGGAAGAATTTATGAATTCTTAAGGATTTGTTTGCATCAAAACTGTTAAAATTTTACATTTATTTAATGAGCCAAGAATACTTTAGTTTTCAACGCCTGAAACATTAAAAATTTAAGAAAATCTTAATTAACTAGCCGCTTTATTTTTAGAAATTGTTTTTATACAATAAAACTGTAATCCAAAGAAAGGAGAAAAAAATAATGCTTGTTCAGTATATAGAACTGATATTTCAGGAGCTTTATATGTTAGGTTATATAATTTGGGCGGCAATACAAGGCGCTTTGAATTAACAATCATAAAAACGTTTTTTACAATTTAAAAGGAGATAATGAAAATGATAATAGCAACATTAATTATGTTTATTTCGGGAATTCTTTCTGCAATACTTCAACCGTTTCCGCAGTTAAGTTCAGCCTTGGAGATTCTAATTATAAAGCTGTTAAATCTTTAAACTCAACTGAAATAGAAGTAGAGTCTTTTAACCCATAGCTAAACGAAATGATATTATCAGCTTAGATAAAACAAATCATTCAGCGCTAAAACAGGGAGGACAAAATGAAAAAGATTATTTTACTGCTTTGTGCTTTTATACTTTGTTTTAATTTATCATCTTGTAATAAGACAGCCCAAAACAATGAAACATCAAATGTTAATAATATTACAGAGAATGCAATAACGGGAGAAATAAAAAATTACACAAACAATCATAACGGTATCGTATTGTCTGTGGATGCACCCGAAACAGTAGCATTCGGAGAAAAGTTTTACGTTGTTGCAAAAATAACAAACACTTCTTCTGAAAGTGTAACTTATTCCCTTCCGTATTGCACCCCCAATATGAATTTGGAAATTGAAACCGTAATTTCAGGCGGTAACAACAAAATATTTATTGACTGTGATACTTTCGGAAAAGAAGTGGAGCATTTAGAAAGAAGTGAAACTCTTTTTCCAGACGAATCGTTCGAACAAACAATATGCTTCTTGCCTGGATGGACTGATGACGGAAGTATGGGACTTGAACATGCAAAAATAACATTGTTTGATAAGGGCATATATACCGGAACGGCAGTTTTTAATTGGGATACTGAAGAAGATATAAGCAGTATTTCATTGGATTTCCCGATAACGGTAGTATAACAAAAGCCTAAAGCTGTCTCAACAGTCTGATCACGATTAAGACGAGGACAAATATGAAAAAAATCAAAAAAGTCTTATTGTTAATCACAATTTTTTCTGTCGTTTTGAGCACCATTTTCACGATAAAAACAGACGGGTATTATATATTTAGAGCCGGCATATATGTTGCAGATGCATTGGGTCTATTCGCAATAGATTACTTTGTGAAAGATTTCAAAGAAAATCAAAACGATTTTGAACAGATTGCAAATCTGATTACGGATTATGGGAATTCATATGATTCTGCCGATGAATTCGATTCACGGTTTATTTACTTTATACCCGAACGTTATTCTTCGTCAGGCAACATAGTTTTTATAGTAAAAAAAGATTCTTCTTTATCAGGTTCAGAAGTACATTTTTCGGCAGAAGAAACAGAAGTGTTCAAAAGAATAACAAAATGTTTTAAGGCAGAAGAAGCAGGATTTTATTCGTTCAGCTTTGACAAAAAAGAAAAAATGGTTTATTTCCATACTTCTGACGGCAGATACTCTCTTGTTTATTCCGCAGAAAACAAGAAACCGTATTATGTAAACGGAACATATGAACTGGAACGTGACCAAAAGTATGTTGTGGACAAGATATGCAGAAAATGGTTTAATATTGCTTTGAAATAATGGATATATGTATTATTTACTTCAATGAGAAATAGCCTGAAGATTTACGCTCGTTTAAATTATTTGAATTTCATTTGATAAATTCTTTTGGATACCTTTCTTTTTTATTAAACCAATGCAAACTTTTTCCGTTGCGACGGGGATTTTTATATACCGTTTGTTCCTTCCCCGAGCAGTCAGAAAAACAAAATTTTTTCTGTTCTTCCCTGAACGCATCTGCCTGCTCTGCGCCGCTGAAAAGTCTGCTGTCATGTAAGGCGACAGACATCCTTTTCACCGCCAACGGAACAAAGGTATAACACACTAGACTTTGCGTACCGCAAAATCGTGTGCCAAATGGAGATTTTCTCCCTTTGGATACCCACTTGTGCCGATTGTTGTGTATATACAAATTGAATTTTCGGGCAAAAGGGTACCCTCAAAAATTCAACTGCATCCACAAAAATTTTGCAAAAAACGAACCGCAAAATTCAATCGTCACCTTCATTTTTTCGCAATCAAAAATTGTCAATTCACAATTTTTTAACAACCAAAAACACTTGCTCAAAATGAAAAAGTCCGAAAATTTTCTCCAACTTTCAGAGATTTTTTCGGACTTTTATTTTATCTGTTCGGTTTCATATTTGCAATATTAATATTTGTTGTAAACATACCGTTGCTGTATGCAAACTCTGCTACACCGTCATATTTTCTTGCAATGGTTTTAATGCTGCCTACACCGTAGCCGTGATTTTCTTTATCTTTCTTTGTGGTTATCAGCTTATCGGTATTTACGTTGCCGTCAACGGGATTTTCAATTGTTATGATAATTCTTTCGGTGGTAGTTATCATATCAAATAAAACAACCTTTTCGTGAGTGTCTATAACCCTTGCGGCTGCTTCAATTGCGTTGTCAAGAGCGTTGCCGAGAACGATCCCGAGCTCCAATTCATCAACGATAATCTTTTCTGTTAACTTTGTTGAAATACTCAATTTGATTCCTTTTGCATCTGCA
>JAZSCO010000168.1:0-6383 GCA_045602965.1 Acutalibacteraceae bacterium | reverse complement strand
GGCACGCAGACGGTTAAATTTGTTGACAGGACATTCAATGCAAATGCAGAAAGAGCCAACGAAATTCTGCTTTTTATCAAAGAAAATTACGGTAAAGATATTCCTGAAAATGTATGTTTTCATTTTGAAATTTCAGGGGATATTTTAAAAGAAAGCACTCTCGGAATTTTATCTTCAATGCCCAGAGGCGCAGTCCAGCTTGAAATCGGATTGCAGTCTTTTAACAGTGATACTCTTAAGAAAATCAACCGAAAAACCAATACAGAAAAGCTGGTTGAAAACATCGGAAAACTTATCGGTTTTAATAATATGCATATTCATATTGACCTTATTGCAGGGCTTACGGGAGAAGACCTTGAAAGTTTCAAAACAGGTTTCAATATTGCATATTCACTTAAAGCTCATATGTTGCAGTTAGGATTTTTAAAACTTCTTCACGGAGCCGATATGCGTGAAGACAGGGAGAAATATCCTTGCACATTCATATCTGAGCCTCCTTATGAGGTCACATCAACTCCCTGGCTTTCTGTTGATGAAATAAAAATGCTGAAAAACTGTGAGGATGCTGTTGACAGGCTTTATAACAGCGGACGTTTTTTGCTTACGCTTGAGTATCTGACGGAAGAAGTCGGAATTTCACCGTTTGATATTTTCAGCGGTTTCGGAAATTCAGTAAACGGCAGCAAAATGCGGCTTTCCGACTACGCAGAAAATCTTTGCAATTTCTTTGGTGACAAATGTGACAGGGAAATTTTAAGGGAAAAAATTCTTTGTGATTTGCTGTGCTGTTCATCATCGGTACAGATTCCCGATATTCTCAAAATCAAAGATCCGATTTATAAAAAAGTCAAAAAGTATTTTACGGAAAACGTTGATAAAAACATAAAAATTGCAATTCTTTATTCAAAGCGTCAGGTTTTTGCGGTCAATCAAAGCAAAGAAAAAAATCTTCGTAACAGATATGAAGGCGAATTTTATGATATTGATGAATTCCCAAACTTTTAAGGCAGGGGAATCCCTGCCTTATATTATTTTTTGTTTTCAGAAATAATTTTCTGGCGCTTGCTGATAAACCGTATCATAAAAGTTGTACAAAAAACGGTTTGAAATCACAGCTCTTTTTGTTAAAACTATTGCTTTTTTGTTCTGTTATGTGTTAAAATGAGAAAAAATAAGTTGGGGAGATGATTCAGTGTCAAAACAAAACAAAAATCCTGCAACCATAGCGCCCATGAATGCTTTGCCATCCGATACCGGCAAACATATCACAAAACTTGAGTATGTATGTATCATGCTTGCAAGAATCGGCGGTCAGTTCGGTTCAACTCTTACGGGTACTCTTGCCGCAGCATTTTTGCACGAGCTTTATTACGGACCCGTCGGGGTTCCTTCAGATCAAATCGCAAGTATTCTCGCCGTTCAGACAACCCTCACAACCGTATGCAGTGTTCTTTTCGGATTTATTGCAGGCGTTATTGTTCAGAAGTGGAAGAGCCGCTGGGGCAGATACCGTCAGTGGTATATTATCTGCCTTTTGCCGATGTTCCTTCTCACGGTTTTCTATTTCTATGTTCCCGAAGGCTGGACAATTCAGCAGATGACCATGTTCCGTTACGGTGTTGCCTGCTGTCAGACCGTATTCAATATTTTCAACAATCTCGGTCAGAATGTTGTTCAGGTTATTTCTCCTAACCATAAAGAAAAGAAAAAAGTTGCAACAATCTGGCAGCTTTGTTATTATCTCGGTTACGGCGGAGCATATCTTGCAACCTTTATTTACGGTGAAATCAGCGATGACAAGAATGCAATGTATATGACTCTTGCGATTCTTGCCGCTACCGTTACCCTTTTCGGAAATCTTATGGTCGGTCTTTTCTGCAGAGAAAGAATCGAACTCCCGAAGAAAGAAAAAATCAAGATTTCAAAGTCGATATTCACTCTTTTCAAAGACAAAAATTATCTTGCATATCACTGTGTTCAGTGGGCAGGTACGCTCGCGATGCTTGGTAAGATGTCAACATATCTTGCAGCTATAACCGTCGGTTCATCAAAGAACCTTCTTCTCACTCTTCCCACAGCTGTAGGTACAGTTGTCGGTAACCTTATTACAACAAAACTTTCGAAGAAGCATGAGCCCACAAAGCTTCTCAAATTCTGCGGACCTTATGCGATGATTTCCGCAGGCGTGCTTTTTGCAATTTGCTTCTTTGAAGCAAAGATGGGTTTGGTGTTCTTTGAAGGATGGAACAGCATATTCTTTTATGTTTTCTATTTCATCTTCGGTGTCGGTATCGGCGTTCAGGAACTTTCAAGCTCTCACTTCAACGTTGAGTTTTATGACTATCTTGAATGGCAGACCGGCGAAAGAATGGAAGCTATTCAGGGCATTGTTCCCGGTTGGATTCAGCAAGCGCTTAACTATGTTAAAGAGCTTGCGATTCCCTTCATGATTGCATGGGCAGGTTATCAGGCATCTGTTGAGGGAGACCTTGTTGCAACAATGAAGGCTCAGCCTACATACATGAACACCTGTTTGTGGCTTCTTGCATTCCTTGTTTTCGGCTACGCACTTTGCAACTTGCTCAGATCTGTTGTTCTTAAAGCTTTGTATGATATTGAAGGCGAAAAGAAAGAGCAGATGTACTGTGAACTCGAAGTTATGAGAGCAGAGCGACACAAAGAAAATGAAGAAGTTGAAGCTGCTGCAAAAAGTTAATATAACCCGATAAAAATCAAAATCAGGACCTTCATTTCGGTGAAGGTCCTGAATCGTTTTATTTTTCAAAATAAATTGCACCGGTCTGAGCAAAAATAAGGGGAGGCAAATCCATGCCTTTCTGTTCAGGTATTCTTGATGCGATTGCGATGTCGTGAATTTTGCTGTAAATGAATCCGGGTTCAAAAACAACGTGGGCACATAAAAACCCTTCTTTTTTGACTGGAAGAGTAACCGAATAATCCTCTGTTTTTTCAGCGGTATAAGTGAAGCATTCGCCATCTTTGTCAAAAATAATAAGCTTATGTTTTCTGTGAAGCTTTTTAACGCTGATTGTAACATTTGTGTTTTCGGTGAGCTTTACCGTATCACCGAGAATTGCATCGCCGCTGACAATATCAATGACCGTTGAGTTAACGGTGAATGAGATTGTTGTTCTGCCCTTAATAATGGCATCGAGAATATCTTCGGGAGAATTTGACTTTGCATAAACATATGTAACGGGCCATGTCAGAAGATTTGTGATAACGTAGTCCCTGTGATAGTCGCTGCCGCCGACAACAGGAAGCTTGTGACCGTTTCTGAGCTGTTCATGCCACCACTCGGTGCATTCGAGATTGTCATAATGAGTGGGGGAATTCCAAACTTCAAGCACGTCAATGTCCGCAGCATTCTTTTCCCATCTCCAGGGACACTGCTTGCAATGCGGATGATTCATGCAGATAACTGCGCCACGCTTAACCGCTTTGTTTTTTACTCTTAAAAAGTCTTCGTATGTTTCGCAGCTGTCGTAATCCTCTTGATCAATGACATCTTTGACGCCCCACATATTGCAGTGACCGCCGTGTTTTGAAAGCTCTGCGCCGTAAATGAGGGTCAGACCATCAACCTTTGGAAACTCCTTGCAGTTGACATTGTGGTCTGTCATCATAAGGAAATCGAGTTTGTTCTTTTTTGCCTTTGCAATCAATTTTTCAAGTGTGAGTTTGCCGTCGGAATTAACCGAGTGACAATGGGTTACACCTACATACCATTTGAATCCGTTGATATTCATTTTCATTTCTCCTTTTTATTCCGGAGTATCGGCATTTCAGTCATTCTGAGTCTTGAACAGCCGTAAGGATAAAGTTGAATTTTCTGCACTTTGGAAATCGGATTAACAGATTTCGGAGTTTTTCTGCAAACCGTTCTGTATGGAAATTTGAGTCCCCAGTTGATTTGTTTCATATTTGCTTTTATTGTGACCGGCGGATTTTTCTGCGAAAACGGAGTTTCTCCAGATTTGTTGTATTCTATTTCAAAATCCGAATCCGCAAATCCGTAATTCCAGTCAGATTTTGGTATCAGTTGATAATCGCAATAGGGGAATTTGCGTTCAACACCTTTTTTGACATATTCTCGCATTTTCTTCTCATATTCAATCGGAACTGAGAAAAGCAAAGATCCCATTTGCAAAGCGTAAAGATTATTTGGTCTTTCCTTGAAAAACGGTGCAACGGTGAATTCCAGACTGATTTCTGTTTTGCCTTGTTTTATTGCAAATTCAAGATCTCTGACCTGTGAATCCTGATTGTTGATTTTAAGTTTTTCAGCAAAAGAAGGAATGCGGATGACAAAATCAAAATCTCTTTCCGATTCAATATAATAATGCATCCTGTTTTCGAACGGATAATCCGTTTCGAGCCTGATTTTTACTCCGTTATCTTTCAAAACAGACGGCAACATAACCGAATTGATAATTTTGTTATCGCTGTGCATAAATGCAGATAATGCGAATTTCGGCCAACCTTGACTGAAGTTTGCGGTACAACATCCGAAATTCGGTTCGAGTCCGAATGTGTGTGCTTCAGGACCGTTTGTGCTGAACGGAGCCATAATCATTGTTTTCTGGCTTGCGACCTGATTGACCATCTGCACATACTGATGAGTCCACATATCCTCGCTGAGGGTTGCGGGTAGGGCGTTGAAGGCAAGAATTTCAAGGCGTTCCGCCCATTTCTTTTCACCTGTATAAGCATAAAGGAGTTCATAAGAATACATCTGCTCAACAATTGCGCAAAGCTCGGTTCCTCTTGTCGGGTCAAGACCCGAGAGTACCTCATCTCCCGTGAATCCCTCAAAAGCCGTACCATTGTATCTGTCAAGGGTTTCACGAAGTTTTTCAGCGTTGTCGGTATATTCTTCGCCCAATAATCCGTGAGAAACCGCCTCGCTTTTGAGCATCATAACGATGTTGACTATATGTGTATTTCTTCGCCACATATGGCTCGGTTTTTTCCACGAATCAATTGCTGAGTTATAGTCGAAGCCTTGTTTTCTGATGATTTTTGCCAGATCCTTTATCCATTCCTCACCGTATTTTTCATACAAAAAATTGAGGGTTATAAAAGTTTCAAACCATCTGTACTTTGCCCATTTGAACAGAGAAATCTCTCCGTTTTCAAGCAATTCATAATAATTTCTGAATGCCTTGTAAATTACTTCCGGTATTCTTTCGTCACCGGAACATTCGTAATATACCGTAAGCGTTTTGCAGATGAGCTGCAGAGCCCAGGTATCGTATTTTGCCCTTTTTTCTTTATTGCACGGACAAATCCATCCGTCGTTCTGCTGCTTTGAAAGAATTGAGTCAATATATTTTTTTGCCGTTGCAATCATTTCTTCGTCTTCCAGAAGATATGCAAGGGGGATAAAACCGTCAAGCCAATAGGGAACTCTTTCCCAGCCTTCACAGTTTCCGCCTATCCATGCACTGTCGCGGATATCAGGCCATATTTTGTGAAGATTACCGCTTAAACCCTTTGCCTGAATTTCAAGCTGACGTCGGAGCCATCCTTCAGGCTTCAGTTCTTTTGAAGTGTAAAAATTCCATTTTTTCATATTTTTACCTCAGAAGTTTTTTTCTCGTTGTCAAATCCTTTTTTGATAAGGAAATACAGAGGAATCAATGCGAATAAACAAACAACGCCTGCCCATAAGAACATATTCTTGGCAGGAACAATAACTTCTGCATTCGCTTCATTGATGATGGTTTGTGCAGCGTTTCTGCATGCCATATCACCGATAACAGGTCCTATGACCATAGGAAGAAGCACAACGAATATCATTCGTATACCCTGGAACATGCCGGCTTTGCCTTCAGGGATAAAGTCTTTGATTGCAGCACCGAACAGAATGTTTATAATTGCATTGCCGAGAATAACGGGAAGAATGCTTATGAGAATAACATATATTCCTGTGCTGGTTGAGAGCAGGAGGAATCCAAATGTCATAATAATAACACTTGCAACAAGACAGAAACCTTTTTTGTTTGTTGAGAATTTAAGCATGAATACAATGCAGGCAAGAAGAACAATCAAAACAATAACGGCTGTTATTATGACGGATGGTTTCAGAAGATTGTTTACTCCGCCGTTATCGGGAATGACAACATACTGGATATATGTAAGAAGATAGGGATAAAAAACCTGGAATGAAATGATTGCAAAGCAAAACGATGCAAGGGAAAGATACAGCCTTGCGTTTTCTTTAATAACGGAAGGTCTGAAACCGTAAAAAAGATCTGCCCAATAATTGGAAGAGCTTTCTTTTTCAACGGTTCGGGGAGGATCTTTAATGAGAAACAGACCCAATACACCGCACAGAGTAACAACGAGTCCGAGAACTC
>JAZSCO010000167.1:0-8444 GCA_045602965.1 Acutalibacteraceae bacterium | reverse complement strand
TGACTGCCTTATTTGTCTTCCTAAGACCGCTTGGCCTCCGACTTCTGATGATTTCAGGCGGCACGGATTTTCACGCAAAAATGAAACCTCATATATCAATAGGTACGGGTACAGGCAATATGAAAATTCCGTATTCCGTAGTTGAAGATATGAAAAAGAAATGTGGCAGATAATAATTATCTGTCACTTTTCATTTTCCTTATGTACTTCTTACAATTTTTTGCTGTTAATTATTGAATTATTACTAATTATATGTTAATATAAATTATAATTATTATGAAGGAGAGTGTCCCAAAAATGAAAAAAATCTTCAGAAGAGCAATTGCACTCGCACTTTGCGCCGCAATGCTCATTTCGGCAGGCTCGATAGGTGCAGCTGCCGCAACAGAAACCGAATGCGGCGGAAATTGCGGTCATTCACCCGTAATCGTCCTCCCCGGTATCAACCATTCACCCACATATCTTTATGACGAAAACGATCAGCCCGTTATGGACGGCGACAGCCAGGTTGGCGGTACACTTCTTATTCTCAACACCGCTGCTCTTTCCGCAGGTCCTATCATCAAGGCTGTTTTCAGCATCCTCGGAACTCTTGTACTTCAGACAAACGTCGGTCTTGACAAGGTTGCTTACGACCTCGTTTCCGATCTTTTCTCAATCCAGAAGTGCGATGAAAACGGCGACCACATCGAAAACCTCAAGACTCAGAGATGGAATCATTCTCTTGAACATATGACAGAAGACGAAATCGATTGGGTTTACAGAATGGTTCCCATGCAGCCCCTCGTTGACGTTATCGGCGAAGACCATACTTATTTCTTCACATTCAACCTTGTAGGCGACCCCATGGATTCCGCTGACGATCTCAAGGAATACATCGAAATGGTTAAAGAGCAGACAGGTCACGATGAAGTTACTCTTCTTCCCGTAAGCCTTGGCGGCACAATTCTTACCGCATATCTCGACAAGTACGGTCACGAAGGCATTGACCAGATCGTTAACGCTGTTGCTTGCCTTGACGGTACAGACATCGTTGCAGATTTCTATGCAAGAGAATGGCATCTTTGCGACCATTATCTCTATCATGATTTCTTCCCCAAAATCTTCGTTGAATCAAACGACGATCCTACTCTCGGCTATCTTATCAATACCCTGCTTCATATCTTCCCCCGTTCGGGAGTTGACGCTCTTCTTTCGGGCGCAATGAGCGGTATCCTCGACACAATGATGATTAACTGCCCGCAGTTCTGGGCAATGATCCCCTCATACAGATACGATGCTCTCGCTGAAAGATATCTTTCAGACAAACCCGTTCTCAAGGAAAGAACAGACCGTTTCCAGCAGGCAAGACTCAACCTCAAGAAAAACATCCTCGCTGCAGTTGAAGACGGCGTTCGCGTTAACTCAATCGCAGGCGCAAACCTCGACCTCGGAGAACAGATGTATACATATTTCAACATCGTCGCTTCCGCAGACAAGGTTAACTCCGACGGTATCATCAACCTTTCATCAACAACAATGGGCGCAACAGGTGCTCCCGGCGAAAAAACTCTTGCTGATATCGATTATGAAAAGAACACATACTGCACAAATCCCGATCATAACCACGTTTCACCCGACAATATGGTTGACGCTTCAACAGCTATTCTTCCCGAAAACACATGGATTTTCCTTGAACAGCATCAGGAAGTAAGCAACAACGACGTTGTTCTTAACCTTGCAAAGGCTATCATCCTCGGCGAAGTTAAAGACGTTAACGACAATCCCGAAAAATATCCTCAGTTCAACGGCTCATGCACAACAAAGTATATCCGTCGTTGGAGACTTCCCGATGCATACGCTATCCTTGAAAAGGAAGCAAACGGCGAAATCACTCTTTCAGCAGAGGATAAGGCTGAGCTTCTTGCAGCTATTGAAGAAGGCGAAGCAATCGTTAACTCAACAATCTGCGACCAGGCAAAAGTTGAAGCTTCGGAAGACAGACTCAACGCTATCCTTCACAAGGTAGGCGCAGAAGGCTATGAAAACATCGAAGAGGAAGAAGAATCCTTCATCGACCCCATCATCGAAAGCATTCTTCTCACAATGAGCAAGAGCTCTCTCACCATCCTCGGTGGCGGCAGCCTTGTTGACAGAGTTCTCCTCCCCTTCAGATCATTCTTCATTCTCATTTTCGGCGAACTTTCTAAATAATACAGTCAGCGGTGGGGAACAGTCCTCGGCGGATTGTTCCCCGCTGTTTAAATTTACACGGAAAGGGTTTTAAATATGAAAAAAATAATCTCCGTCGCCCTTGCTTTTGTTCTCGTGTTCTCCATGCTTTCAATTACCGCTTCCGCAACTGTTAAAACAGAATGCAACGGAAACTGTGACACCTGCCCCGCAATCGTTGTTCCCGGTATCGGTCAGTCCAACGTATGGGCACTTGACGAAAACGGTGACTATCTCCTCGATGAAGACGGAAACAGAATCAGCTGTTTCCCTGCAATCTTCGATGTCGGTTCAATCGTTAAAAAAGTTCTCGCTCCCGCACTTCTCACTCTTTTCACTCAGCATGACGTATTTCTTTCCGATGCACTTTGCGATGTTGTTCTTGATGCTTTTGCAGTAAATCTCTGCGACACAAACGGCAAAAACACAGGTAATATCGAAGTTGAAAAGTATCCTTATTCCGTTGCAGAATGCAGCGATTACGAAAAAGAACAGATTTACGACAACATTCCCCTTCAGAACTTCTCCTCAATAGCAGGCGAAGATCATCTCTACTATTTCGCATACAACTCCTTCGGCAACAACTACGATATCGTTACCGAGCTTTATTCATTCATTCAGATGGTTAAGGAAGAAACAGGTCACGATAAGGTTAACATCGTTCCCATCAGCATGGGCGGCTCTGTTGCCAACGGACTTTTCCAGTATTATCCCGAAGTAATGGATGACCTTAATAAGGTTGTTTATATTGTCCCCGCTCTCAACGGTTCATCAATTGTTGGCGATCTTTACACAAAGAATCTCGCTTTCTTTGACACTCAGTTCCTCTATAACGGATTCCTTGAAGCTCTTATGGATGAAGAAGAAGCAAGAATGATTGAAGTCATCGCAAGAATTCTTCCCGACGAAGTTCTTTCAAGCGTTCTCAGAAACGTTGCAGACTGCCTTGTCGAAGATGTTGCGGCAAATATCACAATGCTCTGGGGTCTTTGCCCGAAAGAAGATTATCCTGCTGCTTCCAAAGCTCTCCTCGGTTCAAAGCCCGAAATCAAACGTCAGACCGATATGTTCTATCAGGCTCAGCTTAATTCACTCAGCAACATCCAGAAGCTCGTAGATAAAGGCGTTGAGGTTTTCAACATTGTTGACTACGACGTACCCCTCTATCTTATCGGTAACTCATGGAATGACGATAACGCAGACGGCGTTATTCATCTTTCATCAACAGCTATGGGCGTTAAGAGTGCAATCGTTGGCGAAACTCTCGGCGAAGGCTATAAGCAGGCTAATACAAGCATAAACTGCTCCGACCCCACTCACAACCACATTTCACCTGACAACGTTGTTGACGCATCCACCGGTCTTCTTCCCGACCATACTTTCTATTTCGACGGTCAGAATCATGAGCAGACCGCAAGAAACGATGCAATCATTTCGCTTGCAACAGAACTTCTTGCAAAAGACTATATAAAGGATGTTTACTCTACTCCCGGCTATCCTCAATTTAACGGCAGAAGAGATCCCAGACGCCTTAAGAATGATTATATTCCCGCCGCAAAGGCTGTTGACCCCTCAACGCTCAGCGAAGAAGATGCAGCAGAGCTTGCAGCAGCTATTGCCGAAGCAGAAGCTTTCGTGAACAGCACGACTTGCTATGACGGTCAGCAGAAGGAAATCGAAGACAGACTCCTCAACATCCTTGTTAAGGTTGGTGCATGGACAATCGGAGAAGAGGAAGAACCCTCAACATTCTTCACCGACCTCAGCCTCTGGCTCTATGGCAACTACGGTGCAAACGGTTATTCCGAAATGCTTCCCATTTCTGCTAATATCATTGTAAAATTAATCAGCGATTTCTTTAATGACTATGTTTTCGCACCTTTCTTCGGATAATCAATAATAAATCAACGCCCCGAAGCTTCATGCCTCGGGGCGTTTTCTTTATCTGTATATCAGAATTCGTAATCAGGCTTCACGATTTTACCCGTGGTTGACGCTTCGACAATCGCAAGACACGCCGCAACAGTTTTTGCGCCTTCTCTTGCATCCATTAATACAGGTTTATCGTTGAGAATTGCATCGGCAAAAACTTCAAACTCTCTTGCCGCATTGTGATTGTTAACCTCAATATCAATCGTCTGAGGCTCTTTTGTAACGCCTTCATCGTCAGTTGTGAAAAGAGTCATTGTCGGTGAAGTGTTATCGCAGATAATTGTTCCCTTTGTACCATAGATAACGGTGCGCATGGTATAATCACGCTTGCAACCGGTTGAGACGAAAACTTTACCTGCAACATCATTATCGAATTTCATAATCGCAACGGTTGCATCATCGTAATCAACCATCGGCAGAAGTTTATGAGTACCGTAAGCAAAAACTTCTTTCGGGTCACCTGCAAGCCAACGTAAAAGGTCAACCGCATGGCATCCGCCGCCGATAACTCCGTGACGCTTCGGGTCTGCACGCCAATCGTCACAAAGTTTCATATAGTCATGTGCATATTCGGACTCAACAAAATAAAGTTCACCGATTATTCCTGACTCAATAATTTCCTTGGCTTTTTCAAAAGCGGGAGTGAATCGGCAAATCTGTCCAACCATAAACTTAGCACCGGATTCATCAGCAACTTTTACCATTTCTTCAAGATCTTCACGGGTAAGTGCAAGAGGCTTTTCACAAAGAACATTCTTGCCGGCGCGAAGTAAGTCACATGACACCTTGACATGCTGCTGATCGGGAATTGCAACAGTAACAAGATTAATCTCATCGTTGTTGATAATATCCGTATAATCGGTAACCCATTTATCTTCAGAAATGTTGTATCTTTCGCCTGCAAATCGAAGGTTTTCCTCGTTGCAGTCACATATTGCAGCGATCTCCGCACCGTAACTGATTGCCCCTTCAACATGACACATTCCGAATTTCATACCGATATTGGCAACGACTAATTTTTCGCTCATAATATCACCTTCTAAACTTAATAACGATATATTACAACATATAAAATCAGATGTCAATCAAATAAACTGATTATTGAATCTGAAATATCATAATCAATAAAAAAGAAAAAACCACCGTTGATTCGGGTGATTTTTTTCTGGCGCCTCAAACAGGACTCGACTCTTGTCCTGCGGGTCTCGGTCAGAAAAATTGTCGCACTGCAAGCGCAGACCTGTGAGCCGGTTTTGTCATATCAAACTTTATCTTTTTATTTTTCAAGCACCTCATAATGTATTGCGTTGATTAAATAACGATTTTCAAAAAAGATACACTTGTATCCGTATTACTCATAATTTTTCTGTAATTCAATGAAATTATTCTGCGTAATCTTGTAACATTTATAATAACAGTTTATTCTTGACATCCTTCATAACTGAACCTATAATTTAATTAATCTGTGTTTTTACTTTAATTATAACTTGTTGAGGAGATTATGAAATGTTGGGTGCAATCATTGGTGACGTTGTCGGTTCACCGTATGAATTCGGATCGGATAAAACAAAAGAGTTCGAATTACTTATACCCGAGTGCAGACCTACCGATGACAGCATTATGACAATAGCTGTCGGCTGTACGTGCGCAGAGGCAGATTGTGATGACGAGGAAGAATTCAAGGCTGTACTTATTGAACGTATGCAGGAAATAGGAAATCAATATCCCGATGCAGGGTATGGGAGAATGTTTTACAGCTGGCTTACAGATGATTATCCTGAACCTTACGGCAGCACGTCAAACGGTTCCGCTATGCGTGTTTCACCTGTTGCCTGGGCAGTTGATTCTCTTGATGACGCAGAGCGTCTTGCAAGATGGAGTGCCGAAATAACACATGACAGTTCTGAAGGAATAAAAGGTGCACAAGCTGTTGCTGCGTCAATTTTTCTTGCAAGAACAGGTGCTGAAAAAAATGTAATCCGCAATTATATTGAAAAAGAATATTATAATCTTGATTTTACAGTTGATGAAATCCGTCCCGGATACGCACATGATATGTCTTGTGACAAAAGCGTTCCTCAGGCTATCGTTTGCTTTCTTGATTCAACCGATTTTGAAGATGCAATACGCAATGCCGTTTCGCTTGGAGGAGACTGTGATACTCAGGCGTGCATTGCAGGTGCGATTGCAGAAGCATATTACGGTATTCCCGATGAATTGCAGGAAGAAATTTTTAATTATATTGATGATAATTTACAAGATTACTATTTTTCTTACTCTGATGAATTATACGGTTAAATATGATAGTAATTACTATTGAAAGGAAGTGAAAAAATGGCATACGATTTGAAAGTTTTCACAGATAATATAGAACCTGCCGCAATTAATCAAATCTATAATTTGTTATCTCAACCTCCGTTTCAGGACTCAAAAGTCAGAATTATGCCCGATGTGCATCTCGGAAGCGGATGTGTGGTTGGTTTTACCGCAACACTCGGAAACAAAGTGATTCCGAATGTTGTTGGCGTTGATATAGGTTGCGGTATGCTTACCGTTTGTTTAGGTAAAACAGAGACTGATTTAAAGGCTCTTGATGATTTTATTCACGAAAAGATTCCTTCAGGCAGCAATCTTCGCAAAAATTACAGCGAAATAGATTTTGTAAAAAAGCTTCATTGCTACAGCGAGTTAAGAGATCTTGACAGAATATATTGCTCTCTCGGAACACTCGGCGGCGGAAATCATTTTATTGAAATAGATCGCGATGATGAAGGCAATTATTATCTTATCATTCATTCAGGTTCTAGAAATTTAGGATTACAAGTTGCAAAAATCTATCAGCAAAAAGCTGTATTAGCCTGCAAAAACTCTGCAAATGAGGCTAAAAAAGAAGCTCACGACAGATTAATGGCAGAAAACAAAGCAACTGATATCCCCGATGTATTCGTCAAAATATCCGCATTGTATGCACAGCGCACCAAAACACCTGCTGAATACTGTTATTTTGAAGGTGATGAAGCAGAAGATTATTTGCACGATATGAAACTCTGTCAGAATTTTGCTTCAGAAAACAGACGCAAGATTGCTGATGATATTCTTAAATTTCTTGGCATAGCTAAAGCAGAATCGTTTGAAACACTTCATAATTTCATCGACGAAAACGGAATAGTCCGTAAAGGTGCAATTCCTGCCTACAAGGGGCAAAAATTGCTGATTCCTATGAATATGCGTGACGGTTGTCTTATTGTTACAGGCAAAGGAAATGAGGATTGGAACTGTTCTGCCCCTCACGGAGCAGGAAGACTTGTCAGCAGAGGCGAAGCAAAAGAGCTTTTTACTGTTGAGGAGTACGAAAAATCTATGGAGGGTATTTATACCACGTCAGCAAATCTTGCCACAATTGACGAATCACCTATGGCATATAAGCCTATGGATGAAATCGTAAAGTTTATCGAACCAACGGTTGATATTATTAAAACAATAAAACCTGTTTACAATTTTAAAGCGAAAAAATAAGTGAATCTTACATAACTGCAAGCATTAGTGCAATTAAACCTGAGCAAAGAACGTCAGAAAGAATTCGCTGAATGGAAATCAAGTCAACAGAAAAAGACATAAAAAAGACGGAGCAGCAATCAAGCTGCTCCGTTGCATTTCAGGAAGAAATTGAATATCAAAAATAAAACAATAATCCGAACCGATTCTGAAAAAAGAAAAGGTTCGGATTATCATGTTCTGGCGCCTCAAACAGGACTCGAACCTGTGACACCGCGGTTAACAGCCGCGTGCTCTACCGACTGAGCTATTAAGGCTAATTAAAAAATGTCGGCGTCGACCTATCTTCCCGGGCCGCTTCCAGCCAAGTATTTTCGGCACTGTTGAGCTTAACTACCGTGTTCGGGATGGGAACGGGTGGACCCTCAACGTCATCAACACCGACTATATATCGTTATGCGTTATTCGCGCATTAACTTCTCTTTTGGTGACCCGTAGGGGATTCGAACCCCTGTTGCCGGCGTGAGAGGCCGGAGTCTTAGGCCACTTGACCAACGGGCCATAAAGTGGTACACCTTCAGGGACTCGAACCCTGGACACCCTGATTAAGAGTCAGGTGCTCTACCAACTGAGCTAAAGGTGCATATTTCGTGCGTTTTCGATTTTTAAGAAGAAGGACCGAAAGCTATTGCTTTCGGTCTTCTTTGTGTCGGCATCGACCTATTTTCCCGGGGGGCTGCCCTCCAAGTATTTTCGGCACTAACGAGCTTAACTACCGTGTTCGGGATGGGAACGGGTGGACCCTC
>JAZSCO010000166.1:0-12977 GCA_045602965.1 Acutalibacteraceae bacterium | reverse complement strand
CCGTTTTCCTGAAGAAGGCTATTTAACGGTTAAAGCTACTGCGCCCGAAGACGACCTCTGGAATGAAGAAAACAGACCTTGGGAATTCACTTACGGTCAACGTTCTTTCTACGCAAATACAGAGGATATTCCCTCGGAATTTCATAACGAGGAAGATGTTAATATTCGTATTCTCCATTATTGGCACGATGAGTTGATGAATATTAAATCTTACAATTCCGAAACAGGGAAAATCGGCTTATCAAGACCCTCTACAATGGAAACAAGAGATATTGACCGATATTATTTTGAAAATGTTTTTGAAGCACTCAACGATCCGGGTGAATGGTATCTCGATAAGGTTTCGGGTGTTCTTTATTATGTGCCTAAAGAAGGTGAAAAAGCAGATACACTCACTCTTTACGGTTCAAATGTCGACAGACTTATTGATATAAACGGTGTTGACGGAATTTCTTTTGAGGGCATTCATTTTACCCGTACCGATTGGGCAAAACCCGAAGCTGACGGTTTTTATGCAGGAACATGGTGGGAAGAAAACGATATGGATTTCCCCCAGGCGGCAATATTTGTTGACGGAGTTGTTGCCGTTAAATATGCAGAAAATGTTCACCTTAAAAACTGTGAATTCACCTATCTCGGAGGTACTGCGGTAAAATTCGGATTCGGTGTAAAAAATTCATCTGTTGAAAACTGTTATTTTGAAAATATCGCCGCAACCGCTGTTTATGCAGGCGGTGAAAACTGCTTGCCCGAGCATGAAAATTATACGCAGAACATTACAATCAAGAACAATGAAATATACAAATACGGCAGAAAATTCTTCAGCGCAATCGGTATTCATATAACCTTCTGCGATACTGCCGAAGTGGTAAATAATGAAATTCACGACGGTTATTACACAGGTATTTCCGTCGGCTGGCTCTGGAGCTATGATTACCACGCAACTAAGAACATAAATATCAGCAGAAACCTTATTTATAATATCGGACAGGGATGGCTTTCCGATATGGGCGGTATTTATATGCTCGGCAAGCAACCCGGAACTGTTTTAAGTGAAAACGTTATTCATAACGTTCCCGCCGATCCCGGTGAAGGCGGTTACGGCGGCTGGGGTATTTATCTCGACGAAGGCTCATCCTTTATAACGGTTGAGAAAAACCTTGTTTACGCCTGCGGCAGCCAGAGCTTCAACGTTCACTACGGTGAAGGCAACATTATCAGAAATAATATTGCAGCACTCAGCAAAGAAGGTCTGATGAGCCCCGGTATAGATAAAGACGAAACCCACGCAACGGCGATGTATTATAACAATATTTTCCTTACATATAACAAAGCGCCGATTTATATTGAAATGCTGAATCCCTCACATTTCTATGATAACGGCAATCTTATGTGGAGCCTTACAGAGGGCGATGAGCTTTATTTCAACACAAGCGAATATATTTACACTCTTGAAATGGCTCAGGAAAAGGGATTTATTCATTTTCCGACAGTTGCAGACCCGATGTTCAAAGATGCTCTTAACTTTGATTTTACGTTAGCGGAAGACAGTCCTGCATTTGCTTTGAATTTTGAAGCATGGGATTATTCGTTGGCAGGTACGATTAAAGACACTGTAATCGGTCTCAACAAAGCAGGCGGTCAGACACCCTATAATACTGAATCCGAGTTGCAACCTGATATGGAATTTGAACACAATTTATCCGGAGGCTATATTCCTTATATTGTATTTATCCTTCCCACACTTCTGGCATTGGCTTGGCTTGTTATCGGCGTAATCAAGGGCAAAAAGACAGTAACATTGCCGATATTGGCAGCTGTTATATCTGCACCTTTGTTTGTCGCAGTTTATAATATGTATCTTGAATGGATAGAAATTCTCTATTTCTTATCTGTATTTGCATTGGTGGCACTTGCTTCTGTTCTTCCTACATGCGTTGCAATTGAAAAAGGCAAAACGAAGAAAGGCGTTGTTCTGGCGTTTGTTGTCAACTTCATTCTTTCGGCAGGTATTTTCCTTGGCCTTGCAGGTATATTCAATATGCTTTTGCAACCCGGAAGCCCTGAAGTAATTTCACTTACCTGCGGAGCGATGTTTATCTATATGCTTGTTGAAACAATCCGTCTTTTAAAGGCATACAAAACAAAATAATTCTATAAAAGAGAAAGGAACTGATTTTTGGTCAGTTCCTTTCTTGATATATTCAGTTCTGTAAATTCAAGTTTTCTGACTGTTCGACAAATTGGAATTTGACTATTTGAATTCTAAATAATTTTGTCTGATTATTTTTATAATTCCGAACCAATCTCATAAATTCTATTCAGAAGTTACTTCACAATACTTGCCGATGATGAACCTTGTTTTCGGGTATCGCAGTTTCCTTCCGTGAGCGGTTATACCTTCAAGTTCAACCTGAACTGTGTTTGTGCTGCTGTCAGTACCTGCAATTTTCGGTTTCATATATGAAGTGTAAGAAATGTTCTTGAATATTATGTTTTTAATCTCAAAATTCTCCGCTTGTTCATCATAAATCTTCACAAGTATCGGTCTGCCTTCGTCACGGAATATCTCAATATTTTCAAAAAGAACTCCGTCAATACTACCTTCAGTCTGCTCTGCCACAACAACAAGTGAGCCGATCCTGTCATTATCCCATATACCGTCACGGTAAATTACGGCACAGTTACGGAAAGCTACATCGGAAATCTTCTTGTTAACTTCGCCCGTGATGCCGAAGCATCTTGCGTATCCGCCCCAGGCAATGCAGTTTGTGAATGTGATATTTTTGCTGTCCATTGTGCCGCCGAGCGCTTTTACTTCAAACGTATCGTCTGCCACTCTTGCAAAGCAGTTGTCAACGGTAACGTTATGGCTGTTGCAGATTGCAAAACCGTCACAGTTGCCGCGGTTGCCGATGATATCTACATTGTCAATGCTGACGTCAGTACAGCAATAAGAGATAAATGACCATTCAGGCGAGTTTATGATTTTTATGTCGCTGAAGTTTACGTTTTTGCAGTTGGTGAAAACAACGCCCCTTCTTTCTCTTCTGTCAAGTCGGGTCATATCTATTACACCTCTGCCGGTGAGGGTTACGTTGTTGCAGTTGTAAAAATTTATAAACGGATATCTTGTAAGCCCGAATGCATTGTCGCCCGGTGCAGTCGGCTCAAGATATTTGTTTTCATCTTCGGCACAATCAATATCGTGAAGATGGTTTGCTATAACGTAAGCACCTTCACGAAGATAAATTACAAGATTTTCATTTCCGACGAGGTTGACGTAGTCGTACTGATAAACACCTTTATCAAGCACCCATACGTTGTCTTCGCCGTATTCTTCTATGTATGCCGCAATTTCTTTATCCTCATCAACCTTTTCGCGCACCATAAGCGTGTAACCGTAATATTGGTTTGCGCCGTTGAAAAGGAAGGTGTAAACACCCGTTTTGTTGATAGATGCGGTTACGGTGTTATCTCTGCACTGTGCCTTTACACCGTGTGATTCAGGTAAAACAATGGCATCTTTCAGCTCGACGTCAGCACCCGTTATCTCAATGTTGAATGAAAACTCCTCGCTTGAATCAACATAGATTTCGGAGAAGGAGTGGAGCGTACCCGTATCGTCAACACGAATGAAAACTACTGAAGCATAAACGGGGATTTCCTTTCCGCTCACCTTTGCAGTGTAATACGGAGAAACCGTTATGCCGTTTATATCGTCATATCCGCCCGACTGAACATATTCGGGAAGTTCAGCCGAAGCACGCCCGACAAGCTCCTGTTCGGTAAGACCTGCTTCCTCAAGAGTGACAATTGCTTCATCGGGATATTCAAGATATGAAAAATCAAAATTCTCACTTTCGGGATAAACCGTTGCAGGGAACAACAGATTTGAACAAAAAATGGTAATGGTTGTGAAAATTGTAAACAAAGATTTAATAATGGTATGCATTGACTTTCCTCCTGTTCTTTAAGCAAAAATTTGCTTATATATGCAAATTCTTATTTGTCAAGCTGTTCGACATATTGTAATTATTGCTCTTTCAAGTGAATCGGATATCATTCCGTATAAAGTGTAACCGGACCGTACAGTCCGCCCGAAACGAGGTCTTTGGCAAAATCAAGCTCTGCCTCAAAATACGGAGACAGTTCTTTGATATTCCATTTGTCAAAGTAGTCTGTATGAACATACTTGTTAGCCGATGTGTTGGTTACAACTATTTTCAGTTTGTTGTTTTCGGTAATAACATTTGCGGGTATTTTCAATCTGTACGGAGGTGTCAGGGCAGTTCCGAGAAAGTGTCCGTTGAGATAAACTTCAGCCGCATAACGCACATCACCGAGATTAATTTCTC
Source organism: Acutalibacteraceae bacterium (assembly GCA_045602965.1). Taxonomy (GTDB): domain Bacteria; phylum Bacillota; class Clostridia; order Oscillospirales; family Acutalibacteraceae; genus CAG-177. The sequence continues at coordinate 8,619 of JAZSCO010000166.1, read as the reverse complement.
CTTCTTTTCCAACCTTTTCGGTTAGAAGCATGAATTCTGCTTCATAAATTCCGCTTCCCGAATAATCGTTGCCGATTATATTTGCCCAATCACCAAGATTAACGGAAACGGATTTTTCGGTATGTCTGATATTTTCAAACCCGTTTTCACCGCATGAGAGTTCAGTTTCTTTACGGAAAACGAATCCGACAGAAATATTGGATTTATGGATGAATTCTTTTTTGTTTTCGGCATCAAAAGTTTCATCCGTAAGCATTATGACTGCTGTTTCACCTATGGAAAGAGAAAGGTTAAGATATTTGTTTTCTGCACTGAAATGTTGCAGTCTTCCCGTTTCCAAATCAAGCAGATAACCGTTTGACGAGGGCAGATGAATACGGTAATCTCCGTTATCGCCGCATTCACGGAACAAAAAGAACAGCTCTGCACTTTCAGCATCTTTGTGCATTGCTCTTAAACCTTTGCCTTCAACATTAATTACAGGTTTAAGATTTGAAAGAGAATGTGAAACTCTTCCGCCGCCTTTAACAAAACGTTCAAGAACAGTTTGAGTCTGAGGCGGAATAAAAGCTCCTTCGGGGATGATGATAATTCTGTAATTTGCATTGCCTATGCTGATGCAACCCTCGTCTGCACCCTCTGAAGCCTGAATAACATCATCGTCAACAATATCAAAATCTACTGTCATTTTTTCAAGTGCTCTGCCGAGATTATCAAAAGCTTTTGCCATAACCTCAGCTTTAAAACCGCCCTGAAAATCGGAAACGGGATAGTAAAGTCCTGTTTTGCAGACACGTTTGCCGAGTGTTGAAAGATACGAAAGACGCTCAACATACTTGTTGAAATGACCGAGAAAACGGCAATACGGTTGATTTGCTGTGAAAATGGGAAGCTCTTGCGCAAGGAGCTGACCTTTTCGTCCGAGAGGGAAGTTGAACGGATTGAATATGTTTATTCCTCGTACAGTCTGATATCCGACGGTGTAACGCATTGTTTCATAAGTCATTGCGCAACCGCCAACGCCAAATATTTCGCTCAATGCAAACTTTGAACCGTTTTGTGCAGCGGCAGATGAAGCATATCTCGGAAAAAACCCGTTGTAGCCGTTCATATCGTTTATTTCTGTTATTTTATTTTCAGGATAAAGCTGACGCCATATAACGTCTACTCCGGGAATATCAAAACAACGCAGAGCACGCATAAGATTGAAATTTCCGCCGCCTTGCATACAGCCGAGAGGATCATGATCTTTATCCAGATGTCCGGTAAAAGACATACCGTGGTCATTAGCCCATTTTTTGCACGGCAGTAGAAAGTTATCACAGAACATTCTACTGCATAAATCGTACCAACGATGCAGTATGTGAACATTTTCTTCCGTTGGCACTGTCTTATAAGCAATCAGCGGCAGATATGGCAAAATTGATTCGCCGTAAGTTAATTCGTATTTCTCCGCCAGGTCTTTGTTAAACGCTGATGACGGCGCTTTTGGCTCGTCTGTGAATATTGCGGTAATATTTTTACCTGATGCATTCTTCATTGCGGACGCATATTTTTCGTGAGTGATTTCAATAAAGTATTCTGTTGCGGCAATGTTTAGCAAATCGGGATAATCTGTATTGCCGTTGATTACTTTTTTTGTTACATATTCGGTAGCTACAGCATCTGAAACGAATTCATATCCTTCTTCTATAATTTCTTTGTTATTTATAAATGCCGCAAGAACATCGGGTGTTGATTTTCTGTACACATCTCCCGCAGAGAAAGAACGCTCGTTTGTTTTCAGCACTTCTCTTGCATATTCGGGATGATCGTTCAGAACTTTTCCGCATGCACCGCCTGAAGGCCATCCGCCTTCGTCATAAAGCCAGCAAAGCATACCGAGCTCATTTGCCTTTTTAATTGCATATTCACAAAGCTCAAAGTATTCGGGAGAGAGATAGTCGGGAGTAAGGTTTGTGGGCATACTGTCGGGTCTGAAATTTTTTGGCTCGGGAAGAATATAAAATGCTCTTATGCCGAGATTCTGCATTTCGGCAAGCTGTTCATCTATAATCTCACGGGTGCAGACATCATTCCATATCCAGACATAGACAGGGGAGTGGAAAACATCGGGAGATATGAAGCTGTTTATATCGAATTTATCATTGTTTTTCATTAATATCATCCTTGAGTTTCAGACATTTGCATTGTATTTATTCTGCTTTTTAAGTCTTTTTACAAAGCACCTGAGAGCTATAACCATAATCACATAAAGCACTGCAAGCAGAATGGGATATATTTTTATTCCGAAAAGTCCGCTTATCAGGCTGACTGAAGGCGGTGCAAGCATAACACCGATGTAAGCAAACGCTATCTGTGAACCCATAATCGATTGCGAAACTTCTTTGCCGAAATTGTGAGGCGTCAGGTGTATCATATTCGGGTAGATTGAGCCGTTGCCTAAGCCTACAAGGAATAAACCGACAACGGTAACAGCACCGTGCAGGGGAAGAAGCATAATTGCAATTGCAGGGGCAAGAAGTATTGTGCCGATACCGATGCGTTTCCAAGTACTGATTTTATCGTAAAGCAAGCCCGAAACGAAACGTCCAATTGACATTCCGACGTAGTATACGGTCAGAGCAAGCGCCCCGTGTTTTGCCTCAAATCCTTTTTCTGAAACAAGATATGTACTTCCCCAAACTCCGCAGGCATATTCGATTGCGTTCGTTGCAAGCATAACAATCCATACCTGACGGACTTCAGGCATTTTTGCCATTTGCAAAAGAGTGAGATTTGCGCTTTTTTCATCTTCCGAATCGTCTGCAGATGATGATTTCTTCCACATAGGAATCGATATGATTAATAGCAACGTGATTGCCGCCTGAACATAAAAAGCGTATCGGTAACCGCTTCGCCATCCCGCATCGCTCAATGCCTGTGACATAAGATATGGACTGAGTGATACTCCAACGCCGTAAAAACAATGCAGAAAATTCATGTGGCTTGCTTTAAAATGCAGAGCAACATAATTGTTAAGTCCTGAGTCAATCGCACCTGCGCCGAGTCCGAGAATAACGGCAAACGGTATCATAACCCAAAAGGACGGTGAAAAAGAGAAGCCGAGCAAAGCCGCAGCTGTCATAGCCGTGCTGAAAGCGGTAACTTTGGCTGTTCCCAATTTGTTGAGAATTCCTGCGCTGAACATACTTGATAAAACGGTACATCCCGAAATAATAAACGTGAGAATGCTGACCGCTTCAACGGGAATATTCATTTCAGAATGTATGGCAGGCCAGGCAGAACCGATGAGCGAATCGGGAACTCCGAGACCAATAAATGCAATATATATAACAACTAATAAGAAAGCCATAAATCCTCCGAATCTAATGATTAAACAGTTATTCTATTTGTTGACACAGCGAAGCACTGTATTTCCGTCACGGCAGAATTCAACCACGCAGACGGAAACGTTATCAAGAGCAAATCTGAATAAATGCGGCTTAACTCCCAAAGCTGTGGGAATAAGATATTCGAGAAATCCGTGGTGGCTGAAAACCGCAACACGGTCACCGTATGTAAATCTGTTTTTTATGTAAGAAATTACTTTTTCTGCACGAATAACGTTATCCTCAAACGCTTCACAACCAAATTCATAATTTTCGGTGCCGAAAAGTTTTTCACACATTCTAGTGTTTTTATAATATCTCTGAAGATATTCTTCGCTGCAGCCGAAATATCCGGGTGTACATCCGCACTCAACAAGCTCGGGACAAATTTCAAGCAAAGGTTTATTCTTTTTTGCATTACAAACACCGACGGCGGTTTTGAAGCTGCGAAGCAGAGAGCTTGTAATATATGCATCAATCTGCAAATCTCTGAGCTTTTCGCCTAAATAGACACATTGCTGTTCACCGTTTGGGTTAAGGTCTCCATCGCTTGGATCACGGTCACCGATGTCGTTATAATTTGTTTCGGCATGTCTTATAAAAAGTATTTGCAAAGAATCGTGTTGTGTTTCCATATCTTTACCTTCTTAAAGTGAATTTTTATTTGTCTGTTTTTTGATACATTTTTTTAGTTTGATATCAGATAGATTATATCATAAACATCGCAAAATACAACCTGAATATTTCTGCTGATTATGCTCCTAAATAATCGTATATGCTTTTCTGCAAAGTTGATATATCAATATAAAATTATTCTGTTTGCAAATGTAATGAGATTGATGTAAAATATATAAAAAAGTAATAAGGGATTGTTTATGTTTGAAGAGACTTTAAAGGTTATAAAATCAGGAGTCGGCATCGCTTTTCCATGCGCTGCGGTCGCCGTCGGTCTTGGAAATAAAGTTTTTGAGCGTGAGTTTTTCGGACACCGTCAGATTAAGCCGACTGTATCAGATATAACAGAGGAAACTCTTTTTGATATTGCATCTTTGTCAAAGCTTGTTGCAACGTCTATGATTGCGTTAAAGTTTATTGACAGCGATAAGCTTTCGTTGAATGACAAAATAAGCAGTTTTCTTGATTATGCGGGCAATTACGGTGATTGTGAAATCCGTCGTCTTATGACACACACATCGGGTACGCCGTCGTGGCTTCCTTTGTTTGATATGACACATGTTGACGGTAATGTGATTCGCACCATTTTTGATTCAGACAGATGCTCTGAAACGGGAAAAGAAGTCTGCTATTCGTGTATGGGATATATTGTGCTCGGGTGTATTCTTGAAGCTGTTGGCGGTGAAACTCTTGATAAGCTTGCACAAAAATATGTTTTTGAACCTCTCGGTATGAAAACTGCTTGCTATAATCCTTCGGCGGATGCAGTTACAGCCGCAACCGAGTTTTATTCTAATTCGGGAGAATGGGCAACGGGTCACGTCCACGATGAAAACGCATATTTTCTCGGAGGTGTTTCGGGAAATGCAGGGGTATTTGCAACGCTTGATGATATGATTTCTTTTGCAAAAATGTGTTCCCAAAAAGGCATTGCATCCGACAGCAACGGTTATCTTTCAAAAGAGTTGTTTGACCTTGCAATAAAAAACCATACACCCGATAAATCAGAGTCAAGAGGGTTGGGATTTCAAATTAAAGGAACACAAGGATTTCCCGGCGGCGACCTTTTGTTATCAGGAAGCTACGGTCACACAGGATTTACGGGAACAAGTCTTTATGTTGATTGCGAAACGGGACTCTGGGGTGTTCTGCTGACAAATGCTGTTCACTACGGAAGAGATAACAGAAGCGAATATTTTTTGGTTCGCAAAAATTTTTATGATACGATGATTACGGAATACAAGAATTTACATAAGGAAGATAAAATATGAAAATGGCAAAACAAAAAGTTCTGTGCGGTGCTGACGTCGTTGCAAAAAACGAATTTGATTTTCAGAGCAAATGCGGACTTATTACCAACCATACAGGTGTTCTGCGTGACCTTTCTTCTACCGTTGATATGCTCAAAGAAAAGTGTAACCTTGTTGCTCTTTTCGGACCCGAACACGGAGTCAGAGGCGATATACAGGCAGGGGAGGATATACTGTCATACACCGAAAAAAAGACGGGACTTCCCGTTTACAGTTTGTTCGGTGACGATATATCGGAAAGCGAAAAAGCGCTTGCAACCCTTGATACCGTTCTTTTTGACATTCAGGACGTGGGTGCAAGGTTTTATACCTATGCCTACACTATGACGGACGCAATGAAGATTTGTGCCGAAAAAGGTGTTAAATTTGTTGTTCTTGACCGTCCGAATCCCTTGGGCGGAATAAAAGCGGAGGGAACAATCCTTGACAGGAATTTTTCATCATTTGTCGGAAGATTTCCGACTCCGACACGGTGCGGTCTTACCATAGGCGAATTTGCACTTATGACGAACGAAACGGAAAACATCGGTTGTGACCTGACAGTTATTCCCATGGAAGGCTGGAAAAGGGATATGTATTATGATGATACAGACCTTGTTTTTATTCATCCGTCGCCCAATATTCCGACCGTTGATACGGCATTCGCATATATCGGTACCTGCATTTTTGAGGGGACAAATCTTTCAGAGGGCAGAGGTACAACAAAACCGTTTGAAATGATAGGTGCACCGTGGCTTGACAGTAAAGCGGTTATTGAAAGAATCGGTCAGCAAGACGGAGTTTTTCTTCGTGAATGTTCATTTACACCGACATTTTCAGACTATAAGGACAGCTTTTGTCACGGCATTCAGCTCCATGTTACCGACAGAAAAACTTTTTCACCTTTTGCAGTAGGAATCAGACTGTTTGACGCAATCGGAAATACTCATTCAGAATTTGAATTTGAGCCGTTTATATCAAATCTTCTCGGAACGGATAAAATCCTGCAGTCTGGTTTTGAGCCCGAAATTTTCATTGCCGAGGAACAGAAAAAAGTTGATGAATGGCAAACACTCTCAAAAAATTGGTATCTTTATTGATAACGAAAAATCCCTTATGAACCTTTCTGTGATTCATAAGGGATTCGTTTATTTTTTTACGAATTTATCAGTTCATCCATCGCATCGAGAATTGCTCCTGCTGCATTGGGGCCGAGCGAATTTGTTTCTTCGTAGTGTCTTCTGCCGTTTTCATCATCGGTGTTGTTGAAATACGGTAACCATTCGTGAAGAAGAAAATCATTTTCGGGAATGATGTAGCCGATTTCATCGTTACAAAGACCGATAACAAAATTATGTTCACAGCGTGACATTTCCGTAAGAGGCTTATAATCAGCTTCTGTGTCGTTTGCAGCTTGTTCGGCAGGAAGGAAGTTGCCGCTTTCGAGTTCGGGAGAAAGCTCACCCGGAATCATATAAACACCTATCTGTCTGTTGCCGAGTTCCATATATGAAACTTCCGTAATAATAGAGATATTTCTGTCTTTATCCTTGGCAATGTCATTGTTGAGAACTCCGAGAAAACGCACAAGCAGAAGTGCGGTGTTATCGCATTTTATTTCAATCGCTTCGGTTTTGACGTTGATTGCAGGCTCAACCGCAATAACGTAATACCAGCCATTGCTGTAGCGCATCCACGGTCCGCCCACATAGCGGTCTTTGCCGAAGATACATTCATCGGGCATAAAAGTCCAGTTAAGCATATCGGGAGACATTGCAAATGTGTAGCTGAACGGATGCGGACCGAATTCAAGGAGCAAAACATAGCCGTTTTCGCCCTTTGTCAGAGAAGAATTGAAAAACTGCCATCCGTCACGGGAAATAAGAGGACGGCTTGACCAGTTAATCAAATCCTTGCTTTCATAAATCACTATTGTATCTCCGCAAAGCATACCGTTTTCGCTTTTAGTGCCTAGAACATATGCCGTACCGTTTTCCATATAAAATAGAGAAATAATAACACCCTTCACCAAACCGTGAAATGATTTCACCTGTTTCTCTGTCACGGATTACGGCGGAGATTTTATAATTGGAGTCAACTCCGTTTGTAGCATCGTCAAGTTCAAGCCTCATCAGTCGGTTGTTCCACACAAAAGGAGTGCTTTCGCCGTTAGGACTGACCGCACCGAGCTTTTTTAGCTTCGGAAAACCGCCGAGCATTTTAGTTGTTGAATTGTAATGTGTTTCACTCATAAAATCTTTCCTGCTAATTATTATTTGTCTGTTTTTTAGTATTTCAAACTGAGCCTTATCCGTTTTTATTATACAGAATCGGGAGAATTTCAAGCAGATTTCTGTATTCAATGCAGCAATGCTCCGCCATAGCTTTTGCAATGCTGTCATTGATAATAATTTTTCGCAGTAACGGATGCATGGTTTTACCAAGCCAAAAACGGCTTATCATAAACATACCGTCTTCTGTCTGCCTGAATATATGCGCCATTTCCGTGTGCATTATGAGGCCTTTGAATACGCCAACGTGACCGCATACAATCAGCGGAATAATATTCTTTTCCATAATCTCATTTGAAAATCCGAATTCTTCAGGTTTTACAAAATCAATTCTTAACGGAAGAATCGTTTTGCCGATTCTTTCAAGAGGATATTGTGTGTTCGGCTGAAATTCGGGGCAGTGTTTCTGATTGAAATAATCTTTCTGCTTGTTTGAATAACCGATACCGAGATGCTCGTTCGGAAACCACACTTTATATCGCTCATCCGCCTGCGGATGCCACCAGAACCACCATTTTATCATTTCGGGAGTAATGCCGGGCATATGGCAATACATAGAAACAAGATAACTGCCATCGTTATATTTTCTGTAGCCGACCTCTTTTTGCAATTCCTCTGATTTTAGAATATCATTCATCTCGTCAAAGGGAGTAAGAGTTATATGATTTTCAATTAAAGCGGTTTTTATTCCATCGGGTATTTCGGGCATCCTCTTTTTTATCAGTTTTTCTGTGTTCATAATACACCTCGGTTATATCTGTAAAAATTATATCATAAATGCAACAAAATACAACCTGAATATTTGTGTCTGCAAAATAAAAAAATGCCCACAGAAAACCTGTGGGCTTGCGATTATTTATTGCAATGTTTGTCAAACGACGGGTTGAAAGCGTAGAAGTTCTTTTCGTCAAGCTTATCTGTTGCAAGGCGCAGGCCTTCGCCAAAACGTTGAAAATGGACAATCTCTCTTGCACGCAGGAATTTGATTGGTTC
>JAZSCO010000165.1:0-7991 GCA_045602965.1 Acutalibacteraceae bacterium | reverse complement strand
GAGTCACGGCCGTTACGGGTTGAACCCATACCTTTCTTATGAGCGAAAAGCTGAATGTTTATCTTAAGCATTCTTTACACCTCCGTAGATAATTTTGATGTTGTCGGGATACTGTTTTGAAAGCTCCGTTAAATGAAGCTCGAGTCCCTTAAGAACCGTTTCGGTTCTTTCGCAAGGCTCATGAATCTTTAATGTCATTGCGCCGTTATCTGCGTTTGCATCGGCTTTTGCACCGATAATTTCGGTTACCGTGTTCGCCGCCATAAATGCTGCCGAAGAAACCGAAGCACAGACAATATCTTCACCGATATCGGCGAAATCCGCATGACCTCTGATTTCAAACCCTGCAAGCTGTCTGTTACCGACTAAGAACTTGACCCTTATCATAGGGAAAGAACTTATGCGTTGATAGCAGAGATTTCAACCTTAGTGTAAGGCTGTCTGTGGCCCATCTTTCTCTTGGAGTTCTTCTTGGGCTTGTAGGTCATAACGATAACTTTCTTTGCCTTACCGTTCTTGACAATCTTTGCGGAAACGCTTGCTCCGTTAACATAGGGAGCACCAACGGTGATACCGTCGTCGGTTCCGACAGCGATAACCTTATCAAAGGTGTATTCGCTTGCTTCTTCTGCGTCAAGCTTTTCGATGTAAATAACATCGCCGGCTTCTACCTTGTACTGCTTGCCGCCTGTTTCAATAATTGCGTACATCGGAATTCATTCCTTTTCTTTAAGACTCGCTATTCTCGTAACTCTTATAAGTGGGTTACCGGAGGCACGGATAATTCCGTTTTTGGGCATAACTCACCCGCCCCGAATATGCGGCATGAAAGATTATATCACAACAATCAAGTGTTGTCAAATCTTTTTTATTATTTTCTCAGAAAAATTTATCTGTTCTGGATATCCGCTGCGGTAAGAGTGTTTCTCATGAGCATTGCGATAGTCATGGGACCTACTCCGCCGGGTACGGGTGTGATGAATGAAGCCTTTTCTTTTACTTCGTCAAAATCAACGTCGCCGCAGAGCTTGCCGTTTTCATCTCTGTCCATGCCGACATCAAGAACAATTGCGCCTTCCTTGACCATGTCGGCTTTAACAAATTTTGCAATACCGACTGCTGCAACAAGAATATCAGCCTGCTTTGTTATCTCGGGAAGATTGACGGTCTTTGAATGGCATATGGAAACAGTTGCGTTTCTTGCGAGCATAAGCATTGCCATGGGTTTGCCAACAATATCGCTTCTGCCGATAATAACACAGTGCTTGCCGGTGGGATCAATATTTTCATATTCAAGAAGCTTTACCATGCCCATAGGGGTACAGGGCACAAGCTCACCGTTGCCGATTGAAAGTCTGCCGACATTTTCCGGATGGAAGCAGTCAACGTCCTTTTCGGGAAGTATTCTTTCAAGAACTGCATTTTTATCTATATGTTTTGGCACGGGAAGCTGGCAAAGTATACCGTTAACCTCTTTGTCTGCATTGAGCTTATCAATAAGCTCAAGCAACTCTTCAGTTGTTGTTTCCTCGGGAAGCGCATATTCAAGTGAACGCATACCAGTTCTTTCGCAAGCAGCTTTTTTATTGTTCACATAAATACGGCTTGCAGGGTCGCTGCCGACAATTATTACTGCAAGAGTTGGCAACACGCCTTTATCCTTAAGCACTGCAACCTGCTCAGCTATCTTATCAAGGTTATATTCTCTGACAGCCTTGCCATCAAAAATCTTTGCCATTTTTACTCCACCTCATTTATTACATCATTACTGTCTGCTTCTGTTTTATTTTCATCTGCGGATTCTTCGGATTCTTTTTCTGCAGCCTTTTTTGCCTCGGCTTCTTTTTTCAGTTCTTCTTCAAGAAAGAAATCAACACCGTCGATCGGTTTGGGATTCTTTGTGAATTTTATAAGAAGAACCACAAGAAGTACCGCACAAACAATTGCAATAGCTAACGAAAGAGCCTGAGAAACACGGACATTTGAGCCTGCAATATAAAGGCTGTCTGTTCTGAGACCTTCAACAACAGTTCTCTCAACGCCGTACCAGATACCGTAGCAAAGAGCTATCTGTCCGCTGAATTTTCTTGCCTTGCGGCAAATGATATAGAGAACAAGAACACCGAGCAGACACCATACCGATTCATAAAGGAAGGTCGGGTGCACAAATTTTTCGGGGTCAACGAAAAAACCTTTTTCTGCGTGAAGCGCCTGATTTCTGATTACATCAGCAGCAATTTTTTCACTCCACATACCCCAGGGCATTTCGGTATTGATTCCGAACGCTTCCTGATTTGTAAAATTACCCCATCTGCCGATACCCTGACCGATGAGAAGGCTCATCGATGCAATATCAAACAGATTCCAAAAATTCATTTTGCGAACTTTACAAACAACAAATGCAGCAAGTACACCACCGATGATTCCGCCGTAAATTGCAAGACCGCCGTTCCAAATCTGCGGAATTTCCGAAAGATGATGACCGTAGTAATCCCATTTTGAGAAAACATAGTAAAGTCTTGCGCCGACTATACCCGCAAGAGTACCGTAAATAAGAACATCGACCATTTTGTCGAGGCTCATCTTCCATTTATAAGCCATTCTTCCGCCGAAAAGCACGGCAAGAAGAAAACCGAACGCAATTATTGCACCGTAAAATTTAATGTTGATATCAATTCCGAAGATCGAAAAATCGGCAAGTGTGCTCGGCACACTGAAACCTCTTTCGAGCCCCTTGAAATATACAACCGCATAATCGGACATTATTACACTTCCTTTCCCGTTACTCAATCGGACTGATAACGGAAACCGCTGATGACTCTTCTTTAAGAACGGCAAGACGTGCCTGAGCTTTTTCAAGAGTTATGCTCTTGCAAGCTTCAAGCTCCGCAAAAGGCTCATAACCGTTGAAATAAAGATTCATCATAAGATTTGCAGTATCATCGATATCGTTATAATCCATAACCATTCTGCCGTAAATCTTGCGTTTCGCTCTTTCGAATGCAGAAGGATCAATACCTTCCTTCTGTATTCTCTTTATTTCTTCGCGGAGAATAGAAACGGTTCTTTCGGGGTCGGCACTTGTTCCGCCCATCATGACACAAGAAAAACCGAAACCGTTGAAAAGCTCTGTGCCGAATCCAAGGTCAATAAGTTCTTCGTCAAGAAGCTTTTTATAAAGCGGCGAAGATTTACCGGCGATGGCTTCAAGCATAATCTGCGATGCAAGTTCATCATCGAGAGAAAGCAGAGGCTCAGAAATATCCTCCTTATAGCCGAGAAGAAACTGCTTGCACGCAACGGAAAGCTTTTCTTCAATATAATCCCTTACAGGCTTTGCGTTTTCTTTTTCAAACTTTCTTTCGATTTTCTTGCCGTCAGTTTCTTGAATATTCTTTTCAACAATATCAAAAACTGCCTGAGGCTCAATTGCACCAACAACGCACAGCACCATATTGGCAGGATTATAGAAATTCTTATAAAGTCTGTAAAGCAGGTCGGCATCAATTTTCGCAATTGAATCCTGAGTGCCTGCGATATCTATTCTTACGGGGTGGCTTGCATAAAGAGCCTTGAGAAGATTGAACATCACTTGCCAATCGGGCAAATCCTGATACATTCTGATTTCCTGACCGATAATCCCCTGCTCTTTTTCAACCGTCTCCTGAGTGAAATAGGGATTGCGTACGAAATCAAGCAGAATTTCAAGCGATTCATCAATATTCTCTGAACCTTTGAAAAGATAAGCCGTTTTTTCAAAACTTGTGTAAGCATTGGCACTTGCACCCGTTTTTGCAAAACGTTCAAAAGCGTTGAGGTCTTCGCTCTCGAAAAGCTTATGCTCAAGAAAATGAGCAGTGCCTTCGGGGATTATTTCAAATTCGCCCGAAGCATTCTGCACAGCAGTGTCAATCGAGCCATACTTAACACCGAAAACCGCATAGGCAGAGTTATATCCTTTTTTGGGCATAACTCTGATTTCAAGACCCGAAGGATGCACTGCGCAAAAAACAGTTTCGCCAAGCTTTTCATTTGTGAGTTGCTTAATCTTCATTTTCTGCCTCCTCCTGCGCCTTGAGCATGAAAATTGTATCTATCGAAAGCTTCTTTGCCGCCTCGCAAACCTGCTCCATAGTGACAGCTTCAACACCTTCTGCCATGCTTTCGGGTGTAACTATTTCTTCTTCAAGCACCTGCGCCGCATACCATGCACAGATACCCTCGGGAGTTGTGAGAGTATATCTTTCTCTGAGTGAACGCTTTGAGGATTCAAGTACCTCCGGGTCTGTTTTACCGTTTCTCAAATCAGAAAGCTGGCTGAGAATTTCAGCGGAAACCTTCTTTTCTTTGTCGGTATCTATTCCGCCTTCAACAAGCACAATACCCTTGCTTGCAACAAGTCTTGACCAGCAATAATAAGCAAGACTGAGCTTTTCGCGAACATTCATAAAAAGCTTTGAATAAGTTCCCATACCGAAAATATCGTTCATAACGGTTATCGCATGGATATTATCTCTGCTGTTTTCCATTCCGGCTCTGAAACCGACAACAAGCTTTCCCTGATTTACGGGGTAGCTTTCTTCATATCGGTTGAAATGTCTTCCTCTTTTTATAAAAACAGTTTCGGGTTTCACGGGATTGCGTTCAATTTTTGAAAATTTCTTTGTGAAAATTTCTGCAATCTTATCCGAAGCACTGCCGACAACGGTAATCTGGAAAATAGCGGTTGAAAGCATATTTTTCCATGCAGAATAAACATCCGACATCTTAACGGACTGAATTTCTTCAATTGTGCCGTATTTATCCTTACCGTATGCCTCATTTGCACACATATAGGAAATGCACTTGTGAAATGCATAAGCGCGTTTATCGTTAAGTTCTTCCTCTATGCGCTGAATGAGAAGCCTTTTTTCGGCATTGAGATTATCGGTGCCGAAGCTTCCGCTCTTGCAATTCGGATTGAATATCATTCCGGCAAGAAGCTCTGCACACTGCTCCGCTATGCTTTCATCCGTCAGAGCAAAACGGTCATCAAGACAGGTGAGCGAAAGAGAAAGCACCTGCGATTCGCCGATTTTGGTTACGCTCGCGGAAAGACTTGCGCCGTAAAGCTCATCGAGTTTTCCGTTGAGAAGAGAGAAATCGGGATATTCCTTGCATGAACGCTTGAGAAGATAAATGAGAAGCGAGTTTGCCGCCATATTTTCTCCCATGGGGAGCGCAACGGAAACCGATATTCTTCCCGTTTTAAAACTGTCTGTTTCAACCGAAACAAGACGCACTTGCTCAGCTAAATTTCTGGTCTGAGGCATTGTGTCACTTCCTAATTTTTTATTTATTATTCCACGAAATCAGATGTCACATACCGCAACATCTTCGTAAGTTTCTCTTTTAACAATCAATCTGGCTTCACCGTTATTAATCATAACAACGGGAGGCTTCGGAATTCTGTTGTAATTTGACGCCATTGAATAGTTATATGCACCGGTTGAAAGAACGGCAAGAATATCACCCGGCTGAACATTCTGGAGCTTTGTATTCTCCTGAATAAGATCACCGCTTTCGCAGCATTTACCTGCAACGGTAACAATCCTGCTTCTTTCTTCATTTGCCTTGTTTGCACAAACAACTTCATAATCCGATTTGTAAAGAGCGTATCTCGGATTATCCGCCATGCCGCCGTCAACGGAAACATAAGTACGGATATCGGGAATCTCCTTGACTGCACCGACGGTATAAAGGGTTATACCTGCTGCGCCGACTATTGACCTGCCGGGTTCAATATGAACATAAGGAACATTGAGTCCGAGATTTTCACAGCACTCATGAACGGTCTTTGAAACCGACTTCATATAATCCCCAAAAGGCTTCGGAGTATCGTTCTCGAGATACTTTATTCCGAAACCGCCTCCGAGATTGAGTTCTTCAAGTTCAACTCCCGTCTGCGCTTTAACATCGGCAAAAAGCTCAAGCATGACCTTTGCGGCAAGCTCAAACGGATCAATGTCAAAAATCTGCGAACCTATATGACAATGAAGTCCGCGGAGTTTTATATTGGACATTCCGAGCGCAGTTTTAACAGCTTCCATCGCTTCACCGGTTTCAAGAGCAAAACCGAACTTCGAATCAATCTGCCCCGTCTTGACAAAATCATGGGTATGAGCATCAATACCTGGCTTTATTCTGAACATGATTCCGACGGTCTTTCCGTGCTTTGCGGCGATTGCATTGAGTGTTTCAAGCTCGGTTATATTATCAACAATAATCATACCGACGCTATTCTCAACTGCCGTTTCAAGCTCGGCATAAGTTTTATTGTTACCGTGGAAAGCAATTTTTTCGGCAGGGAAATTCACCGAAAGAGCAGTGTAAAGCTCACCGCCCGAAACAACATCAATTCCGATACCTTCCGAAGCACAGATGCGATAGATTTCCTTGCAGCTGAAAGCCTTGCTCGCATAATGCACAAGTCCTTTGCCACCATAGTTTTCTTCTATTGAATTTCTGAATTCCCTGATATTGTTCCTGATTTCGTTTTCGTCATAAACATAAACGGGAGTTCCGAATTCCTTTGATATTTCAACGGTATCACAGCCGCCGACGGTCAGATGACCTTTTTCATTGACTGAAATACAATCCGAAACAAACATTTCTTTTCCTCCTCAGACGGCCGACTGAATAACCGCCTTCATTTCTTCAACACCCGTGCCTTTGATTGCCGAGAATTCTATACGCTTTATGTCTGCATAATCGGCAAGCTCGGTTTCAAGAGCTTCTCTTCTTTTTTCGGTTTCCGTTTTATTGAGTTTATCGCATTTTGTAAGTGCAATAACAAACGGAATTCCTGTTTCTTTAAGGAAGTTGAGCATTATCATATCATCGGCAGAGGGTGCATGACGCATATCGATAAGCTGAATTACAAGAGCGATATTTCTGCCCGACTGAAAATAGCCTTCCATAAGCTCTGCCCATCTTTTTTTCTCTGCCTGCTCACGCTTTGCATAGCCGTAACCCGGAAGGTCAACGAAATAAACTCCGTCACCTTTGAAAAAGTTAACTGTTATCGTTTTACCGGGCACCGAGCTGACTCTCGCAAGATTTTTTCTGTTGAAAAGCTTATTTATGAGCGACGATTTGCCTACATTTGAGCGACCCGAAAAAACAATTTCCGCTTCTTTTGAAGTGGGGAGCTGTTTCGATGTGCCGTAAGCTGCCGCAAATTCTGTTTTATCAAATCTCATAATTTTTTTCCTTTATTGTGTTATCGACGCACGGGAAGTTTTTGCAACTTCAACGGGACTGACTTTTTTCTTTTCGGATTTCTCTGATTTTTCAAGCGCAATATCCCATACTTCGTCAACCGTCCTGACAGGTTTAAAAACTACCTTTTCCTTTACAACTTCATCAACCTCATCAAGGTCGGAAATATTGTCATAAGGAATAACAACGGTTGTTATTCCCGCTCTGTAAGCTGCCATTGATTTTTCCTTGAGACCGCCGATGGGAAGAACTCTGCCCCTGAGAGTAATCTCACCCGTCATTGCAACATCCTTGCGCACCTTTATTCCCGTAAGTGCGGAAACAAGAGAGGTTGCGATTGTTACACCAGCGGAAGGACCGTCCTTCGGAGTTGCTCCCTCGGGGACATGGATATGAATATCATTTTCTTTATAGAAATTGCCGTTAAGAGGCAAGGTATCTGCTTTTGAGCGAATATAGCTAACTGCCGCCTTTGCACTCTCCTGCATAACATCGCCGAGCGAACCTGTGAGTTCAAGCTTGCCGCTGCCCTTGAGGACTGCGGTTTCGATTTCAAGCATATCACCGCCAACGTTTGTCCATGCAAGACCGTTAACAACGCCGACTTCATTTTCTTTTATCATGTTATCGGCTTTATAGCGACGAGTACCGAGATATTCTTCAACATCCTCAGGCTTCACCGAAATCTTTTCCGCACCGTCTTCAACCACTTTCATCGCAAGTCGGATCGT
>JAZSCO010000164.1:0-2376 GCA_045602965.1 Acutalibacteraceae bacterium | reverse complement strand
ATTGCCGTACATATCATAAGCGGTGTAATCACCTTCGGGTGCAGCGATTTTAGTTTTATTACCAAGGCTGTAATATACTTCAATTTTATTCCCGCTTGCCTTGTATTCGTCAATCACGAGATTCTTTTCGCTTGAAATATTCTTAACGAAATCCGCATTGCCGAGAAAACGGATAACAGTTGCGTAAGAAATTACAGCTTCGTCTGGCTGCAAATATTCATTGAAAAAAGCAAAATCGTTGATATCGTTTTCGGGTGTAACAGTTTTTCTGAATGCGAACGAAACAAATCCGCTTGCTCCTGTTGAACGGGTGTAAAGTGCCTTACATGCGATTGTTGCCGCATCTGTACCGCCTACACCGCTTTCGCTGTTGAAACCGCCGTTTGAAAGTCCCGCAGATTTTGTAAGCGATAACATATTGCCCATATAATTATAGTAATTATCGAGTCCGTCGTGGTTGTGATAACCGTAATTATCGAGCAGATTTTTATTTATCAACTCTGCAGATTTCTGATAAAAAACAAGGTTGCTCTCTTTTTCTGCAACTGCAAGTCCGCCCGAATAAATATATGCTGATGGATTTTCGGCTTTGATAATTGATGCCGTGTTTTCAAGAAGCGAAAAATATTCTTCGGGAGTGCCTGCGAAGAAATACCAGTTCGGCTCGTTCCAGATTTCCCACAGAATGTCGGTATTGTCTGCGTAATGTTCTGCAATCTTGCCTGCAAAACCCGACCAAATATTTTCATCGGGAGGGTAAGTCCAACCGATTGATTCATCGTAATTTCCTTTATATTTTTCTGCGGCAGACCATTTGCCTGCGTTGAAGCCGAGAAGCCAGTTATATTTCATATTGCGCTCGTTGACCTTGCCGACAAGGTAATCCTGCACGGAGAAATTCACTTCGCCGTAAGCCTCACTCTGCATTGCACCCCAACCAACACTGTCCTCACGAACAAGATTTACACCGAGATATTCAGCTGCATCAAGGATTTTATCTACTGATTCATCTGCAGTATAGTTTGGAAGCTGAAAACCCTGACCCCAAGTATAAGCACGGGTTATATACGGCTGAATTCCGTAATAAAAGCCGTCGCTTGCCTGTGTATTTTTCGGAAGAACACCGATGTTGAAACTGTATTTGGTTCTATCGGTCAGTTCAATCGTAACAGTAAAAATTCCGTTTTTATCTGACGAAAAAGTGAAGGTGTTATACGGCACATCAAAAATTAAATTAACATATCCTCGCTTATCAAAGCCTGTCTGCTCACTATTAACGGAGATTTTTGCTCTTGTACCGTTAAGAGATTCATCAAGGCATTCAATAACAACCTTAATTTCATCGTCAGGCTCAAACAGATTATCTTCACCAACAACTCCAAAACGTAAATAATCGCTTTCGCCGTCTATATAGTATTCGGTTTCGGTTTCCGTTTGCGTGATAACAAGTTGTTTTTCAGGGAATAATCCAACGAAAAACATATCAATTGCAAACACAACGGATAGCAAAAATGAAATGATTTGTGTCATACGTTTCTCCTTTTATATCTGTTCCGCAAATTCTTATTTGTCGGGCTGATTATAGCACAACAATTGTTATTTTACAAGGGTATACGTTTGGCAATATAAAAGATCTATTTTTTTGAAGCTTAACTTCTTTAAAAATTGGTCTTATGTAAGAAAATATTAAACTTTAGTGATTTCACCGGTTCAAACCCGAGTTATTAATAAAAATGGTAATTTTTAGACTTTTGGTTTTTACACATAAATGTAGTCATAAAAAAGCTGAAACCCCTCGATATTCAAGGGGTTTCGGGCTTTTGGTCTAAATTAAGACCTCATCCTGGCAGTATGTCACATTTTTGAACCAAACTCTATTTACAAAAATCATATTTGTTTTTATTAGTACGCATTGACTTGATAACTGGTCGGAAAATAATAGTAATAGCAACAATAACAAACACAAAAATAAAAATGATACTTATAATTGCATTTAAGAGCTGGGTTGAATTCACATCATAAATAACATTCTCAGTACCGGAAACATCTTTAACAACTATTTGTGAATACGAAGTAGCAATCCAGCTGAGTATACCCATATCATTCCTTATAATATACGTAGTATCACCAATGGTTCTTTCCGTAGCATGAAAAAAATGATTAACATAAGAATTATTTTCAATTGAATTTGTGACTTCAAGAACATCTGATATTTCTCCGTTTGGAGAAACCGAAATAACCACATCACTGCGAACAAAATAAATATTCAGATTGTCATTATCCCATTCAACACCAAAATCACCGCTGCAATTAAACATATAACCATATTGAAAATCGCCGTTATTCGAATAGACACAAATTACTTTGCTGTCAGAC
>JAZSCO010000163.1:0-7319 GCA_045602965.1 Acutalibacteraceae bacterium | reverse complement strand
TGCCTGTTCTTATTGAAAAAGCAGGCCCGGCAGACTTCGAACTTTAAGTTGAACGGAGTAAGAACATGAAAACAATCAAAGAATTCATCTGCAATCCCCTGCCAACCCCGAATTGCCATGCTTCAACCGTTTTACCTCTTCCTGACGGCACAGTTATTTCTGCCTGGTTCGGAGGCACAAAGGAGGGAACCGGAGATGTTAACATCTGGTACTCTCGCCGCGATGAAAATGGCTGGAGTAAACCCGAAGCAATAAGCTATAATAAGAATATCCCCCACTGGAATCCTGTCCTTTTTCTCAGAAAAAACGGCGAAATAGTTCTCTTCTTCAAAGTAGGAAGAAAAATTCATTCGTGGAGAACTTTCTTCAGCGTTTCAACCGACGGCGGAAAATCTTTCTCAAAACCTGAAGAACTCGTAAAGGGTGACAGAAGCGACGGACGCGGTCCTGTCAAAAACAAATGTCTCCGTCTCTCAAACGGCAGAATTCTTGCTCCCGCATCATATGAAAACAATGGCTGGAACTGCTTTGTTGATATTTCCGACGATGACGGTGTTACATGGAGAAAAACTCCGAAAATCAAAACCGAACAAGCTGTCCCGATTTTTAACAGACAAAACAGCTATACTTCAAATCTCATTCCCATGATTCAACCGACTTTGTGGGAATCCGCACCGGGTAAGGTGCATATGCTCACAAGAACCCCCGTCGGCAGAGCATACAGAAGCGATTCCGATGACTGCGGCGAAACATGGTGTCAGGCATACCGCACAGATTTATGGAATAACAACAGCGGTCTTGATGTTGTCAGAACGCCAAACGGCGACCTTTATCTCCTCTCAAATCCCGTTGAAGAAAACTGGGGCGAACGTTCACCTCTTACTCTTCAGAGATCAACCGATAACGGGGTAACATGGGAAACCGTTCTTGTTCTTGAAGAAGAGAAAAAAGACAGCGAATTCTCATACCCTGCAATAGAATATCTTGACAATTCTCTTTATATAACATATACTTATGAACGTTTGAACGTTGCGTTCTGGAAGATTGATTTATAATCTCGTTCACATAAAATTAAAATAACCAACACACGGTATCAACAAACCTCTGCTATAGTCATAGAGGTTTGAAAAAACAATATACAAAACATACAAAGGAGTAACAAAATGAAAAAATTTCTTTGCCTCGTCCTTGCATTCGCAATGGCTCTCTCACTCGCAGCTTGCGGCGGTAACACCGAACCCGAAACTCCCGCTTTTGCACTCACAGGAACTCTCGAAGAAATCTCAGAAAGCATCTATGCTAACGAAACACTCACAGACGAAATGGCAATCGCTCCCGCAATGGAAATTGCTCTCGAAGATGTTGACGGTCTTACCTACAACCTCGGTGTTGCATCAGCAGACGCAATCGAAAGAGCTGTTATTTCTGAACCCATGATCGGTTCAATCCCCTATTCACTTGCTCTCGTTAAGGCTAAAGAAGGCGCTGATATTGACGCTCTCAAGAATGAAATCCTCAACGGAGTTAACCACAGAAAATGGATTTGCGTTGCAGCAGAAAAAGTTGCTGTTGTCAGCTGCGGCGACATCGTTATGATGATCATGGCAAGCGAAGAAATCGTTGACGGCATCGTTGCTGCATTCTCAACAATTTGCGAAGGCAACGTTTCTGAAGTTCTTACAAAAGCAGGCGAAGTTCAGGAAGATATTCCCTTCGGTGAACCCGTTGCAGACGATATGCTCGCTGCAATGCCCGGCGAAGAAGAACATCTCGGCGACGCTATCACTCTCGAATAATTTAAAAGGCGGGTTTAACCCGCCTTTTTTCATGAAAGGAAACCGGCATGCTTTTTTCAAGCTTAACATTTCTATTTATCTTTTTGCCGACCGTAATCGGTATATACTACCTTTTGCCGATGAAATTAAAAAATATCTGGCTTCTTTTAGCGAGCCTGTTTTTCTATTTCTACGGTGAACCGAAATATCTTATACTGATGCTCGCGGTCATAACCTCAAGCTATATTTTCGGTCTGCTGACTGACCGTGCAGAAGGCAAAGCCCGACTTGCGATAACAATCGCTTCGGTTGCCGTCAATCTTTCGGCACTTATTTATTTCAAGTATACGGATTTCTTTATCTCAACGATTAATTCCGTTTTTGACTCTGACATCGGTCTTTTAAAGCTCGCACTTCCCATAGGCATAAGCTTTTTCACATTCCAGTCGATCAGCTATAACATTGACGTTTACCGCAAGGATGCTCCTGCACAGAAAAATCCTTTAAGCCTTGCTCTTTATGTTTCGCTTTTTCCGCAGCTTGTTGCAGGTCCTATTGTCCGTTATACGGACATCATGCACGAGCTCAAAAACAGAACTCACTCCTTTGATAATTTTTCTTACGGCGTCAGAAGATTCGCAATAGGTCTTGGCAAAAAAGTTGTAATGGCAAACTCTCTTGGCACGATATGCGAAACATTCAGAGCTGCCGACGATAAATCTACTCTGTTTTTCTGGCTCTACGCCGTTGCTTTTGCCCTGCAGATTTATTTTGATTTCTCGGGATACAGCGACATGGCAATCGGTCTCGGAAGAATTCTCGGATTCAAGTTCGTTGAAAACTTCAACTATCCGTTCATCTCATCATCAGTTACAGAATTCTGGAGAAGATGGCATATCTCACTCGGAAGCTGGTTCCGTGACTATATCTATATTCCGATGGGCGGTAACAGAGTCAATAAAATCCGCTTTCTCTTTAATATTCTCACCGTCTGGTTCCTTACGGGATTCTGGCACGGTGCAGACTGGACTTTCATCCTCTGGGGACTTTATTTTGCGGCGCTTCTGCTTTGTGAAAAGTTTATTTCAAAGAAAATCAAAGACAGAGTCCCAAAAATCATCAGCCATATTTATCTGATTTTCGTTGTTCTCATCGGCTTTGTTATCTTTAATGCGAACGGTCTTTCAGGTGCGGCAGAAGACCTTAAGGGTATGTTTACGACTGCTTATCCCTTCACAAGCGGCATGACTCTCTATTATCTTCGCAGCTATGCCGTTCTTCTTGTTGCCGCCGCAATCGGTGCAACTCCGGCACTCAGAACAATCTGCAACAAGATAAAAGAAAACCGCGTCGGAGATAAGATTCTCAACGTTGCAGAGCCTTTCTTCGTTGCAGCAGTTCTTATAATTGTAACCGCGTATCTAATCGACGGAACTTATAATCCGTTCCTCTATTTCAGATTTTAAGGAGGCAATGTCATGAAAAAATTCAAAAATATATTCAGCGTTGCCTTTTTCGTTATTTTCATATTCGCAATTGCCGGTTCGTTCATTATCAGAGAACCCATTTCTGTTCTTGTTTCGGAAAGAAGAAAAGCCGCGCAATTCCCCGAATTCTCGGTTTCAAAAATCATCGACAAATCTTTCTTTGACGGCATTGAGGATTATCTGACAGATCAGTTTCCTCTACGCGACAAATTCAGGGCAATAAAAGCAACCGTCCAGCTTAAGCTTTTTAATCAGAAAGACAACAACGGAAACTATTATGTTGACGGTCACATCTCCGAAATGGACGAAACCTTAAATGAAAGCTCGGTTGAGAATGCTGCAAAAAAGATAAACGCAATCTACGATAAATATTTGAAAGACAAAAACAACCGTGTTTTCTATTCGGTGATTCCCGATAAAAATTATTATCTTGCAGAGAAAAACGGATATCCGTCATATGATTATCAGAAGATGACAGATATCATGAACAACAATATTGAAAATATGGAATACATCGATATTTTCGACTGTCTGACCATTGACAGTTATTACAGGACCGATTCTCATTGGAAACAGGAAGAAATATCGGATGTTATCAAAAAACTCGGCGAAGAAATGGGCTTTGATGCTCTTGATACGAATGAATATACAGCCGATAACCTCGGAGATTTCAGCGGCGTTTACGCCTCAAGGCTTGCTTTCGGAATCGAACCTGATAAGATTGTTTGCATGAGAAACGAAGCCACAGATTCTGCCATTGTCTATAACTACGAAACAAACAAAAAGCATGAAGGCGTTTATGACATGGCAAAATTTAACGGCAACGACAAATATGACGTGTTTTTCTCAGGCGCCGTACCCATTATCACGGCAGAAAATCCTTTTAATCCCAACGGAAAAGAACTCGTTATCTTCCGCGATTCATTCGGCTCATCCCTCGCCCCCCTTCTTCTCGGAAGCTACAGCAGAATAACTCTTGTTGATACAAGATACATTTCCTCACAGATTCTCGGAAACTATATCGAAATTGAAAACTGCGACGTTTTATTTATTTATAACACACAGCTTATCAATCAGAGTTCGATGCTTAAATAACTGTTGACAGAAGAATCAAAAAGTTATAAAATATTATGGTAAAAATTCGGAACGGAGTGTAAAAAATGGCAGTTAAAAAACTTAAGTATTTTGCAGGCGGCAAGTGGCTTGATTCTTCCTGCGAAAAATACATGGACGTTTATAATCCCAGCACGGGTGAGGTTATCGCACAGACCCCCTGCTGCACAAAGGACGAGGTTAACGAAGCTATTGCTTGCGCTAAAGAAGCATTCAAAAGCTGGTCAAACGTACCCGTTATGAAGAGAGTTCAGATCGTTTTCAAATTCCGCGAGCTTCTTGAACAGCATATGGATGAGCTTACCGAAATCTGCGCAAGAGAGCACGGTAAGGTTTGGAGCGAAGCTAAAGGCGATATTCTTAAAGTTAAAGAACCCGTTGAACTTGCTTGTTCAGCTCCTTCACTTCTTATGGGTGAAAGTATGAGAGATACTTCATCAGGCTATGACACTACTCTTTACAGAGAACCTGTCGGCGTTTTTGCAGGCATCGTTCCCTTCAACTTCCCCGGCATGATTCCCATGGGCTGGATGTCACCCCTCTGCATTGTTTGCGGTAACACAATCGTTCTCAAGGCAGCATCAATGACTCCCATGACCTGCATGAGACTTGCAGAGCTCTGGCAGGAAGCAGGTCTTCCCGACGGCGTTATTAACATCGTTACCTGCTCAAGAAACGAAGCTGAAATCTTCATGGATCATCCCGACGTTAAGGGCATCACCTTCGTTGGTTCAACAAGCGTTGGTCTTCACATTTATTCAAGAGCTGCCGCTAACGGCAAGAGAGTTCAGGCTCTTTGCGAAGCAAAGAACCACGGTCTTGTTCTTGAAGATGCTGCTCTCGAAAGAAGCGCAAGAGGTATCATCAACTCCTCATTCGGCTGCGCAGGCGAACGCTGCATGGCTCTCCCCGTTATTGTTGCACAGGAAAGCATTGCCGATGAACTTGTAGGCTATCTTGTTAAGTTTGCAAAAGAGCTCAAACTTGGTCCTGCATACGACAAAGAATCAACTCTCGGTCCCGTTGTTACCGAAGCTCACAGACAGTCCATCCTCAAGTGGATTGAAAAAGGCATCGAAGAAGGTGCAGAGCTTGTTCTCGACGGCAGAAATCCTGTTGTTCCCGGCTACGAAAACGGCTTCTATGTAGGTCCCACAATTTTCGACCATGTAACAGAGGATATGACAGTCGGTCAGAGAGAAATATTCGGACCTGTTCTCTGCATTAAGAGAGTCAAGGACTTCGAAGAAGGCCTTGCAGTTATGAATGCAAATCCCTTCGCAAACGGCTCGGTTATCTTCACACAGAGCGGATACTATGCAAGAGAATTCGCAAAGAGAACAGACGGCGGCATGGTAGGTGTTAACGTAGGTATTCCCGTACCCGTTGGCGTATTCCCCTTCACAGGCCACAAGCAGTCATTCTTCGGTGACCTTCACTGCCTCGGCAAGGACGGCTTCCGTTTCTACACAGAAACAAAGGCTGTTACAACCCGTTGGTTCGATGAGGAAGAAATGAAAGCACAGACCGTTGACACATGGGACGGCTCGGTAGGCGGCGACCTTAAATAATCTTATAAAACAAGTTAACCCCGTAATCTCAATGAGAATACGGGGTTTTAATTATGTTTTGTTCAATTAAAAATCAACCTTAAGGTCATAGTAGCAGCACTTGAAGAGCTTTTCCATTTCTTCCTGGCTGGGCTGACGGGGGTTGGAACCTGTGCAAGCATCGCCGATAGCGTTCTTTGCGATTTCGGGAAGTCTTTCAAGGAATACTTCCTCAGGAACAAAGCCCTGCTCACAGGGATAGCTGTCTGCACCATAGTTCTTGATGCACTGGGGAATATTGAGCTTATCATTCATGCCGCGAAGATATGCGATGAGAAGCTGAACCTTCTCTTCAACTGTTTCGCCGCCGAGATTCATTCTGTCTGCAATCTTTGCGTAACGCTTTGCAGCGGATTCAACCTTTGCATTGAATTCGATAACCTTAGGAAGATACATTGCGTTAGCTGCGCCATGGATAATGTGAGCACCGTTACCGTAATCGGCGAAAGCTGCGCCTGTCTTATGAGCCATTGAGTGAACAATGCCAAGAAGAGCATTGGAGAATGCCATACCTGCAAGGCACTGTGCGTTATGCATCTTTTCACGGCAACCGTTATCGCCGTTATATGAATCAACAAGGTTTTCCTGAATCATTTCAATTGCATGAAGCGCAAGAGGATCTGTGTAGTCGCAGTTTGCAGTTGAAACATAAGCTTCAACAGCGTGAGTCATTGCGTCCATACCTGTGTGAGCAACAAGCTTCTTGGGCATTGTTTCTGCAAGTTCTGAATCAACGATAGCGATATCGGGAGTGATTTCAAAATCTGCAAGAGGATATTTGATACCCTTTTCATAGTCTGTGATAACAGAGAAAGCTGTTACTTCTGTTGCTGTACCTGATGTTGAGGGAATAGCAATGAAGCGTGCTTTCTGACGGAGTTCAGGAATGCCGAATACCACGCACATTTCTTCAAATGTGATTTCGGGATATTCATACTTAATCCACATTGCCTTTGCAGCATCGATGGGTGAACCGCCGCCTACTGCAACAATCCAATCGGGTTCGAATTCAGCCATAACAGCTGCGCCCTTCATAACTGTATCAACTGAGGGATCGGGTTCAATGCCTTCGAAAAGCTTAACCTCAAGACCTGCTTCTTCGAGATAAGCAACAATCTTATCAAGGAAGCCGAACTTCTTCATTGAGCCGCCGCCTACACAAACGATAGCCTTTTTGCCTTTAATTGTTTTGAGCACCTCAAGAGAACCCTTACCGTGGTAAAGATCTCTGGGGAGAGTAAATCTTGCCATTGGAATCTTCCTCCTTGTTTTTTATTGCAGATATATAATACCATATATTTCGGTAAAGTACAATATAATTATCGAATTAACTG
>JAZSCO010000162.1:0-2313 GCA_045602965.1 Acutalibacteraceae bacterium | reverse complement strand
ACCCGAACCGTGCAAATACAATGAGGAATATATCGACAAAATTGTGAATTTTATGGATGTGTGCCATAAATACGGAATGTATGTTTTTATTGATATGCATCAGGATTTGTACGGACCTGTCGGCGGCTCGGACGGTGCGCCCCAATGGGCATCTCTTACCGACGGCGCAAAGTTAAAAAAGAACAAGCTTGTATGGGCGACGGGATATTTCTGGGGTAAGGTTGTTCATAATTGTTTTGACAACTTCTGGGCAAACAAAGAGGTAAACGGAGTCGGTTTGCAGACATATTTCATAAATATGTGGAAGCATATTGCCGAAAGGGTCAAAGATCATCCCGCACTTTTCGGATTTGACCTTTTCAATGAGCCTTTCCCGGGAAGTGACGGCGGCAAGATGTTCCGTACGTTGATCATGAGCCTTGCCAAAACAATTTTAACGGATAAACGATGCCCGAAAATGAAGATGCTCAAAAGCTTACTGAAAAAAGATATGCCGGGTGTTCTCGAACCATTTGAAGATCCCGAACTTTTCAGAAAAGTCACAGGAGCAGGTCTTCCTCTTGAAAAAAAGTTTGACGAGGGCGTTTATTACGATTTTGTCAACAGACTTTCAAAAGGAATAAGAGAAATAACTGATAACGGCATTATAATCGTTGAAAGCTGTTATTATACCAATATCAGCATCCCGTTCAGCATGCCTGCCGTAAACTATGACGGCAAGCGTGAAGAAAAGCTTTGCTACTCTCCTCACGGATATGACCTTATGGTTGACACACCTGCATATGATTATCCGAGCGACGCGAGAGTGCAGACTATTTTTGATGAAAAGAAAAACACTCAGGAAGCATGGAATGTTCCGATTCTTGTTGGTGAATGGGGTTCCATTGCTGAAAGTGAGAATTATTTTAAACATATCGATTTTCTTCTTGATTATTTTGATAAAAATCAATGGAGTCAGGCGTTTTACACATTCTTTATGGATATGTTTATATTTGACATGCCGTTTTTCAAGCATCTCACAAGACCGTTCCCCGTTGCAGTTTGCGGCGATATCGTAAAATACCGTCACGACAGAGAGAACAACAGTTTTATGCTTGAATTCAATCAGGATAAAGAATATGATGTTCCTACTGTTGTTTTTGCTCATAAAGAGATTGAAAGCATTGAAACCGACGGTGAATATAAGATAATTCCTCTCGGTGAAACGGGTAGAAGCCATATCGAAATCAAAACAGGCACAGGTAACCATAAAATCACAGTGAATTTTAAATAAAAGATTTAAAACGGGGCTGTTTTCTGTAAGAAACAGCTCTGTTGTTATTTCTCGCAGAGAAAATATTGATTTTGATTTAAACTTTCTATAAAATAATTTCAAAGAAATATTTTTGATAATCTCCAACCTTTTTTCAAACTGTATCACTATATATTCGAAAACGCTCAGAGAGGATGCGTAAAATGGAAAAATCAAGAGCCGACAAAATCATAACCGAATATTACAAAAAGCTTTACGGCTTTGCACTTTCAAAAATGACGGATATCGACAAAGCAGAGGAGCTTGCTTCAAGAATAACGCTTGAAGTTTATTCTTCTTTGCTTAAAGCGGATGAGATAGCAAACATCAACGGCTATATCTACCGCATTGCCTGCAATGTTTTTGCAAGATATATCGGTGAACGCAAGGAGAGTGCACACCTTGCAATTGATTCGGTGTTTCTGCCTGACAGCGTTGATTATGAAAAGAATTTAATCGATGCAGAAGAAGCGAAAAATCTCAGACGTGAGATTGCTTATCTTTCGGAAACTCAGCGCAGAATCGTTGTCATGCATTATTATGATAATCTGAAGCTCGGCGATATTGCGGAAAAGCTTTCCATCCCTCTCGGAACGGTAAAATGGCATCTTTATGAGGCCAAAAACAGCTTGAAAGAAGGTATTGAAATGAAAAGAACTCCCGGCACACTCGGAATTAATCCTGTTAAATTTATAAATATGGGTCACAACGGCTGCCCCGGCAGTAAAGGTGACACCTCCGATTTTCTTCGCAACAGTCTTACCCAGAATATCGCTTATGCGGCATATTATTCACCCAAAACAGTCAACGAAATCGGCGAAGAACTTGGCGTTTCGCCTATATTTATCGAAGATGAAGTCAGAACTCTTGAGGAATATGGGTTCATGGATAAACTCGGCGGCGGAAAATACAGAACAAATATATATATAACCGAAACAACGGATGAAATCGACAGAAAAAAGCAGCTCCTCAATGAAGAGTATGCAAGAATTCTCTGCGAAGAATATATTCCTTCTGTTTTT
>JAZSCO010000161.1:0-16562 GCA_045602965.1 Acutalibacteraceae bacterium | reverse complement strand
CTCAATCGGTGTTAACGTTTCGGGTCAGGTTGCTTCGGTTATCGCAGGCGGTCTTATTCTCACTCTCGTAGGTAATGCACTTATTTAAGTAACAGGAGGGAATAACAATGGAAACAACAATTATTGAAACAACAGCTCCCGTTGCTGATGAAATCGTTCTTATCGCAGAGGATGCGGTTGCAGAAGTTGAAGCAACAGAGACAGTTGAAACAACAAGAGATTACTGGACTCCGGAAGGACTCAAGGAATCTGCTCCCATTATGGGCAAGGGTATGCTCGGCATATTCATCGTTATGGGTATTGTTATCGCTTGCGTAAGCATACTCAACAATGCTTCGGGTCCCAAGAAAAAGAAGCAGTAATTTAAAAAGAAAACGGCATCGGAAATCCGATGCCGTTATTTTATTTGCAGAATGTTTTTCTTAAATACGCAACCGAAGCTGCCGCATCGGCATCAAGCTTTTCAATGCTTGCACCGTGTGACATATCGCGCCAGATGGAAATGTCCTTTCCTACCTGACCGCCCATCTGTACAAACGGCTCCATTACCACATAGCCGTCGTAGTTGATGTCACGCAGAGCCTGACCGATTGCTTCCCAATCCATTCTTCCGTTGGGGTTGGGACATCTTCTGTTTGCTTCGCCGACATGGAATGAGCCGAGATAACCTTCGGTGAGTTTTATAGCGTCAACCATTGAGTCTTCTTCGATGTTCATATGGAAAGTGTCGAGCATTGCCTTAACATTCGGCTTGTCAACCGCTTTGACATAATCAACGTCTTCGTAAGCTTCGTTTATCATGTAGCCTTCAAATCGGTTGAGCGATTCCATGCAAAGAGTTATACCGTGGTCAGCAGCCATATCAGCAAGCCTTCTCATGCTCTTTATACTACGCTCTGTATCAGCTTTTTTGTCAAATCCCGATGCAAAATCAACCGGCCAGTATGAATAGAGAGCGCCGCCTATTCTGTCGATGCCTGCAATTTCCATTTTTCTGAAAACGTCGGCATAAAATGCAAATGCTTTTTCAACTGCGGCGGAATCTGTTGAGGCAAGATTATGCTCGGGTCTCGGACCGTAACCGCCCGAAAGAAGCATACCGTTAGCTTCAGCACATTTCTTTAATTCATTGAAATATGAATCGGGCTCACGGTCAAATGCACCGCATGCAACTTCAAGCACGTCAAAGCCGAGCTTTTTACATTTTTCAATATAGGGCAGGAAATCTCCGCCCCATTCATGCTCCCAATAAGCATAGTAAATACCGAATTTCATAAGATTTCTCCTCTATCGGAAACGGGTACGGAAAAAACCGTACCCGTTTATATTTTAGATAAGTGAGTTGTAGAGAGCAGTAATTTCTTCAACGCTTGTGTCTCTGGGATTACCGGGACGGCATGCGTCGTCGAATGCTGACTGTGCAAGGAAGGGGATATCTTCAGCCTTCACGATTTCTTTAAGGTCTGCAGGAATGCCTACGTCAATTGAAAGCTGCTTAACGGCATCAATAGCTGCCTTTCTTGCATCTTCAATGCTCATAGCTTCTGTTTCTTCAACACCCATAGCCTTTGCGATGTCTCTGTACTTCTCGCCGGTGGCAGGTGCATTGTATTCCATAACTGTAGGAAGAATGATAGCGTTTGCAACGCCGTGAGGTGTATCATAAAGTGCGCCGAGGGGATGAGCCATTGAGTGAACAATGCCGAGACCGACGTTTGAGAAGCCCATACCTGCAACATACTGACCGAGAGCCATACCTTCTCTGCCTTCGTCAGTATTTGCAACTGCGCCTCTGAGGCTCTTTGCGATGATTTCAATAGCTTTGATATGGAACATATCGCTGAGTTCCCATGCGCCCTTGGTGATATAACCTTCAATAGCATGGGTAAGAGCGTCCATACCTGTTGCGGCAGTGAGACCTGCAGGCATTGTCGACATCATGTCGGGGTCAACAACGGCAACAACGGGGATATCGTGAACGTCAACGCAAACCATTTTTCTGTTGTTCTGTGCGTCTGTGATAACGTAGTTGATTGTAACTTCGGCAGCTGTACCTGCTGTTGTGGGAACTGCAATGATGGGAACGCACTTGTTCTTTGTAGGAGCAACGCCTTCAAGTGAACGCACATCGGCGAATTCGGGGTTAGCGATGATGATGCCTACAGCCTTTGCTGTGTCCATTGATGAACCGCCGCCAACAGCGATGATGCAGTCTGCACCGCTTGCCTTGAAAGCTTCAACGCCTGCCTGTACGTTTTCGATTGTGGGGTTAGCCTGAATTGAGCTGAATACGTCATAAGCGATGTCGGCACCCTTGAGAACGTTGAAAACCTTGTCTGCAACGCCGAATTTTATAAGATCGGGGTCACAGCAAACAAGAGCCTTTGTAAAGCTTCTTGCCTTGAATTCATCGGCGATAGCAGCAATAGCGCCTTTGCCGTGGTATGATGTTTCGTTAAGTACAAATCTGTTAGCCATTGTAATTTCCTCCTGTTATTTATGAATTAAAGATTGAGAAAATCTCTTCTGTATACATCTTCAAGCTTGAATGCTTTAACGATTTCAACAAGGTCGGGGTCTGTGATTGTGTTAACTCTGGGAAGGTGAGCTGTCATCATGTAGAGCTGTGCAGCCTTTTCAACTGTTTCGATAAGACCGAAAGCTTCGTCAAGTTCTTTGCCGCAGCCATAAATACCGTGCTGACCCCAGATAACGAGACGGAATTCTTTCATCTTTTCAGCTGTTGCGATACCGATTTCGTTAGTGCCGCATACCATCCAGGGAAGAACGCCGATACCGTCGGGGAAAACAACCATGCACTCGGTGCACATTTCCCAGAGAGAATGTGTGAACTTCTTTTCGGAAAGCTCATGAACATATGTCATTGCAAGAGTGTTTGTGGGGTGGCTGTGCATGATAACTCTGTTTTCGGGATTCTTTGAGAGTCTTGAAATATGGCTCATAAGATGTGCGGGAAGCTCGGATGTGGGTCTGCCGCCGTCTTTATATCCCCAGAGGACTTCCGCTGTTGTGCCGTTTTCTGCGATTTTAATGATACCGAGATTTGTTTCGGGGTCATCTTCTACGTTCTTGAAATATTTGCCTGTACCTGTAACGATAAAGATTTTGCCTGCAAGAACGCTTGCGTCAAATCCCATATCAAAGCTTCTGATGGGTGCGTTTATATCAAGATATTCCGCAACTTCATCGTTTTCAAGCATAACACTGATGTTGCCGCCGTTTCTTTCGTCCCAACCCATACGGTACATATTTGCTGTTGCTTTACACATACCCACTACAAAGGGTGCTTCAAAGATGTTTTTCATTTTCTGTTCACCAATACCTTTTCTTCATATTCTTTAATGCTGTTTAAATAACAGCTTTCAATGCCTTGTCTTTCGAGAAATTCTGCCCAAACATCACCAATGGGCATGGTTTTCATTTCTTCGCTGAGAATCATAAGCTGCGTAAAGTTTGCTTCATCCTGGAGTTTCTGCATTTCCTTTGAGGGCTGAAGAAGTGCAAAAAGAAGAGCTTTCTGTACGTTTCGTACACCCGTTACCCATGCACTGATGCGATTGATGGATGCGTCAAAATAGTCGGTTGCGATGAACACTCTGTCGAGAGCGTCGTTTCTGACTATTTCCTTTGCGATTTCCTTTGTTTCGTCGTCAAGAAGAACAACATGGTCACTGTCCCAGCGCACACCTCTTGTGATGTGCAGAGCGATTTTATCGCTGAATGCAAGCATTGAGGGGATTTTATCGGAAACGAGCTCCGTGGGATGATAATGACCGTTATCCATGAGAGGAGTGATGCCTTTCTGAATGGAATAACTCAGGCAGAATTCCGCTGAGCCTACGGTGTAACTTTCAAGACCGATACCGAAAACCTTTGATTCGAGAGTTATGTAAACATTCTTCTTATCATAGGGAGTTTCAAGAATTTCATCGAGAGATTTCTTGAAACGAAGACGGGGAGAAAGTCTGTCTGCGGGGATATCCTTATATCCGTCGGGAATCCAGATATTCATAACACAGGGACAGCCTGTTTCTTTTGCAAAATAATCGGAAAGCTCAACGCATCTTTTACCGTGCTCAACCCAGAATTTGCGTACCTCTTCATCAGGTGAAGAAAGGGTGAGACCGTCTTTTACCATGGGATGCGAGAAGAATGTGGGATTAAAGTCGATACCGATATTTCTTTCTTTTGCATATTCAACCCATTTTGAAAAGTGTTCGGGTTTAAGAGCGTCTCTGTCTGCTCTGTTACCGTCAAAAATTGCATAGCTTGCGTGAAGATTGAGTTTCTTTTTTCCCGGAATAAGGCTGAATGCCTTGTCGATATCTGCCATAAGCTCTTCGGGATTTCTTGCTTTACCGGGATAGTTGCCGGTTGTCTGAATGCCACCGGAAAGAGCGTCGTCGCTGTCGAATCCGCCAACGTCATCGCCTTGCCAGCAATGCACGGAAACGGTTATGTCAGAAAGCTTTCGGATAGCCTCGTCGGTATTTATTCCGAATTTGGCATAAAGCTCTTTTGCGCTTTCATATCTGTTCATATTAAACCTCCTTCAGAGATGATTTCATATTCCATTAAATTATATAATATATATATATGATTGTCAATAATATTTAAGTGTTGATTTTTTATCTTATTTAGTGTAAAATAAAATGAAATATGTATTAAAATAAATAATGTCTTCACGGAGGACTTGATATGGCTGAATGCATATCGCCAAAATCTGCCAGAAGCGGCAAATGGGATATTCTGAAATTCTTTCTTGTTTTTCTGGTTGTTCTCGGACACGCGGCAGAATTTTATAAAGCGACAGTGGATTCAATGAATGTCATCATGCTGTTGATTTATTCTTTTCATATGCCCCTGTTCATTTTTATCTCGGGTCTTTTTTCAAAGAAAACAGTTAATGAAAAAAGATATACCAGACTGATAGGATATCTTGCAATGTTTTTTGCACTGAAACTGTTTGAATTTCTTTATAAACTGCTTTCGGGCGCAAATCCCGGATTCTATTTGCTTTCTGAAGGTGGCTCACCTTGGTTTATGCTGGCTCTGTTTACATTTCATCTTATTACGATTGCACTCAAAGATATTTCGCCGAAATATGTTTTTGTTTTCAGTGTTTTGCTTTCATGTGCAGCCGGTTATGCTTCGGATATAGGAAACTTTCTTGCTCTGTCAAGAACGGTAGTTTTTTATCCGTTTTTCTACGCAGGTTACTGTTTTGACCGCACGGCGGTTGAAAACTTCTGCAAAGGAAAAAACAAAAAGATTTTTTCTGCGGTTGTCCTGATTGCTGTTACGGTTATATTTTTCCTTTGCGAAGATGGAATCAACATGTTCCGTTATCTTTTGACGGGGAAATATCCGTATGCAAAATTGGACTTTTATCCCGAATTCGGGTTTTTATACAGGATAGTATATTATGCTGTTGTTGCATTGATATGCTTCTGTGTTATTACCTTGTCGCCCGATAAAACAAAATCCGGACTTGCCGAAAAATTCGGACAGCGTACCCTTGCGGTCTACGGTTTCCACTATATTGTATTCTATTTCATGTATGTCCGTTTTGATTGCAGACCGTTTTTCGAAAGATATCTCGGGAATTTCAGCTGGATTATTCCCGTTGCAGTGTCTGTGATTGTAACTTTGTTTTTCTCACTTGAAATTTTCAATAAACTTCTTAGCCGTATAATTAATGTTCCGCTGAAAAAACAACTATCAGATTAGAATGAGAGTGATTTAATGTTCAAGTACAGAATCTCGGTTATCGTTCCGATTTACAATGTTGAAGAATATATCGAAAACTGTCTCAAATCCCTTGTCAATCAAAGCATAGACAAGAAGGATCTTGAAGTTATACTTATTAACGACGGTTCGCCCGATAACAGTGAAGCTGTCTGCAAGGAATACGCCGAAAAATATCCGTTTTTCAAATATTACTCAAAGGAGAACGAGGGTCTTTCAAAGACCCGCAATTTCGGAATAAACCATGCAAACGGCAAGTATTTTGTTTTCCTTGACCCTGACGATGAGCTGACGGAAAATTCACTCGAAAATCTTGCGAATTTTTTTGATAAGCACGAAAATGAAGTCGATATTGTTACCTATAAAATCATTCCTGTTTATAACGGAAAGCAGAGCGAAAGTCTTCATTTTCGCTATAAATACATGCTCCACGAAGGAATCTATGACCTTAATCTTCCCGAGAATGTATATATCACACAAACGAACGTAAATATCTGCGTTAAAAACAAGGGTAAAGATAATATTCTTTTTGACACAACAGAGAATTTCCGACATGAGGATCAGAAATATAATATTGATGTTGTCAGAGAAAAAATGAAAATCGGTTATTGCACGGGAGCGCAGTATCTTTACACAAAAAATCCTGCAAGCATAACAAATACGATTTTTTATTCTTATTACATATTTGAAACTACCATGGAATTCTGGGAGGAGCTTTTTGCTTCATATCCCGAAAAAGTTCCGCCTTATATTCAGGCGATGTATGTCAACGATATAAACTGGAAATCGCGTTCGGATATTCTTCTTCCTTATCATTATGAAAAGGAAGAACGTGACCGTGCCGTTGAGCGAATTTGTTCACTTCTTCGCAGAGTCGATGACGAGGTTATTCTGAAGCATCCCAAGGTTGAAGCTCCTCACAAATACTGTATGCTCGGTCTTAAGGACAAAGATTCACTCAGCGTCAAAACAGGTTGTGCAGGTGTTTCGATTGTCAAGGATGAATGCCCTGTTTTCTTCGAAGGAACGATTCCTTTCACGGTTTGCAAATTCAGAGCGGATGACGAAAAAGTTTATATTGATGCATTTCTCCGTTCTCCGATTTTCTCATTTTGTGAAAAGCCTGCGGTAAATATGCATGTTTCCGGCGAAAACAAGTCCGAAACAGTCAGACTTGAGGTTGAGGAATCGGCATGGGATTATTATCATGCAAAAATCAAAACCAACAGATTCTGGCGTGTCCGTACGGATTGGGATTATAAAAAGTACGGAAGCGTTTATTTTACCGTTGATATCGGCAAGAACAGAGTGCCGGTTCGCCTTGAGTTTATTATGAATACTCCTTTCGGAAACGGTTCGGGCAGAACTCATATTTTCCGCAAGGGTTATAAATTTGTTCAGGGACAGAACGGATTTGACAGCTATAAATCATCTGCAGCAGAAGAAAAAGCCGTCACTCGTCAGTACGAAAAGTCGCTTATACTCAGCAGACCCAGAACTCTCGGCTGGAGAATTATTTGCAAAAATAAAAAGTCCGAAAACAAAAGAATCTGGCTTTATTATGACTGCAAGAATGTTTATAAGGACAACGGATATTATCAGTTTATCCATGACTTTGAAATTAATGATGGTGTTGAAAGATACTATGTTGTCAATGACAACATGGACAGAAAAGCGCTTTTCACTTCAAAACAGAGAAAAAATATTATTAAATTCGGCTCTGTAAAACACAGAAAGCTGTTTCTTTCTGCCGAAAAGATAATTACCGCTTTTGCTGAATACAACAATTATAATCCGTTTTTAAATGTCATGTGGAAATATTATACAGACTTGTTTGAAGCCGAGATTATATATCTTCAGCATGGTGTTCTTCATGCGTTCTTGCCCTGGAAATATTCCAGCGACCGTCTCAATGCAATTGACAGAGAGGTTATTTCCACTACATTTGAAGAGAGGAACATGACCGAGAATTACGGCTTCAGAGAATGTGACCTTATCCCGGCGGGTATGCCGAGATATGATTTCATGGATATTGAGTCTGCAAAATCAGAGAAGAAGATTCTTTTTGCCCCCACATGGAGAAAATATCTTATCGGTGTAAATTCATCGGGAGCGTTTTTTGCAACTCCGGATAAATTCAAAAACAGCGTTTTCTTCAAAGAAACATATGATTTTCTTCACAGCAAAGAGCTTGAAGAATGTCTCGAAAAGAACGATTGGTATCTTGATTTCAAGCTTCATCCGATTTTTGCGGAATATGCATCTCTTTACGAGCTTGACGGCTCAAGAATCAGAGTTGCGGACAAGTCCGTTGATGAGAAGAGCTATAAGATATTTATTACGGATTTCTCTTCTTTCTGTTTCGACTTTGTTTATCTGAAGAAGACAATGATGTATTTTGTGCCTGACGACGAGATGTTTAGAGCAGGTATGAACGATTACAGAAAGTTAGACCTTCCCCTTGAAGAAGGGTTCGGACCTCTTGCCCATAAATCGGAGCAGGCGGTTGAGTTTCTGTGCGAGCTTGTCAACAGAGGAGGAGAACCCGAAAACAAATACGCTGAGCGTATGAACGGTTTCTTCCTTCATAACGATAAGAATTGCCGTGACAGAATTTATGAAGCAATAAAATAATTTCCGACTTTACGCAGTCCTCATACAGAATAGGAGAATTTTAAAATGAAAAGCGTTCCTGAAAGCTTCGGACGTATGGTTTTCGACGATAAAGCGATGAAAGCCAGGTTGCCCAAAGATACATATAAAGCAATGAAAAAAACAATCAAGGACGGAAAACGCCTTGATATAGCAATCGCCAATGTTGTTGCAAACGCCATGAAAGACTGGGCAGTTGAAAACGGCGCAACTCATTATACCCATTGGTTTCAGCCTATGACAGGTATTACTGCCGAAAAGCATGACAGCTTTATTTCACCCAGCGGTGACGGAAGTGTTATCATGGAGTTTTCAGGCAAGGAACTTGTTAAGGGCGAGTCCGATGCATCGAGTTTCCCTTCGGGCGGACTTCGTGCAACCTTTGAAGCGAGAGGCTATACAGCATGGGACCCCACTTCCTATGCGTTCATAAAAGAAGGCGTTCTCTGCATTCCCACCGTTTTCTGTTCATACGGCGGTGAGGCTCTTGATATGAAAACACCGCTTCTGCGTTCAATGGAAGTTATAAGTAAGCAAGCGGTCAGAATTCTCAGACTTTTCGGTCAGAACGATGTAACAACCGTTAAAACGACTGTTGGTGCGGAGCAGGAATATTTCCTTATCGATACGAATTTGTACGATAAGAGAAAAGACCTTGTATTTACGGGCAGAACTCTTTTCGGTACAAAGCCTCCCAAGAGTCAGGAGCTTGATGACCATTATTTCGGTTCAATCAAAACTCGTGTTGCCGCATATATGAAAGACCTTGACGAAGAGCTCTGGAAGCTTGGTATTCTTGCAAAAACAGAGCATAACGAGGCAGCTCCCGCGCAGCATGAACTTGCTCCCATATTTACAACAACAAATATCGCAACCGATCATAATCAGCTTACAATGGAAATTATGCAGAAGGTTGCAAAAAGACATAATATGATTTGTCTGCTCCACGAAAAGCCCTTTGATGGCGTTAACGGAAGCGGTAAACATAATAACTGGTCACTCTGTACGGGCGACGGAAAAAATCTTCTTGACCCGGGCGAGACTCCTTATGATAATGCGCAGTTTCTTCTTTTCCTCTGCGCTGTTATCAAGGCTGTAGATAACTATCAGGATTTACTTCGTGCATCTGTTGCAAGCGCAGGAAACGACCACCGCCTCGGTGCAGGCGAAGCTCCTCCGGCAGTTATCTCAATGTTCCTCGGTGATGAGCTTAACGAAATTCTTGAATCAATCGAAAATGATACCGCTTACGATGCCAAGGAAAAGGTTCAGATGAAGGTCGGTGTTCATGTTCTCCCCAGATTCCCCAAGGATACAACGGACAGAAACAGAACTTCTCCCTTTGCATTCACGGGTAACAAATTTGAGTTCAGAATGCTCGGCTCGGCACGTTCAATTGCAAGCGCCAATATTGTGCTCAATACCGCGGTTGCCGAATCTCTCAAATCTTATGCCGACAGACTTGAAAGCGTTGATAACTTTGAGGATGCACTCCATGCGCTTATCAAGAAAACAATCAAGGATCATAAACGTATCATTTTTAACGGCAACGGTTATGACGATGAATGGATTAAAGAAGCAGAGGGCAGGGGACTTTACAATCTCCGCACAACTCCTGATGCAATTCCGTCACTTGTTGCCGAAAAGAACGTAAAACTCTTTGAGGAACATAAAGTTTTCACCAGAGCAGAGCTTGAAGCAAGACATGAGATTTATTTTGAAGGTTATTGCAAGACTGTTAATATTGAAGCTCTCACAGCGATTGAAATGGTGAATAAGGATATTCTTCCTGCAATCAGCAGTTATACGGGAAAACTTTGCGAAACCGCAAGCCGCAAAAAAAGCTTCAATGTTGATACTTCTTATGAGGATGAAATCATTTCAAAGCTTTCGAAGCTTACCGCTGTTATTTTTGCTAAAACAGGTGAGCTTGAAAATGTTATAGCAAATATTAAAACCGCAAAGAATACCGTAGAGGAAGCAAACACGTTCAGGGATGTTGTTATTCCTCTTATGAATGAAATAAGATCGGCTGTTGACGAAGCGGAGACCGTAACTTCTGCAGAACACTGGCCTTATCCTTCATACGGCGACCTTCTTTTCGGAGTAAAATAAAAAAGGGGGTTGATAGAATATCAGCCCCTTTTTTGGTATATATTTATGTGTATATCAATAAACTAAAGTGAAAGGATGTGTACCTATGGAACTCGGATTTATTGAGATAATAAAAGTGATACTTATCGGAATAATTGAGGGTATAACCGAATGGCTGCCGATAAGCAGTACGGGACATATGCTTTTGTTTGATGCGTTTGTACCGCTTAAAATGAGCGAGGATTTCAAGGAAATGTTCTTTGTTGTCATCCAGTTGGGCGCAATAATGGCGGTTGTTGTTATGTTCTGGAAAAAGATGTTTCCGTTTGGCTATGCGGATAGGAAAATACAGGTGAAGAAGAGTATAGTCATGATGTGGGTCAAGGTTGTTGTCGGATGTCTTCCGGCTGCAATTCTCGGACTTCTCTTCGATGATTTTCTTGAAGCGCATTTCGGAAACGCCGTAACAATTGCAATCATGCTCGTACTTTACGGTATAGCTTTTATTCTTATTGAGAATAAGAACAAGAACAGTAAACCAAAAATAAATTCAATTGCGAAAATTGATTACAAAACTGCAGTAATAATCGGACTTTTTCAGGCTCTTTCAATGATACCCGGAACATCCCGTTCGGGTGCAACCATAATCGGTGCACTTCTTATCGGTGTTTCAAGAACGGCTGCTGCGGAATTTACATTTTTCCTTGCTGTGCCGACAATGCTTGGTGCAAGTGCTTTGAAAATTCTCAAATTCGGTCTTGATTTCAGCGGTTCGGAAATAACCGTTCTTTTAATCGGAATGATTGTTGCATTTGCAGTTTCGCTCTTTGCAATCAAATTCCTGATGAACTATGTCAGAAAACATGATTTCAAGGTTTTCGGATATTACCGGATAGGACTCGGCGCATTGGTATTGCTGGTTTCGCTTTTAACGGAAAATATATAAAAAATCACCGCATAGATTGATTTCCATGCGGTGTAATTTTTTTATTTATTTGAATCGTTCTGACGGATTTCAACTCGTCTTACCTTGCCGCTGAATGTTTTGGGAAGTTCGTCTACAAATTCGATGATTCTAGGATATTTGTAAGGAGCTGTGTTGGTCTTGACATATGTCTGAAGTTCCTTGACAAGCTCGTCAGAGCCTTCGAATCCGGGACGGAGAACAACCGTAGCTTTAACGATAAAGCCTCTTACGGCATCGGGTACACCTGTAACGGCAACTTCAAGAACTGAAGGATGCTCAAGCATAACGCTTTCAATCTCAAAGGGTCCTATTCTGTAACCCGATGATTTAATAACATCGTCATTTCTTCCGAAATAAACAAATCTGCCCTGTTCATCTCTGTATGCAAGATCGCCGGTGTGGAAAAATCCGTTTCTGTATGCATCAGCGGTGTCTTCTTCACTGAAATTGTAGCTTGCAACAACGCCGCAAGGATGTTCTTCAGGAGAAGGAGATTTAATGCAAATCTCACCGATTGTACCTCTCTGGCAGTGATTTCCGTCTTCGTCAAGAATATGCACCTTGAGTCCGGGAGCAGGGAAACCGATTGCGCCGGGTACGGGTTTTGTCCAGGGATAAAGTGTACAGATGCTTACCGGTGTTTCGCTCATGCCGAAGCCTTCATGGATTTCAAGACCTGTTGCTTCTTTCCACTTGTTGAATATGTCTGCATTCAGTGCCTCGCCTGCAGTGCAGCAATGCGTGATTGATGAAAGATCATATTTGCTTACATCGTTCTGAAGCATAAGTCTGTACATTGTGGGAGGTACGCAGAAAGTTGTAACCTTATATTTTTCGAGTTTCGAGAGAATGTCGGCGCCGTCAAACTTATCAAAGTCATAAACGAGGTTTGCACTTTCGCCCATCCATTGACCGTAGTATTTGCCCCAGAGGGATTTTGCCCAGCCTGAATCGGAAACGGTGAAATGTATTCCGCCGTCAACAACTCTGTGCCAGAAAACGCCTGTCATAATATGGCCGAGGGGATACTTGAAGTCGTGTGCGATGATTTTGGGATAACCTGTTGTGCCTGATGAGAAGTTGATTATCATTGTGTCGTCAACCGTTGTTGCATCCGCACCTGTGGGTCTTGTCCAGTCTTCGCTTGCGGTATCGAAGCCGTTTTCAAAGTCAACCCAGCCTTCAACGTTCTTATGCTTTGTTACAAACTTCTTTTCGATGGTTTCGTATTCGTCTTTTCTGTCGTCAAAATACTCTGTGCAGTTATCGTCGCCCGTGATAATGGCGTATTTTATCTTTGCCTTGTTGCAGCGGTAAACGTAATCCTTGCCTTTGAGCATGTTTGAAGCGGGGACCATTATTGCACCGATTTTGTTGAGCGCAAGAGTGATAATCCAGAAAAGATAGCTTCTTTTGAGAATAAGCAAAACAGGGTCGCCCTTCTTGATACCTTCTGAAACAAGATAGTTTGCTGCCTTGTCCGAAAGACGCTTTATATCGCCGAAGGTGAATCTTTTTTCTTCGCCTTCATTGGATACATAAAGAAGAGCAAGTTTATCGGGTTTTTCCGTGCCGAGAACATCTATAACGTCATAAGCATAGTTAAAGCTGTTTTCGTAAGTGATTTTAAAGTTTTCCTGGCAGTCCTTGAGGGAGACAAAAGAATCCCTTGACCTGCCTATAAATTTTTCGTAAATCGGCATTATATGACTCCTGATTGATTATTTGAGTACGAGCGCAATAAACTCCGCCTGAGTATCGCCTACGTTTTTGTGTGCGTGGGGAATGCTGGAATCGAAATATGCGCTGTCGCCTTCATTCAGCTCATAGCAGATGTCGCCAATATAGAGCAGGAGACTGCCTGAAATAACATAATCAAATTCCTGACCCTCATGTTCGTCCATGACGGGAGGGTTGCCTGAGGGGTCAATTTTAACAAGGAACGGCTCTGCTTTCTTTGACTTAAAAGTGTATGCAAGATGTTGGAATTCATAGCCGGGGTTACGGTTAACAACAAAACCCTTTCCTTTTTTTACAACCGTGCAGGTTGAAAGACGGGGTGACTCACCGCTGATGATATCAAGGATATCAACACCGAGAATAAGAGCGATGTTGTTAAGAGTACTGATGGCGAAATCGTATTCACCATGCTCAAAAGCAATGTAATTATCTTCAGAAATTTCAAGCTTTTCAGCCATATCTAAGGCAGTGAGACCGCATGTTTCACGAAGAGAAGCAACTCGCAGGCCTATTTCTTTTAATTCAAGCATGGGGGTTCCTCCTTGATTTTAATTAATAGTTGTAACCAAGTTCAACAGCTTTGATGTTAAGCTCGATAAGATTCTGCTTCTTTGCAGGAACAAGCTTTGCCATGGTCTTTTCAACGTTTTCATAGGGCATAACGCCTGCATTTTTGATCATATGACCGATCATGATCATGTTTGCAAGACCGGGGAGGTTTTCATCCGAAGCAAGCTTTGTTGCGGGGATATAGTAGACCTCAACATCATCTCTTTCAACCTTGCGGTCAATAAGTGAGCTGTCAACAAAAATCTTTGCGCCGGGAACTGCTGCACTTTCAAATTTGTCAAGTGAAGGAAGGTTCATGGCAACAAGAACATTGGGATTTGAAACGATGGGTGAACCGATTTTTGTGTCGCTGAGAATAACGGAGCAGTTGCATGTACCGCCTCTCATTTCGGGACCGTATGAGGGAAGCCAGCTGACTTCTCTGTCTTCAAGAAGTCCGTCGTATGCAAGGAATTTTCCTGAGAAAAGGATACCCTGACCGCCGAAACCGGCAAGAAGAATTTCGTGTGTCATAATTATTCTGCCTCCTTTTCTGCGGTTTTGTCTTTATAAACACCAAGGGGATAATAAGGAATCATGTTTTCCTCAAGCCATTCAAGAGCTTTTTCGGGCTTAAGACCCCAGTTTGTGGGGCAGGTGGAAAGAACTTCGATAAGTGAGAAGCCTTTGCCGTCAAGCTGATTCTGGAAAGCCTTCTTGATAGCTTTCTTAGCATTCTTTACGTTTTTAACGTTGTTAACTGCAACTCTTTCAAGATATGTTGCGCCGTCAACGTTTGAAAGAAGCTCACAAACCTTAACGGGAAGACCTACCTGCTCGGGATTTCTGCCGTATGGAGAGGTCTGTGTAACCTGACCGGGGAGAGTAGTGGGAGCCATCTGACCGCCTGTCATGCCGTAAATTGCATTGTTAACAAAGATTATGGTGATATTTTCGCCTCTTGCTGCTGCGTGAACGGTTTCTGCAGTACCGATAGCTGCAAGGTCGCCGTCACCCTGATATGTGAAAACAACGTTTTCGGGGAACGAACGCTTAACACCTGTTGCAACTGCGGGAGCTCTGCCGTGAGCAGCCTCAATCATATCGCAGTTAAAATAATTGTATGCAAATACCGAGCAACCAACGGGAGCAATACCAACTGTCTTGCCCTCGATTCCGAGCTCGTCGATAACCTCGGCAACAAGGCGGTGAATAATGCCGTGTGTGCAGCCGGGGCAATAATGAAGGGGTACATCGGCAAGTGCCTTGGGTTTTTCAAAAACTATCATTATTTGTCACCTCCGACGGAATTTGCTTCGTTGATAGATTTAAGTACATCTTCTGTGGTGGGAATCATGCCGCCAACGCGGTTGCAGAGAAGAACGGGCTTCTTGCAGCGGGTTGCAAGCTCGATATCCTCAATCATCTGACCCATTGAAAGTTCAACGCTGATGAACGCCTTTACCTTATCTGCTGCTGCATTGAGAACAGCTTTGGGGAAGGGCCAGAGTGTGATGGGTCTGATCATGCCTACCTTGATACCCTGAGCTCTTGCTTTGTCGATAGCGTTCTGTGAAACTCTTGCAGCAACGCCGTAAGCAACAATGCAGATTTCAGCATCGTCCATCATGTATTCATCATACATAACTTCTTCAGCTTCAATTTTTGCATATCTTTCATAACGCTCGAAGTTATATCTTTCGAGTTCGTCGGGCTGGATGAAAAGGGAATTAACAACGTTATGTTCTCTCTTGCACTTTGTGCCGCATGCTGCCCAGCCTGATTTGTCGTACTCTTTGATTTCGCCCATATCAAGAGAAACGGGCTCCATCATCTGACCCATTGTGCCGTCTGAAAGAAGCATAACGGGCATTCTGTATTTATCTGCAAGGTCAAATCCCTTGAAGGTAAGGTTAACCATTTCCTGAACGGAAGCGGGAGCAAGAACAACAAGATGGAAGTCGCCGTGACCTGCGCTCTTTGTTGCCTGGAAGTAGTCGGACTGTGAGGGCTGGATGCCGCCGAGACCGGGACCGCCTCTCTGAACGTTGATGATGAGAGCGGGAAGGTCTGAACCGGCAAGGTAAGAAATGCCTTCACTCTTGAGTGCGATTCCGGGGCTGGAGCTTGAAGTCATTGTTCTTTTGCCTGCTGCAGCTGCGCCGTAAACCATATTAATTGCAGCGATTTCGCTTTCCGCCTGAAGGAAAGTACCGTCTATAAGAGGCATTCTCTTTGCCATATAAGCAGCAACTTCTGTGTGC
Organism: Acutalibacteraceae bacterium; assembly: GCA_045602965.1. Lineage (GTDB taxonomy): Bacteria > Bacillota > Clostridia > Oscillospirales > Acutalibacteraceae > CAG-177. The sequence goes on along the minus strand of JAZSCO010000161.1, from coordinate 527 downwards.
GGAGTTATGGGGTAACCGAAGTAATGACGGCAGCCTGCCATGATAGCAGCTTCCGCAAGAGCTTCGTTACCTTTCATCAATACTTTTTCAGCCATATCTAAATCTCCTTACTTTTCAACGGTGATTACGCAGTCGGGGCACATTGTTGCGCAGAATGCGCAGCCGATGCAAGCTGACTGGTCTGTGATGCCTGCGGGATGATAACCCTTGGCGTTAATTTCGTCCTTAAGCAATGCCACAATCTTCTTAGGGCATGCACCTACGCAAAGACCGCAGCCTTTGCAAAGGTCTGTTTTAAAGGTTACTTTTGCCATAAATCTTCCTCCTGTTTTGCCCACGATTGCTTTACATAAAGCCTTATCGGGGTGCAGTTAACAACTTTTTCATTGAGTGTGTCAAATAAATCTTCTTTTACTGTGGTCATTCTTATTGGAAGTGAGCTAGCCTTTGAAATTTCTTCGGCATATCCGACGGAAGAAAGTATATCTTCTGCCGTTGTTTCATCACCGAGATTGGAATTGTTGACA
>JAZSCO010000160.1:0-2867 GCA_045602965.1 Acutalibacteraceae bacterium | reverse complement strand
ACCATTGTGGGATATACACCGTCGGGAATCGTTTTAATCATATTCATTACCTCTTCAATAAAATAAGCGGCATTAAACTGCCGCTTTAAGTTTAATATTACCTTTGTTTTTTGTCAATGCTATTGAGATAATTTTTTTCTGATTGAGCAGAGAATTGTTTTTTCTCTTCGTGAAACCTGCACTTGTGTCATGCCAAGCAAATCTGCAGTTTTCTGCTGAGTGAGACCTTTATAATAACGAAGCTCGATAATATTTTTGTCCCTTTCATTAAGAGAATTAAGAATCTGTCGCAAACCGATAAAATCAGATATTTCAGTTTCAGGCGAGTCAACGGGAATATCAAACTGCATTTCTCCGTCATCCCCTGTTGTCAATGAAATTGCAGGTAAAGATGCGTTAAGAATCATTGCTGTTTCGGCAACATCAGTTCCAAGAATTTCCGCGAGCTCACTGACAGTTGGCTCTCTGCCGAGACTAACAGCAATCTCATCTTTTTTCTTCAATGCCATCCTTGACTTCTCTTTTATTGCTCTGCCTATTTTAACCGTTCCGCCGTCACGGAAAATTCTTTTTATTTCACCGAGGATAACGGGAACCGCATATGTCGAAAACGAAAAACCTCTCGATTCATCAAAATTATCTGCAGCTTTGATAAGTCCGACGCAACCGGCCTGAAACAAATCGTCATACTCAACTCCCCTTCCTTTGAATCTGTTTGCGCAGGCGTGAACAAGACCGAGATTGTTTTCAATTCTTTCGTTTCGGTTTTTACGTTCAGTCATCAGTGTTTCTTCGACCTCTCAAAACTTTTTCAAGTGTCACGGTTGTTCCTTTTCCGATTTTGGATGAAACACGGATTTTATCGCAAAAACTTTCCATGACAGCAAATCCAAGTCCAGCTCTTTCACCGCCGAGAGTTGTAAATAAAGGCTCCATTGCTTGCTTAACATCATCAATTCCACAGCCTCTGTCCTTAATTTTCACTTTAAAGTTTCCGTTTTCATATATGCCTGCCCATATGTAAATCTTCCCGACAGAATCGGGATAAGCGTGAACAATGCAATTTGTCACTGCCTCACTCACTGCAGTTTTAATATCGGAAATTTCTTCAACATTCGGGTCAAGTTGAGAAGCAAACGCTGCAACGCTTGCCCTTGCAAACCCTTCATTGACCGAACAGCTTTCAATTTGAAGTTTCATTTCATTTATTGTTTTCATATTTTTTTCCTTTCGTTTTCAGTTTCATAATTTTCTCCAGACCTGCAAGTTTCATCATCAAATAAAGCCTTTCTGAAAGATTTATAACTTCAACGCTGCCGCCATAACTTTCAACAATTCTGTATCTTCCAAGAACAAATCCTATACCCGAGCTGTCCATAAAAGTTACCTCTCCGAAATCAAGAGTCACCGTCTTTGCAAGACATTTCTGGATTTCATCATCTGCTTCAATTCTGATTGCCGCTGCATTATGATGGTCGATTTCACCGCTGAGAGATACAGTTAACCGAACGGGCGTTGATGTGATTTTTATTGCCATTTAAACACTCCTTTACATTAAAAAATCCCCTATCCGTAAGGATAAGGGATTTACTATAAAAATTTTGTTGAATTGTTGAAGCTGTTAAAAATTAATCAGATTATCTCTGACATCACCTGCAAGATAAAATGATCCGCAAACAATAAGAGCATCGTCGGGATTCATAATATTCACGGCAGCCGTTATCGCTTTCGAAGGAATCGGTACATCGTGACAGTTCTCACAGAATTCTGATGCGCTGAGCATAAGTTCATTACTCGGCAAAGCGCGAAGCATATCAACTTTTGTGGCTATAAAAACATCGGCAAGCGGTGCAACAAGCGAAAGATAAGACATATAATCCTTATCTGCCATCATTGACGAAATCATAATTATTCTTTTATCCGAAAGATGCTTTTTTATAAAATCCGAAAGCACCCGTGCACAGCCTTCGTTATGTCCTCCGTCAAGAATAATTACAGGATACTTTTTTATAAGCTCCATCCTTGCAGGCATAACAGAAATGCCGATGCCTTCTTTTATTGCATCATCAGATATTTCAATTTTAAGCCTCGAAAGAGAACGTACAGCTTCAATTGCAGTGCAAGCATTATAAATCATATGCTTGCCGGCAAGCGGCAAAAGAAACTCAATGCCGTCATATTTTGCAGTTGTCCCTTCAAGCTTTTCTTCAATAATTTCAAGTTTTCCGACATCAGGAATTCTGAGGTAATTACATTTATCCCGACAAGTTTTCTCAACAACCGAAAAAACTTTTTCATCTTGAAAAGGATAAAGTATAGTTTCCGCACCGAATTTGATAATACCGCATTTTTCGTAAGCGATTTCTTCAATGGTGTCACCGAGAATCGCTGTATGGTCAAGAGAAATGCTTGTTATAACAGTTGCATAGGGAGCATCAATAACATTTGTTGAATCAAGTCTGCCCCCGAGACCGACCTCAAGCACGACAAAATCACATTTCTTCATTTCAAAATAAACAAACGATGTTGCGGTCAGTGCCTCAAATTCCGTTGGGTGTATACCCGTTTCGTTGAGAACATCAATTGCAGTTTTTACCTTTTCAACACACTCGGCAAGGTCATATTTATCAATCATATTGCCGTTATACTGAATTCTTTCTCTGAAATCGGTAACATACGGAGAAATAAATAAACCGGTATTATACCCGCTTTTACGAAGAATATTGCATATCATTGTTGAGGTTGAGCCCTTCCCGTTTGTGCCTGCAACATGGATAACTCTGAGTTTCTTCTGCGGATTACCGAGAAGATTACAGAGGGCACGGATTCTCTCGAGACCCGGATTTATACCAAATTTTTCGAGCGAA
>JAZSCO010000159.1:0-35316 GCA_045602965.1 Acutalibacteraceae bacterium | reverse complement strand
CATCAAGTTCTTTTTCATCAAACGCATAAAAAGAATCCTTATTTTTTGAAATCTTATAAAGAGGTGGCTGCGCAATATACAAATATCCCTCTTCTATAAGAGGTCTCATATATCTGAAGAAGAATGTCAGAAGAAGTGTTCTGATGTGAGCACCGTCGACGTCGGCATCGGCCATGATAATAACTTTGTCGTAACGGTGTTTTTCAATATTGAAATCTTCATCAATTCCCGTGCCGAGTGCTGTTACAACTGGTGCTAATTTTTCGTTTGTGATAACTTTATCGAGTCTTGACTTTTCAACGTTGAGCATCTTACCCCAGAGAGGAAGAATTGCCTGATAGGTACGGTCACGGCCTTCTTTTGCGGAGCCGCCTGCCGAGTCACCCTCTACGATGTAAATCTCGGTGCCTTCCGCCTGCTTTTCGGTGCAGTCGGCGAGCTTACCGGGAAGAGAGTTGCCTTCGAGAACGGATTTTCTTCTTGCAAGTTCACGTGCTTTTCTTGCAGCTTCTCTTGCTCTTGCGGCATCGAGAGCCTTTGAGAAAATAGCTCTTGCAACGGAGGGATTTTCTTCAAAATATGTCATCAGCTTATCGTAAACAAGTGCGTTAACGAGAGTCTGAATATCGGTGTTTCCGAGCTTACCCTTCGTCTGACCTTCAAACTGGGCTTCGGTGAGCTTTACGGAAATGATGGCGGTAAGACCTTCTCTTACGTCATCGCCCGAAAGCTTTTTGTCGCCGTCTTTGAGGATGTTGTATTTCTTGCCGTAATCGTTGAAAACACGGGTCAGGGCATTCTTGAAGCCTGTTTCGTGAGTACCGCCGTCAACCGTGCGTACGTTGTTGGCAAATGAAAGAATTGTTTCGTTGTAGCTGTCATTATAGAGGAGAGCGATTTCGGCGTATCTGTCGCCCTTTGCACCCGAAAAATGAACGGGTTCTTCGTGGAGAGGAGTGAGACCTTTGATAGCGGTCATGTGCATTGCAAATGACGAAAGACCGCCTTCGAAGCAGTATTCACGCTCAATGATGTTCTCGGGGTCGCGACTGTCTGTAAGTCTGATTGAAAGACCTGCGTTGAGGAATGCCGATTCGCGAAGTCTTCTTTCGAGAGTTTCGAAGTCGTAAACGGTTGTTTCCTGGAAAATCAGCGGGTCAGGCTTGAAACGGATAAATGTACCCGTTTCGGTTGTATCGCCTACGATTTCAAGGTTGGTTTCAATGTTACCGCCGTTTATAAAACGCTGACGGTGAACGTGACCGTCCTGCGAAACTTCAACTTCAAACCATTCGGAAAGTGCGTTAACAACCGACGAACCAACGCCGTGAAGACCGCCCGATACTTTGTATCCGCCGCCGCCGAATTTCCCGCCTGCGTGAAGTACGGTGAGAACAACGGTAACAGAGGGCAGACCCATTTTCTCATTGATACCGACGGGAATTCCTCGTCCGTTATCGCGAACGGAGATTATGTCGCCTTTTTCGATTTCAACTTCGATGTGGGTGCAGTATCCTGCGAGAGCTTCGTCGATGGAGTTGTCAACGATTTCATAAACAAGGTGGTGCAGACCTCTGGGGCCTGTTGAACCGATGTACATACCGGGTCTTTTGCGGACAGCCTCAAGTCCTTCGAGAACCTGAATCTGGCTTGCGTCATAGTTTTCGGTAACAACGGTATCCATTTCTTCGGAATCGCCTTCGAAAACAGGAACTGCTTCCTCGATTTCAGGCTGATTTTCGAGCATTTCGTTATTATTCTGAATATCCAAATCTATCACCTTAATTTCCAAGCATGGACATCATGCCTTTTTTCTTCTTTGCTTTTTCGGGTTTATATTTAGGCGGATTTTCAAGGCGCATTTTAGCGCTCTTTCCGCCTTTTGAAGCGAGATACTTATTAACATTGATAACGGGACCCGTCATATCGTCGCACATATAATCAACGCAGTTTGCGAGCATCTCTTGATCGTTATTCATTGCGCCGAGAATGGTTACGGCGATAACGCTCTGTGTTTCATTTGTTCCGTCTTCATACATTTCATTGAGAAGGTTGAAGAGCTTTCTCATCTTGACGGGATTGTTCTCTCTGATCGTTGCGAGAACAACGGCTGTTCCGTGATTCATGAAGAAATCTTCGGGGAGAAACTGACCGTATTTTTCGCAGTTTGCCTTGTATTCTTCACGAAGTTCGGGATAGATTGTCGTGAAGCGGTTTGCGAGAGTGTTGGGGTCGTAGGAAACCGCACCGCTCTTTGCTGCCGCCTTTGAAACGGGAGGAGGAAGCTTCTGCTTGGTCGGCTTCTGGGTTTTTGTTCCGAAATGTTCAACGAGAGTTTCGCCGAATTCGTTTACGATATATTTAACGTCTTTGCTGTCTGCTGTTTCGGCATCGAGAAGAGAAATGGAAATCTGCGAAAAATCGCTGCTGAGAATTTCGCCCTCTTTTGAAGCGCCGAGAAGTGAAATTTTGTTGTTGAAATGTTCAATCTTAAGAGCCTTGTTTTCACCCTTGTATTCGATGACGATTCTGCCTGAATCGGTAACAGCGGGGAGAGCTCCTTTTTCAACTCCTTCGGGGATAACAACGGTGAATCCGCAGTTTGTGATTGTTTCGTTCAGACCGTTTGCAATGTCAGCCAGAACCGAATAAATATCAGCCATAATAATACTCCTTTGCCGATGAAAAATTTTAGCTATTATACAGCGTTGATTATAACATATCCGAAACGATTTATTATTCCTAAAAAGAATTAAACTTTATAATATTATAATAAATTTAATATTTCTATAAAGATAGAGTATATCTATAGCATAACCTATGGATATATTCCGATGGGAAAGCGTATTATTATTGTGAAAATACCGTTGCCGATTCGGTTGACTATTTCAGATTATTATGTTATTATTGAAAAGTTAAAATGGGATTTTATGCGTTAGGAGATATATGTATGAGCAAAAAAGTACTTGTTCTTTTCGGCGGAGTTTCAAGCGAGCATGACGTATCGCTTCAGTCCGCATCATCGGTTATCAAAAATATTCCTGCCGATAAATATGAGGTTATTCCTATGGGAATCACCAAAGACGGCGAGTTTTATATCTACAACGGTTCTCCCGATATGCTTCCCGAAGGAAAGTGGCTTGAGGATAAAGAGAATCTTGAAAAGGCTGTTATTTCCTGTGACAGAGCACATCACGGTGTTATCAGATATAACGGCGGCAAAGCTGAAATTGAGAGAGTTGACGTTGTTTTCCCCGTGCTTCACGGCAAAAACGGTGAGGACGGCACGATGCAGGGTCTTTTAGAGATTGCAGGCATTCCTTATGTAGGCTGCGGCACGGCAGCGAGCTCTGCATGCATGGATAAGGCTGTTACAAACGCTTTGGCGGACTTTTACGGCATACCCCAGGCTAAGTGGGTTGCTTTTGACAAACACGCTTATTCGGCGGATAAAGCCGCTTTATTGAAGGGTGCGGGCGAAAAGCTCGGTTATCCCATTTTTGTTAAACCCGCAAACGCAGGTTCGTCGGTCGGTATCAGCAAGGCAAAGAATATCGACGAGCTTGAAAAAGCCTGTGAGAAGGCTTTTGAGCACGATAAGAAGCTTGTTCTTGAAGAAGGAATTATCGGCAAGGAAGTTGAAGTTGCCGTTATGGGTAACGAAAATCCTGTTGCATCTGTTGTCGGAGAGGTTGTGCCCTGCAACGAATTCTATGATTACGATGCAAAGTATCTTGCAAACGAAAGCGAGCTTCATATTCCCGCAAGACTCTCTGAGGATATGCTCAAGGCTGTTCAGGCTCAGGCAATCAGAGCGTACAGAGCGCTTGGCTGCGAAGGGTTTACAAGAGTTGATTTCTTTGTCAGAGATGACGGCGAAATCATGCTCAATGAGCCCAATACAATTCCCGGCTTCACTTCAATCAGCATGTATCCCAAGCTTTTTGCAGCTTCGGGAGTACCCTATGCGGAGCTGCTTGATAAGCTTATAAATTTGGCATTGGAAAGATAAATTATGAAAAAAGCGATTATTAAAATAACTGACCGTCATGTTCAGGACGGCGAAGAATACGAAGCAGAGCTTACCACTTCGGGCGAATTTGAGATAACGGAAAACGGCTGCAGAGTTGTTTATTCCGAAACCGATGAAGAGCTTGAAAATTGCGTCACAACCCTTGAGGTTGAAGGCTCACGCAAGATTTCCATGACCCGTGCAGGCAAGTATAATACCGAAATGATAATTGAAAAAGACCGCCGTCATTCCTGTTTCTATCAGACTCCGTACGGTGAACTGATGATGGGAATTTTTGCAAAAAACATATCGAACGATATGACCGAAAACGGCGGTACACTCAATTTTTCTTACACAATTGATTTCAACAATACTCCGGCATCGGAAAACGAATTGACCGTTGCCGTCACACCCAAGGAGGAAGTATAAATGTCAGTTCTTGTTAAACAGGCAATCAATGAAATCCGCAATGCAATCATCGAGGCTGCAGGCAGAGCTGTTGCAGACGGCGAATTTCCCGAAGTGCCCTTAAGCGATTTTATTATCGAAGTTCCTGCCAACAAAGAAAACGGCGATTATTCATCAAATGCAGCCATGGCATGGGCAAGAGACTTGAAGAGTGCACCCCGTAAAATTGCACAGACTATCGTTGACAGACTTGAGCTTTGCGATACTTTTGTCGACAGATGCGAAATCGCAGGTCCCGGTTTCATGAATTTCTATCTCAAAGAAAGCTATAATGCCTGCATTATTCAGGATATCCTCGAAAAAGGCGAAGAATACGGTCGTTCTACCTACGGTAAGGGTCAGAAAATTAATATCGAATTTGTTTCTGCAAACCCCACAGGTCCCATGCATATGGGTAACGCAAGAGGCGGCGCACTCGGTGACTGCCTTGCAGCCGTTATGGATTTTGCGGGTTACAGCGTAAGCCGTGAATTTTATGTTAACGATGCGGGCAATCAGATAGAAAAATTCGGTCTTTCGCTTGATATCAGATATCAGCAGCTCTACAAAGGTGAAGATGCCGTAGAATTGCCTGAGGACAGCTACCACGGCGAGGATATCATTCAGCGTGCGAAGGAATTTGCACAGATTCACGGAGATAAATATCTTGATGCTTCCGAAGCTGAACGCAGAAAGGCTCTTGTTGCCTATGCGCTTCCTAAAAATATTGACGCAATGAAGGAAAATCTCGGTAAGTACCGTATTGAATATGATACATGGTTCCTTGAAAGCACACTTCATAATGACGGCGAGCTTGAAGAAACTCTCAACATAATGAAGAACAAGGGTCTTACATACGAAAAAGACGGTGCTCTCTGGTATAAGAATAAAGAAGTTCTCGGTGCAAGACTTGCAAAGGAAGGCAAAACTCCCCAGGAAATCGAGCGTCTTGAGCTTAAGGATGAGGTTCTTATCAGAACAAACGGTAATCCCACCTATTTTGCCGCAGACATCGCTTATCACCGCAACAAGCTTGCAATAAGAGGCTTTGACAGAGCGATTGACGTATGGGGTGCAGACCACCACGGTCACGTTGCAAGAATGAAGGGCGCACTTGATGCAATCGGATGCAACGGCGATAACCTTGATATCGTTCTTATGCAGCTTGTAAATCTTACCCGTGACGGAGAGGTTGTGCGTATGAGCAAGCGTTCGGGTAAGGCAATCACACTTGTTGATTTGCTTGAAGAAATTCCCATCGATGCAGTACGATTCCTCTTTAATATGAGAGATCCCGGCTCAAAGATGGATTTCGACCTTGACCTTGCGGTTGAGCAGAGCTCACAGAATCCCGTTTACTATTGCCAGTATGCACACGCAAGAATCTGCAGCATCCTCAAGAAGCTTGAAGCGGAGGGCAAGAAGCAGAGAGAATGCACAATTCCCGAGCTTACACTTCTCGTTGCTCCCGAAGAAAAAGAGCTTATCAGACATCTTGCGTCGCTCACCGATGAAATTATCAATTCCGCAAAGAATTATGACCCTGCAAAGATAACACGCTATGCCGTTGACCTTGCAACTCTTTTCCACAAGTTCTATAATGCATGCCGTGTTAACTGCGAGGATGAAGCTCTCATGCAGGCAAGACTCAGCCTTTGCCTTTGCGTAAAGAACGTTCTTGCAAATATCCTCACAATGTTCAGAATCAACGTTCCCGAAAGCATGTAAGAAAAAATCCCTTGTCGTCTGACAAGGGATTTTTTAGTGAAAAGTTAATAGTGAAAAGTGAATAGTTAAGGGTCGCTTCGATTATATATTGCTATGCAAAAACCGCCGCAACCAATCGGTTACGGCGGTAATTTTATGCTTGTTATTCGATTTCTGCGCTTACTGCAAGGTCGTAGAGTTCTTCAACTTCCTTGGAGGGTTTCTTATCAATGAGTGAAACAACAACTGCGAAAAGGAAGCCTGCGATGAAGCCGGGAAGAAGCTCGTAAATACCCGTAGATTCTGTAAGGAAGTTCATCCAGAGAACGTCAACAACTGCGCCGCCAACAACGCCTGCAATTGCGCCTTTGTAAGTGAATCTCTTCCAGAAAAGTGAGAGAATGATAACGGGTCCGAAGGCTGAACCGAAGCCGCCCCATGCGTTGTCAACAAGGGTCATGATTGTTGCTGCGCCTTCCGATTTGCTGCTTGCGATGAAATAAGCAACAACGGCGATAACAAGAACAACGATTCTGCCTACCCAGAGAACTTCTTTATCGGAAGCCTTCTTGCGGAAGATGGGTTTATAAATATCGCTTGTAAAGGATGATGAAGCAACGAGGAGCTGTGAGTCTGCGGTGCTCATTGCTGCTGCAACGATAGCTGCAAGAAGAAGACCTGCAACAAATGCCCAGGGTCCGTTAAAGATATCCTGAACGAGAGCGACGAAAACAAGCTCCTGCTGACCTGCATCAACAAGTGCCTGAGTGGGTGCATAGCCTCTGCCGAGGAGAGCCATTGCAATGGCTGCGCCGAGAGAAAGAACAACCCATACAATACCGATTGTAGCGGATTTCTTAAGTACCTTTGAGTTCTTTGTTGACATGAATCTTACGATGATGTGGGGCATACCGAAGTAGCCGAGACCCCATGCAAGACCCGATGCAATGTCCTGCCAGCTTGCTGCGAAGGGATTGAGGGGGTTAACACCGCCTTCGACTGCTTCAAATACGCTGTAGTCAAGGTCTTTTACAAAAACAAGAACAAGGGGAACTGTAAGGAGAGCTGCAAGCATCATAAGACCCTGGAAGAAGTCTGTCCAGCAAACAGCCTTGAAGCCGCCGAGGAATGTGTAAACAATAATAATGGCTGCAAAGATAAGGAGTGCGATGTTGGGATTGCTTTCAAGCTGGGGAACAACTTGAATAAATACCTTCTGACCTGCAACGAAGCTTGATGCAACGTAGATGGTGAAGAAGATAAGAAAAACAACTGCACAGATTATCTGAAGAGCAGGGCTCTTTGTGAGGAATCTGTTTGAAAGATACTGGGGAACGGTAATAGAGTCGTTTGCAGCCTGCGAGAATTTACGGAGTCTGCGTGCAATGAAAATCCAGTTGAGAGCTGTGCCGAGAGCAAGACCGATACCGATCCAGACCTGACCCATACCGAAAGCAAGAATGCTGCCGGGGAAGCCCATGAGAAGCCATCCGCTCATGTCGGAAGCCTGTGCGCTGAGAGCTGTTACCCAGGGACCCATTGAACGTCCGCCGAGGAAATAATCTTTTTCGCCTGTTCCCTTTGATTTGAAGAAGAAAACAAGGCCGATTGCAAGAACTGTCGCAAAATAAACTATAAATGCCGCAATCTGAGGTGTCATAGTAATCAAAATCCTTTCTTTCAAAAATACTGTAAACGATATATTAACAGATAATGAACACATATGCAATACAGACTGAATTACAGAATGCAGTTCATACTAAAAATGAATATAAAAGAAAAAAGCCTTGAAAAATCAAGGCTTTTGAAGTGAACTTAAATTTATACAAAAAACTTAAATAAAAAAAGACTCTTATTTTTGCCTGAAACCGTTAAGGAACATCGGAAGAAGTGTCTGCGAATAATTGCAGAGTGAATAGTTCCCATTGCACAGACACCAGTCGTAGAGCAGGGCTCTTTCGAAAAGTGCATATGCTTTCAGGATTTCGTTGGTTGAAATATCGGAACGCAGCGTTCCGTTCTGCTGACCTTTTGATATTATTTTGCGAAGAAGTTTAAAGTAGGTTCTGTTATTGTCCATCAGATGCTTTTCGCCTGAGGTGATGAGCTGGGTTGAATACATTCTTGCAAGAAGATCAAGAGAAACGCGGTTTTCTATCATGAAAAACAGCTCTTTGTTGAGGTCGATAAGTGTTTGAAAAGCATCGCCGTCAAGGTTGATGTCACCTTCAAGAGCTTCGTATTTGTCGTCGAAAAGATACGAAAGAGTTGAAAGAAGTGCATCTTTGCCGCTGAAATGATGATAAAACGAGCCTTTTGAGGTTTCGGAACGCTCAACGATATCCTCTATGGTCGTGTTTTCATAGCCGTTTTCATAAAACAGCTCCCATGCTGCGTTGACTATCTTCATTTTTGTGTTGCGTGAGTCTTTTCTGGGCATGTCAGCACCCCTTAAAAGTTGATGATTCCGAGATGTTCGAGCAGAATTTTGAGTCCCATGAGAATAAGAATAAGACCGCCTGCAAATTCGGCTTTGGATTTGAACTTAACGCCGAAAATGTTGCCTATTTTAATGCCGACTGCAGAGAGCGTAAAGGTAATGATTCCGATGAATCCGACAGCCGCACCGATGTTGACATCAGGGAGAAGCGCAAAGGTGATTCCGACAGCGAGAGCGTCGATGCTTGTAGCAACGGCGAGGGTGAACATTTCCTTGATACGCATGGAACTTCCGTCTGTTCCGCAGTCGCATTCGCCCTCTTTTGAGAAGGATTCTTTTATCATGTTTGCGCCGATTATTCCGAGAAGAATGAAAGCGACCCAGTGGTCGATTTTGGTTATGTAAGTTTCAAAAGTTGAGCCGAGAAAATAGCCGATTGCAGGCATGAGTCCCTGAAATCCGCCAAACCACAGACCCGCTTTTGCCATTTCTTTGATGCCGGCTTTTCTGACCGATAAACCTTTGCATATTGCAACGGCAAACGCGTCCATGGAAAGACCGACTGCGATAATAAAAAGTTCTGCCAAAGACATTTATTTTCCTCCGAGAAAAATAACATTTTTAAAATCAAATATTATTTTATCATGTGTTGAAAAGGTTTGTCAATGCTAACGTTATCTTTCGGCGGTAATCACAAAATAATTGTAATATAATTGTATAAATTTTACTCCAAAAAGTATTGAAAATATATATAATTATATAGTATAATCTTTTATGATATCAATAAAAGGAGGATAACCATGAAAAAAGTCGGAATTATCATGGGAAGCGACAGCGATTTGCCTGTTGTTGAAAAAGCAATTAACACCCTTGCGGAGTACGGAGTACCTTATGAGGTTCACGTATATTCGGCTCACAGAACACCCGAGCAGTCCAAGGATTTTGCACAGAATGCAAAGAACAACGGTTTCGGCGCAATAATTGCAGCCGCAGGCAAGGCAGCACATCTTGCAGGGGCAGTTGCAGCCAATACCACCCTCCCTGTTATCGGTATACCCGTAAAATCATCTACACTTGACGGCATGGACGCACTTCTTTCAACCGTACAGATGCCTGCCGGCATTCCTGTTGCGACGGTTGCAATTGACGGTGCAGTTAATGCCGCTTTGTTGTCTATACAGATTCTTGCAGTATCGGATGATGAGCTTGCAAAGAAGCTTGCCGATGCAAGAGCAGCTGCAACCGAGAAGGTGCTTGCGGCAAATGCAAAGATAGAGGAAAAGTTTAATAAATAATCCATCGCTATTACTTCGGAGGTAAAACTTATGGGAGGATTTTTCGGCGCAACATCAAACAGGGATGTTGTACTGGACGTGTTTTTCGGAGTTGACTACCATTCCCATCTCGGCACACGCAGAGGCGGTATGGCAGCGGTTAACGAAGAAAAAGGTTTTCAGAGAGATATTCACAATATTGAAAACTCTCCTTTCCGCACAAAGTTTGCGGGAATTGTTGACGAGATGCACGGCAATGCCTGCATCGGCTGCATAAGCGACAGCGATCCGCAGCCTCTTCTTATCCGTTCAAATCTCGGTGTTTATGCCATAACAACAATCGGAAGCATAAACAATGCCGATGAGCTTATAAATCAGTATCTTTCTTTCAGCGGCGGTCACTTCACAACAATGACTTCGGGCAGAATCAATTCAACCGAGCTTGCGGCTGCTTTGATTAACCAGAAGAGCAATTTTGTCGACGGTATCCGTTTTGCTCAGGAAAAAATCGACGGTTCTCTTTCCGTTCTTATCCTCAAAGAGGACGGCAGCATTATCGCTGCAAGAGATAAGGTCGGCAGACTTCCGATTCTTATAGGCAAGGATAAAGACGGTCACTGTGTTTCTTTCGAGTCCTTTGCTTTCGAGAAGCTCGATTATGAATTTGAAAAGGAACTCGGTCCCGGCGAAATCGTTCAGATTTTCCCTGACAGAGTTGATGTTCTTTCTGCTCCTTATAAGAAAATGAAAATCTGCGCCTTCCTCTGGTCTTATTACGGCTATCCCACCTCGAGATATGAGGGAACCAACGTTGAGGTTATGAGAACCAAAAACGGTGCGGTTATGGCAAGAGAAGATAAAGCCAAGGGTCTTTGTGAGGGTATAGATTATGTCAGCGGCGTGCCCGATTCGGGAACACCTCATGCAATCGGCTATGCAAACGAAAGCGGAATTCCCTTTGCAAGACCGTTCATCAAATATACTCCCACCTGGCCCAGAAGCTTCATGCCCACAAGTCAGAGCGAGCGCAACAAGGTTGCGAAAATGAAGATGATTCCCGTTCACGACCTGATTCAGAACAAGAGTCTGCTCTTTGTTGACGATTCAATCGTAAGGGGAACACAGCTTCAGGAAACGGTTGATTTCCTTTACAGTCACGGTGCAAAAGAAGTTCATATGCGTTCTGCGTGTCCGCCCATCATGTATGGCTGCAGATACCTCAACTTCTCACGCAACACGTCCGATAACGACCTTATTGCCCGCCGTGTTATCCTTGAACTTGAGGGTCCTGAAGGCGAAAGACACATTGACGAATATTGCGATGCTTCAACGGAAAGAGGCAAGGCATTAAGAAGTGCAATCTGCAAAAAGCTCAATTTTGCATCTCTCGAATATCAGTCAATCGCAGGTCTTATCGAAGCAATCGGGCTTCCCGAAGACTGTGTGTGTACTTATTGCTGGAACGGCAAAGGTTAATTCAGATTACCGTTAAGGGTGACAGAACGTAAACATATAACAAATAATAAATGATTTTCAGGAGGATATAAATTATGGAAAAAAGCTTCAGCGAAAGCTATGCAGCAGCAGGCGTTGATATTACCGCGGGTTATAAAGCGGTAGAACTTATGAAGACCCACATAAAGAGAACTCTCACAGCGGGCGCAATGTCCGATATCGGCGGTTTCGGCGGTCTTTTTGAGCTTGACCTTACAGGCATCTCAAAGCCCGTTCTCGTAAGCGGCACCGACGGCGTCGGCACAAAGCTCAAGCTCGCTTTCATCATGGACAAGCATGACACGGTAGGTATCGACTGCGTTGCAATGTGCGCAAACGACATCATCTGCTGCGGTGCAAAGCCCCTGCTTTTCCTTGACTATATTGCATGCGGCAAGAATGTTCCCGAAAGAATTGCCGAAATCGTAAGCGGTATCGCAGAAGGCTGCGTTCAGTCAAACGCATCTCTCATCGGCGGCGAAACTGCTGAAATGCCCGGCTTCTATCCCATCGACGAATATGACCTTGCAGGTTTCTGCGTAGGTGTTGTTGATAAGGATAAGGTTCTTGACAACACAAAGATGACCGAAGGCGACGTTGTTATCGCTCTTCCCTCAAGCGGTGTTCATTCAAACGGCTTTTCACTTGTAAGAAAAGTATTTGACGTTGATAACGCTGATATCAAAACTCCCGTTGCAGAGCTCGGCGGCAAATCAGTCGGCGAAACCCTCCTCACTCCCACCAAGATTTATGTAAAGCCCATGCTCGCTCTCTTTGAAGAAGTAACAGTTAAGGCTGTTTCTCATATCACAGGCGGCGGCTTCTATGAAAATATTCCCAGAAGCATTCCCGACGGCTTCGGTGCAAAGATTGATAAGTCGGCTCTCAGAATTCTTCCCATCTTCGACCTTATCGCAAAGACAGGCAACATTCCCGAAAGAGATATGTTCAACACATTCAATATGGGTGTCGGCATGAGCATCGTTGTTGCAAAGGAAGATGCTGAAAAGGCTATCGAAGTTCTCAAGGCAAACGGCGAAGATGCTTATATCATCGGCGAAATTGTTGCAGGTGAAGAAAAGGTAGTTATTTGCTGAATGGGATAAATGCGGCGGGATATAAACATCACGGAATGTTTATCCGACGTTTTGCAATCGACGTATACAGATATATAAAGTAAACGGAGTGAAAATATGAAAAAAGCTCGCATTGCCGTTCTTGTTTCGGGCGGCGGAACAAATTTACAGGCGCTGATTGATGCTCGGGCGGCGGGAATTATAAGCAGCGGTGAAATAACTCTTGTTATTTCCAATAAAGCAGGTGCATATGCGCTTGAAAGAGCCGCAAAGGCAGGAATCAGGACAGAAACGGTGCTCAAAAATGAAACCCCCGATTTCGAGGGCAGACTCATTGAGCTTCTTGACGGCGACGGCATTGACCTTATTGTTCTTGCAGGCTTTATGAGCATTCTCTCCGAGCGTTTCACAAATCATTATAAAGACAGAATAATCAATGTTCATCCCTCACTCATTCCGTCATTCTGCGGAGAAGGCTTTTACGGTCTTCGCGTGCATGAAGCGGCTCTCGGCTACGGCGTAAAGGTGACGGGCGCAACGGTTCATTTTGTCAACGAAATTCCCGACGGCGGACGCATCATTATGCAGAAAGCTGTTGACATAGAGCCTGACGATACTCCCGAAACACTCCAGAAGCGTGTTATGGAGCAGGCAGAATGGATAATTCTTCCGCAGTCTGCGGAAAAGGTATGTAAAGAAATTACGGAGGCTAAAAAATGAAGGTTCTTGTTGTCGGCGGCGGCGGACGTGAGCACGCCATCATAAAAAAGCTTAAAGAAAACAAAGAAATTGAAAAAATATATGCACTTCCCGGTAACGGCGGCATGGCAAACGATGCTGAATGCGTTGCAATCGGTGCAAAGGATATTCCCGCAATCGTTGATTTTGCAAAGAATAACGATATCGGTTTTGCTGTTGTTGCACCGGATGATCCCCTTGTTCTCGGTGCAGTTGATGAGCTTTCAAAGCTCGGCATTCCGTGCTTCGGTCCCGAGGCAAAGGCGGCTATTATCGAAGGCAGTAAGGTTTTCTCCAAAAACCTTATGAAGAAATACGGCATTCCCACAGCGGCTTACGAAGTGTTTGACGATGCCGAAAAGGCTCTCGCTTATATTGAAACCGCACCCATTCCCACCGTTATCAAGGCAGACGGTCTTGCTCTCGGCAAGGGTGTTATCATCGCAATGACCCGTGAAGAAGCGGCAGATGCCGTTAAATCAATCATGCAGGATAAGCAGTTCGGCGAAAGCGGAAATCAGATAGTTATCGAAGAATTCCTTGAAGGTCCCGAAGTTTCCGTTCTTTCGTTCACCGACGGTAAGGTTGTTGTTCCGATGATTTCGTCAATGGACCACAAGAGAGCCAAGGATAACGATGAAGGTCTTAACACGGGCGGCATGGGAACAATCGCTCCCAACCCCTACTATACTGCAGATGTCGCAGACAGATGCATGAAGGAAATCTTCCTTCCCACAATCAACGCAATGAATGCCGAAGGCAGAACATTCAAAGGTTGTCTCTACTTCGGACTTATGATAACAAAGAACGGCCCCAAGGTTATCGAATATAACTGCCGTTTCGGCGATCCTGAAACACAGGTTGTTCTTCCTCTTCTTGAAAGCGATCTTTTCGAAATCATGAAGAGCGTTGCTGCAGGAACTCTTACCGAAGAACAGGTTAAGTTCAGCGAAAAGAGCGCTTGCTGCGTTGTTATGGCGTCTGACGGTTATCCTCAGAAATATGAAAGCGGCTTTGAAATAACAATGCCGGCTGATAAAAATATATATGTTGCAGGTGCAAAGCTTTCTGACGGCAAGCTTCTCACCGCAGGCGGAAGAGTTCTCGGTGTAACCGAAACCGCAGATACTCTCGAAAACGCAATCGCAAAGGCATACGAAACAGTAAAGACCGTTAGCTTTGCAAATGCGTACTACAGAAAAGATATCGGTAAAAAAGCTTTGGAGGTCTGATAAATATGGTATACAGAGCGTATGTTGAAAAGAAAAGCGGACTTGATAACGAAGCCCGTTCACTCAAAAACGAACTTGTTTCCCTTCTCGGAATCGCAAGCCTTGAAAAGGTAAGAGTTCTCAACCGTTATGATATTGAAAATATCGAAAAGGAGCTTTTTGATTATTCAAAGGGCACGGTTCTTTCCGAGCCTCAGCTTGATGATATAAGCGAGAATCCCAATCTTGAATGCGACAGACTTTTTGCTGTTGAATTCCTTCCCGGTCAGTTTGACCAGAGAGCGAATTCCTGCGCAGAGTGCATTCAGATTATCTCAAAAGGCGAAAGACCCCTCGTCAGAACAGCAAAGGTTTATTGCCTTTACGGCAATATCAGCGATGATGAGCTTGCACAGATAAAGAAGTTCGTTATCAACCCTGTTGAATCAAGAGAAGCTTCGCTTGAAGAATACGAAACTCTTGCAATGGACTATGTTGTTCCCGAAACCGTTAAAACTCTCGACGGATTTATTGCTCTTGACGAAGCAGGTCTCAAGGCTTTTGTTGAAGATTACGGTCTTGCAATGGACCTTGACGATATCAAGTTCTGCCAGAAATATTTCATCAGTGAGGACAGAGACCCGACTATCACTGAAATCAGAATGATTGATACTTATTGGTCAGACCACTGCCGTCATACAACATTCCTCACAAATATCGATTCGGTCAAGTTTGAAGATGAACTTCTTCAGAAGGCATATGACGAATATATCGAAGCAAGAAAGGCTTGCAACAGAACAAAGCCCGTAAATCTTATGGATATTGGCACTATCGCCGCAAGATATCTCAAGCAGCAGGGTCTTCTTCCCAAGCTTGACGAAAGCGAAGAAATCAATGCCTGCACAGTTAAAATTGATGTTAACGTTGAAGGCGAAACCCAGAAATGGCTTCTCCTCTTCAAGAACGAAACACATAATCATCCCACAGAAATCGAGCCCTTCGGCGGTGCGGCTACCTGCATCGGCGGCGCAATCCGTGACCCCCTTTCAGGCAGAAGCTATGTTTATGCGGCTATGCGTGTAACAGGCGCAGGCGACCCTACAGTACCCGTGAGCGAAACAATCGAGGGTAAGCTTCCTCAGAGAAAAATCGTTCAGACTGCGGCAGCAGGTTATAGCTCATACGGTAACCAGATCGGTCTTGCAACAGGTATCGTTGATGAACTTTATCATCCCGGCTATGTTGCAAAGAGGATGGAAATCGGTGCTGTTATTGCGGCTGCTCCCGAAGAAAATGTACGCCGTGAATGTCCTCAGGACGGTGACGTTGTTATCCTTCTCGGCGGCAGAACAGGCCGTGACGGCTGCGGCGGTGCAACAGGTTCATCAAAATCGCATAACCTCAAGCCGCTCGAAAATTGCGGTGCGGAAGTTCAGAAGGGTAATGCTCCCGAAGAAAGAAAACTCCAGAGACTTTTCAGAAACAAAGAAGCATCACAGCTCATCAAGCGCTGCAACGACTTCGGCGCAGGCGGTGTTTCCGTTGCCATCGGTGAACTTGCAGACGGTCTTGAAATCAATCTTAACGCCGTTCCCAAGAAGTACGAAGGTCTTGACGGAACAGAGCTTGCAATTTCCGAAAGCCAGGAAAGAATGGCAGTTGTTGTTGAAGCAAAGGATGCAGACAGATTCATCGAGCTTGCAACAAGCGAAAACCTTGAAGCAACAATCGTTGCAACTGTTAAGGAAAAGCCCTATCTTGTAATGAACTGGAACGGCAAGGCAATCTGTAACATCAGCCGTGAATTCCTCAATTCAAACGGCGCTGAAAAGCATATCGACATCGCTCCCGCAAAGCTTGAAGACTATTCAAAGAAGATTGACGGCTCATTCAGCGATATGTATACCGCTCTTGCAGGCGATCTCAACATCTGCTCGAAGAGAGGTCTTTCCGAAAGATTTGACTCAACAATCGGTGCAAACACCGTTCTTATGCCTTTCGGCGGTAAGAATCAGCTTACTCCCATTCAGGCAATGGTACATAAGATTTCCGTTGAAAAGCAGGATACCGACACTTGCTCACTCATGGCATGGGGCTACAACCCCTTCATCACAGAGAAGAGCCCCTATCACGGTGCATATCTCGCAGTTATCGAATCCGTTTCGAAGCTCATAGCAGCCGGTGCAGACTTCAACGAAGTTTATCTTACATTCCAGGAATACTTTGAGAAACCCATGAAGGACGGCAAGCGTTGGGGCAAACCTCTCGCAGCTCTTCTCGGTGCATTCAAGGCACAGATGGACCTCAAGATTGCAGCTATCGGCGGCAAGGACTCAATGAGCGGTTCGTTCGAAGATATCGACGTTCCTCCCACACTCGTTTCATTCGCTGTTACAACAGAGGCTCTCAAGAATATCGTTTCTCCCGAATTCAAGGCTGCAGGTCATAAGGTTGTTATTCTCAAACCCGAATATACTGCAGATAATCTTCCCGAAACAGCATCGCTTCTCGAGATTTTTGACGAAGTTTATTCGCTTGTGACATCAGGCAAGGCTGCTGCAATCTATACTCCCGGCATGGGCGGCGCTGCAGAAGCAGTTCTTAAGATGGCTATGGGTAACGGCATCGGCTTCGACTTTGCCGATGTTTCACTCGAAGATATTTTCGGTTATTCCTACGGCTCATTCATCGTTGAGCTTAACGACGATACCGACTGCGGCACTCTTCTCGGATGCACAACCGATAAGACCGCAATCTCATACGGCTCGGAAACAGTCGATTTTGCAAAGCTTCTTCCTGTTTATGAGGATAAGCTTGAGGATATTTATTCATGCAATATCGCTATGCCCGAAAAGAAGATTGAAACTTTTGATTATAAGGCAACAACTTTTGCAAAGCCCGCAATCAGAACTGCAAGACCCAAGGTTCTCATTCCCGTATTCCCCGGCACAAACTGCGAATTCGATTCCGCAAAATATGCCGAAAGAGCAGGTGCAGAAGCTGAAATCTTTGTTATCAATAACCTTTCTGCTTCAAGTATTGCAAAGTCGGTTGAAGATTTCGCAAAGAAGGTAGGCGAGAGCCAGATTATCTTTGTTCCCGGCGGATTCTCCGGCGGCGACGAACCCGACGGTTCGGGCAAATTTATCACCGCATTCTTCCGCAACGCAGAAATCAAGCAGGCTGTAACAGAGCTTCTTGAAAAGCGTGACGGTCTTATGCTCGGCATCTGCCACGGCTTCCAGGCTCTCATCAAGCTCGGTCTTGTTCCCTACGGCAAGATTATCGATACTGACGAAACCTGCCCGACTCTTACTTACAACACCATCGGCAGACATCAGTCGAAGCTTGTAAGAACAAAGCTTGTTTCCAATAATTCTCCGTGGCTTTCAAAGGCAAAGCAGGGTGAGGTTTACACCGTTCCCATTTCACACGGTGAAGGCAGATTCATCGCTGACGAAGCTCTCATCAGAAAGCTTGCCGCAAACGGTCAGATTATTACTCAGTACGTTGATTTTGACGGCAACGCAACAAACGATATCGCTTTCAACCCCAACAACTCCGATTTCGCAATCGAAGGTATCGTTTCACCCGACGGACGTGTTCTCGGTAAGATGGGTCACTCCGAAAGAACAGGCCTTGCTCTTTCCAAGAATGTTCCCGGCGAATTTGATCTCAAGCTCTTTGAGTCAGCAGTTGAGTACTATAAATAAAATAATAATGTAATATAATAAGGGGCTGTTTCTTTTTTGAAACAGCCCCTTGCTTTTACGGAAAAAAAAGAACCCTGACTTGTCATTTGACAAATCAGGGTTTTTCTGGAGCGGATGACGAGGCTCGAACTCGCTACCTCCACCTTGGCAAGGTGGCGCTCTACCAGATGAGCTACATCCGCAACTGCAAGAGAGATTATAGCAAAGTCTTTTACACTTGTCAAGGGGAAAATCGCAACTTTTTAAAAGAATATTTAAAAAATATTGTAGAAAGCTATTTATTTGTTATGGAATAACTGTTATAATAATATAAATATTGCTTGCAACAGGATGGTTTGTTATGGAAAAGAAGATCTGTCTCAGATGTCTGCTTCGTGAATGCGGCAGGGGAGAAACTTTCAAGATTATCTCCGACAGAATAAAAAAGCTGTCCGATAAAGACAAGGCAAGCGATGAGGTATACAAATCAAGGGTTGCAATCTGTTCGGAATGCGAGTTTCTCTCGGAGGGCACATGCCTCAAATGCGGCTGTTATCCCGAATTCAGAGCAGCATTCAGAAAGCAGAAATGTCCCTGCAAAAAGTGGTAGAGGAGAAAATTATGTATAATATTCTTATTTGTGACGATGAGGCTGATATCCGTTCTGCTCTCAAGGTTTATCTTTCGGGAGAAGACTATCATATTTTTGAAGCCGGAAACGGCAAGGAAGCTCTCGAAATGATTGAAAATGAGGAAATTCATCTTCTTCTTATGGATGTGATGATGCCTGTGCTTGACGGCATAACCGCCCTTGCAAAGCTCAGAGAAAGCGGCAATAATATCCCCGTTATTCTTCTTACTTCAAAGAGCCAGGATACCGACAAAATTCTCGGTCTTAACGCAGGTGCCGATGACTACATAACAAAACCCTTCAACCCCGTTGAGGTTATAGCAAGAATCAAGTCACAGCTTCGCAGATATATGCGTTTTGGCGGAAACGGCGATGCTCAGGAAAAAACAAGCTCCTTCGTTCTTCGCAACGGCGGTCTTGAGCTTGACGATAATGCAAAGTCCGTTACCCGTGACGGTGAACCCGTCAGCCTCACTCCGACAGAAATGATGCTTCTCAAGTTCTTCATGGAGAATCTTGACAAGGTATTTTCTCCTAAAGAAATATACCGCAAAGTATGGAATGACGATCCCTTCGGAGCTGAAAATACAGTTACGGTTCACATAAGACATCTGCGTGAAAAAATCGAAATTGACCCTGCAAAGCCTGATTATCTTAAGGTTGTATGGGGTCACGGTTATAAGATGGAAAAGAAAAAGCCTCTTGAAAAAATAACAAAATAAGCGTTGTTCAAGGAGTGATTCATAATGAAAAACGGTCAGCTGCGTTCCGATAGTGACCGTGTGGTTTCCCTTGTTCTGCTTGTGTGCATGACGATTATCGCCGCAGGATGCATTATGGGTATACTTTATTTGCATGAATACGGTTTTTACACAGGCGACAAAGGACAGACAGCAAAAAGTATTGCGGTTCAGCTTTATTCGATAGACGATTCCGAGAGCGCAAAGGACTATTATCTTTGCCTTGAATCGGAGAATATTTACGGCGAAGAAAGAAGCGCCTACAGAGTAGATTACTACAAAACAAGATTTTCCAGAGAGAAAACAAACTTTGTTTTTACTGTCACAAATGTCAGAAATGAGATTCTGTTTTACAGCCTCGACCCCGACAGAACAGGTGTTTTACAGTATGAGTTTGATGACCTGAAACGTGCTTCGGACTTCACGGGAAAATCGGACTTTTACTATGTCGACAATGAAGGCATATTTGTGCCGCTTAAGATTGACTACTGTATCATTTCGAATGCGGAGCTTGAGCCTGCAAACGACAGATATGCGAGTGCGTTCCAATGGATTGATATAGCATATAATCTTCGCTATTTTGTTTTTGCCGTTCTTTTTATTGCTCTTGCGGTTATCGTTATTCTTCTTTCGCTGTTTACGATTAACGCAGGTACGGTTGATGAAGAAACGGGAGAAATTATTCCCGGATTTATAGATAAACTTCCGCTTGATTTTGTAACGGTGTTTGTGATTCTGCTGTTCGTCGTTGCAGGAATGGTGCTGGGACTTACCACGGCGGCGGATACGGAAATGGTTCTTAACAACGTTATTTATGTTATTGTTTTTGTTGCTGCAGTTCTTGTTATCATGTCTTATCTTACCACTTTGTCCGTAAGAGTGAAGATGGGCAAGTTCTACAGAAACACCATTTTATATAAGATGTTTCGCCGCTTCAAGAGAAAAACGCCGCGAAAGATAAGAAGAGCTGTTGGTGAACTGACTCTTTTCAGAAAAATAGTTATCGGCGTTGTGACATACATATTCTTTGAAGCAATAATTCTTGCGTTCATGGCGTATTTCGGAATACTGGAAGGCGATAACGCTGAGTTTGTCATGTCCCTGTTCCTTGTAGCCTGGGCGGTAACCAGACTTATCATGATTCCTATTGTCGTCATGATTGCAATCAACCTCAACTATGTTAAGGAAGAGGGCAGACGCCTTGCAGAAGGTGTTCTCGGCGACGAAATTGCCGATAAGCTTTCCGTAGCGGCGATTCGTACCCACGGTCAGAATCTCGACCGAATCAAGAAAGAAATAAACAAGGCGATGGAGCAGGAACTCAAGAGCGAAAGACTCAAGAGCGAGCTTATCACCAATGTTTCTCACGATATCAACACGCCTCTCACTTCAATAAAGAACTATGTTGATTTTCTCAGCAACGATAATCTTACCGAAGAGGAGCGCAAAAATTATATTGCTATAATCGCAAAGCATACCGATAAGCTTTCGATGCTTCTTAATGACCTTATTGAAGCGTCGAAAATTCAGTCGGGCAACATTGAAATCAACCTTGAAAAAACAAGTCTTAATATCGTAATCGAGCAGACAATAGAGGAATTTGCGATTAAGTTTGAAAAGAGTATGCTTATTCCGAGAGTTTCCATGCCTGAAGAAGATGTCTATATCATGGGTGACGGCAAGTGGCTCTGGCGTATTTTCGCAAATCTTTTCAATAACGCCTGTAAGTATGCTGCCCCTGAAACCGACCTTGAAATCACGATAGATTCCGTTGACGGAAAGGCGAGAGTCAGAATCTCGAATATTTCCAACAGCGAATTCGGTGTTGAAGGCGATGAGCTTTTTGAACGCTTTGTAAGAGGTGACGTCTCAAGACATACCGAGGGCCACGGACTCGGACTCTCCATTGCAAGAAGTCTTGCCGAGATGCAGGGCGGAACAATGGAAATATCTGTTGCAGGCAACAGATTTGCCGCGATTCTCGATTTTGATATTGCGGAATAAAACAAACTCACGGAGGATACAATGCTCAAAAAAATAATATCGGCGTTGCTTGCCGTTACTGTTGTTTTCGGTTTTGCGGCGTGTGCCAAAAAAATCGAGCTGGTTGAAACAACAACCGAAGAGGTGATGACAACCGGGGTGCCTGAAACGCAGGCGACAACCGTAACCACCACTGCTGCACCGACAACCGCCACGACTACTACCGCAAAGCCCACCACTGCAAAACCTTCCACAACCAAGAAGGTGACGACAACGGTGAAGGCTGTTATAACAACGATTGTTGAAACCACTCAGGAAAGACCGAGCCGTCCTGACCCATTGGACAGAAATTACCGCACCGAAGATAAAACCGAAAACGTTGCGCTCAAATACGGAGTTTACCGTTCGTCTGTAACAACAACGACATATGTCAAGCTTGAGGACGGAAGCGAAGAGGTTTACGATGTTGAGGTGACGGAGGTTTACAGCAGAATCGGTTACAGCGCATCATATGAAGAACTGCTTCCTGCCGCAGAAGAAAACAAGCAGAAATATGCGTCGGAAATCAATGAAATTCTCAGGATTATCAATTCTTATCGGGAAGACGGCGGACTTGAGCCGCTTATTCTTGACGGTAAGCTTACAACGATAGCCTGTGCAAGAGCGGAAGAGATAGCCTGGTCAGGCAGACATTCACACTACAGACCCAACAACAAATTTTTCTCATCTATTCTTAATGATGCGGGAATTGCCAAAGGTTCAGCCGGTGAAAACATCGGTTGGGGATATTCTGATGTGTCAGCGGTTTGTGAGGCATGGAAGAATTCCGAAACCCATTATGCGAATATCATGAATCCTGAATTTACAAGAATCGGAATCGGCGTTGCCGCAGACCCCGACCCCGAAAAAAATCTTTGCTGGTCACAGCTTTTCATTGACAGAATGGAATAATAAAAAGGCTTGTACGAATTTTCGTACAAGCCTTGATTAATTTATCGGATTAATTATTTGAGACCACCGAGCATGCCGCTGAGATCGCCGATACCGCCGAGGAGTTCGCCAAGACCCTTAGTGATTGCACCAAGATCGATATCCTTGATGAGTTCGTTGATTTTAGCGGGGATTGTGTTGAAGAGAACGTTGAAGATCTGAACGAAGAAATCTCTGATTTCAGTGAAGGGACCGTAAACTTCGCCAACCTGAACATAATATGTCTTGCTTTCGATTTCGCCGACAACGATCCATTTTGCATCGCCGTTTTCATCTTCGCCAACGCACTTCATCTTTCTGAAGAAAACGTTAACAGCGAGCTTCTTGTTTGCATTTGCTTCGCCGGGAACGAAGTCTGACTTGAACACCTTACCGTCTGATGATGAGAATTCAAGTTCATTTGAGCTTGAACCTACTGTATAGTAAGCGGGGATATATTTTGTATCGCCGTATTCTGTGTCGTGATATTTTGCGGGAGTATCTGCAGTAACTGCAATAGCGATTGACTGGTTTGCATAGTTTTTGCCTTCGTCAGCTTTGAATGTGCAGTTTTTGATGTCTGCGGGATAGCTTGCTCTTGTGTTTGTTCTGATTTCCTTGGGAGCGCAAGCGGGGTTGGGTTCCTGAACGCTCTTGTCGAAAGTGTATCTTGCGATGATAGCGTAGGTTGTGTCGGCTTTAAGACCTGTGAAAACGCCGCTTGACTGCCATGATGCGCCGTTGTTGATTGAGAATTCAACGCCTGCAACTTCCTGTACTGTGATGGAAGTGTTTGTCTTGTCAACAAAAACGGGCTGTGAGGGAACAGCTGTGCCTGCTTCCTTGAGAGTCTTTACAATAACTGATGCAGCGTCACTTGCGTAATGAGTAGCTGTTTTCTTGGCTCTGATGTAGATTGTGTAATATGTGTCGGGA
This sequence comes from Acutalibacteraceae bacterium, assembly GCA_045602965.1. Taxonomy (GTDB): domain Bacteria; phylum Bacillota; class Clostridia; order Oscillospirales; family Acutalibacteraceae; genus CAG-177. Next base: position 11,966 of record JAZSCO010000159.1, on the reverse strand, counting down.
GTAAGATCTGTGAATGTTGTCTTGCTTGCCCATGCGCCGTCGTTAAGCTTGTATTCGCAGCCTGAAACGTTAGCGATTTCAATGACTGTTGAAGTAACCTTCTTGGGAACGGGAGCAGCGGGAGTATTCTGAGCCTTAAGAACTTCAACATCGAAGTCGTTGGTAGCCTTGATTGTGTCTTCGCCAACAGTGATTGTACCTGTTACGGTGTAAGTCTTACCTGTGGTGGGATCGTCAAGGATAGTGTTGCCTTCTCCGTCCTTAAGAACTCTGAGAGTCTTTGTGGGGTCGTTTTTCAGGTGAGCTGAGAAGTCAACGTCGTATTCTTCGCCTTCGTATTCAACTGTTGCAGCTTTAACGAAGATTTCGATGGTTGCGAGGTCAACGTAGCAATTGCTTTCGTTGAGTGTGTATAAAGGTGTGGATGCGAATGCTGTTACTGCCATGCCTGTGAAAAGCATGATCACTGCCATGAGGAATGAAAGAATTCTTTTTGTAATTTTCATTGTTTTAGCCTCCGTTTTATATTTTTGCATTGTGAGCAGTTATTTGAATTATAACATAAGATTTCAGAAAATGGAATAGTATTTTTTTAATAAATTATTAAATTTCAGGAAATAATGTATGATTATCCCTTTAAAGTTACGTGTATTGACAATTTTTCAGGTTTCATTTATATTAAAAACATGATTGTAAGGAGGTATAAACATGAGCAGAGCAGACAAAGCAAAGGAGCTTTTTGAAGGCGGATGCAATTGCTGTCAGGCGGTTTTCTGCGCTTTTCTTGACAGGACAAATCTCAGCGAGGATGATGCCATGCGTCTTTCCGCAGGCTTTGGCGGAGGAATGGGAAGAATGCGTGAAGTCTGCGGTGCGGTAAGCGGAATGACAATGGTGCTTTCCAATGAATTTGCCTCAACCGACCCCAATGACCACGAAAAAAAGAAAGAGTTGTACGCCCTTATTCAGAAAGCGGCGGGTGATTTCAGGGAGGAAAACGGCTCGGTGATTTGCCGTGAGCTTCTCGGTCTTTCCGAAAAAATTTCCGCACCCGTGCCTGAAGAAAGGACAAAAGAATATTATAAAAAGCGTCCTTGTTCGGAGCTTGTATATTGCGCAGCAGAGATTGCGGAAAAATATCTTGCCGAAGAATAAAATAACACTTGTATCATTCGGAAATATATGATACTATATATAGTGCAACTATAAATATTAGGAGTGATTCAGATATGAAGCTGCCCGTAGCGGTTCAGCTCTATTCAGTCAGAGATGACATGGAAAAAGATTTTTACGGCACCATCCGTAAAATGAAGGAATTCGGTTATGACGGCGTAGAATTCGCAGGTCTTTTCGGACAGAATCCCGAAGAAATCAAGGCTTTCTGCGAGGAAATCGGCATTGTTCCCATTTCCGCACACGTTCCCTATTATGATATGCTTGAAAATCCCGAAGCTGTTCTTGCAGACTATAAAACAATCGGCTGCAAGTATGTTGTTGTTCCTTATCTTACCGAAGAGTGCAGACCCGGTACAGACGGTTTTGCCGCAACGGTTGAAGGTGTTCGCAAAATCGGTGAAGCTGCAAAGGCTCTCGGACTTCAGCTTCTCTATCATAATCACGATTTTGAATTTGTTAAAATCGGAGAGGAATATGCTCTCGACGTTCTTTATTCAAGCGTTCCCGAAGATCTCCTCAAGACTGAAATTGACACTTGCTGGGTAAATGTTGCAGGTGTTGTTCCTGCGGAATATATCGAAAAGTACAGCGGACGTTCACCTGTTGTTCATCTCAAGGATTTCAAGAGAAGCGGCGAAAAGCTCGGCAAACTCTATGACCTCATCGGCATTGACGATGACGGCGAAAATCAGGAAGAAGAGGATTCATTCTCCTTCATGCCCGTAGGCTACGGTGTTCAGGATATTCCCGCAATTCTTGCTGCTTGCGAAGAAGCAGGTGCGGAATGGGTTGTTGTTGAGCAGGATAATCCCGCAAAGAACGATACTCCCGAAAATTCCGTCAGACTCAGCAGAGAATATCTCAAAACATTGAATTGGTAATCAATTACATATAAAGCGAGGTAATATTATGTCAAACATTCTTGATAAGTTCAAAGAAGCTCCCGCAGAAGAAAAAGTAAGAGACATGAGCAAGAAAATCAAAGTCGGTATCATCGGTACAGGCTGGATTGCAGAAGCTCACGTTAAGGCATATCAGAAATGCCCCGACGTTGAAATCGTTGCAGCTGCAGACCTTATTCCCGGCAAAGCAGAAGCTTTCTGCGAAAGATACGGCGTTGACGGAGACGTTAAATTTTTCCCCAGCCACAAAGAGCTTATTGATGCAGGCATCTGCGATGCAGTAAGCGTTTGCACATATAACGCAACCCATGCAGAATGCACAATTTATGCTCTCGAACACGGTGTAAGTGTTCTTCTTGAAAAACCCATGTGCGTTACTCTTGAAGAAGCTGTTGCTATCTGCAAGGCAGAAAAGGCAAGCGATGCAGTTCTTTCAATCGGTTTCCAGCCCAGATTTGATGAGAACATGAAGATGCTCAAGAGAGTTGTTCAGTCCGGCGAACTCGGAAAGATTTATTATATCCAGACAGGCGGCGGCAGAAGAAGAGGTATACCCACACCCTTCGGCACATCCTTCATCGAAAAGGAAACCGCAGGTATCGGTGCTCTCGGCGATATCGGCTGCTATTCACTTGACATGGTTCTCAATTCAATCGGCTATCCCAAGCCCCTCACAGTTTCGGGCTATAAATCCGATTTCTTCGGCAAGAGCCCCGACTATGAGCATCACGATGTTTTCGGCGTTGACGACTTTGCGGCAGGATTTATCCGTCTTGAAGGCGGCATTATCCTTGACTTCAGAATCGCATGGGCAATGAACCTTGATACTCCGGGTGACACAATCATCATGGGTACAAAGGGTTCGGTAAGAATTCCCACAACAGAATGCTGGAACGGCAGCATCGGCGGTCCTCTTGTAATTTATCATGAAATCGCGGGCGAGCAGATTGAAACATATATTCCCATGAAGAAGAATGATGTTGACTGCTTCGATATCAAAATCCGTTCATTCGTTGACGCTGTTAAGGAAGGCGGAGAAGCTCCCGTTCCCTGCAGCCAGATTCTTTATAATCAGGCTATCATCGACGGTATTTCACGTTCCGCAGAGCTTGGCAGAGAAATCGAACTCGACATTCCCGAAATCTAAAAGAAAATTTTTGAGGCTGTTCATTACGGACAGCCTCATTTTTTTATTGAAAATCGGTTTGTAATATGGTATTATGTTATATATATTTTTTGTTTTGAGGTTTGATATGAAACGGAAATTTTCTCAGACAAGAATAATAGCACTCGGCTATATCAGCATAATTATAATCGGAACGCTTTTGCTTATGATTCCATCGGCATCGGCAAACGGTGAGAGTGCGGGCTTTGTGCCGTCGCTTTTCACGGCGGTGTCTGCATCATGCGTTACGGGACTCGTTGTGCTCGATACGGCAACAAGCTGGTCGGTTTTCGGTCAGGCGGTAATAATAACGCTTATTCAAATTGGCGGTCTCGGTTTTATGACGATAGCAACGATGTTTTCTTTGCTTTTAAAGAGAAAAATGGGACTCCGTGAGCGTGAAATTATGGTTGAAAGCATCAACACCGAGCATATAGGAGGCATAACAAAGCTTACTAAAAAAATAATTGCAGGAACGGCAATATTTGAGGGCATTGGTGCTGTTTTGCTTGCAACAAGATTCATTCCCGAATTCGGTGTTGCAAAAGGAATCTGGTATTCTGTTTTTCACTCGATTTCAGCTTTCTGCAATGCGGGATTTGACCTTATGGGCATAAAAGAACCCTACTCCTCGCTTGTCAGCTTTTCGGATGATGCCGTGGTTATTCTCACGGTATCCGCACTCGTTGTAATCGGCGGAATCGGTTTTCTCGTTTGGGACGACATCAGCAAAAAGAAACTTAAATTCAGGCGTTATCAGCTCCACACAAAAATAGTTCTGACCGTGACGGCGATTCTTCTTGTCGTTCCGTGCATTCTTTTCTTTATATTTGAACGCAATTTCACGAATTCGGGTCTGGGATTCGGTGAAAGTCTGCTTAATGTGATTTTTGATTCCGTAACGGCAAGAACGGCAGGCATGAATTCAACGGACACAGCCGCACTTGCACCTGCAAGCAAAATCCTGACTGTTTTTCTTATGTTCATCGGCGGCTCTCCCGGTTCAACAGCAGGCGGTATAAAAACAACAACCCTTGCGGTCATTGCAATTTCAACCTTTAACGGCATAACACGCAGACAGTCAAAGGGCATCTTCGGCAGAAGACTTGAAAAGGATGCAATCCATAAGGCAAGCTCCGTTGCGTTTACAAATATGAGCCTTGCGATTTTCGGAATCATTGCAATTCTTGCAATTCAGCCCGATTTTGCAATTTCGGATGTTATTTTTGAATGCGTTTCGGCAATAGGCACGGTCGGTATGACAACGGGTATAACCCGTGACCTTGCAACGGCATCAAGGCTGATTGTTGCATTTCTCATGTTCTGCGGCAGAGTCGGAAGCGTATCGTTTGCTCTTGCGCTTATGGAGAAAAAAGCAGCGCCTCCCGTTAAAAATCCGAGAGAAAAAATCACGATAGGATAAGGTGAAATAATGGGCAGTTTTATAAAAGCGGGACTCGGATTCATTATTCTTATTTCGATTTTTGTCGGTTGTGTCAGGTCGTGCCTTGGGTTGAATCCTACCGCACCCGAATCTTCGTCGGGTATAAGAGAAATAAGTTTTGCAAATTCCTCCCCCATAGAACTTGAAACGGGAGTCAGTCGATGGAAGAGATTTTCTGTTGAACACAGAGGCGATGATATATCAATGGACGAGATTGTTTTTGTTTCCTCCGATGAAAGTGTTGCAACAATAACATTTGATAAAAAGCAGAGCGACAGGCTTATTTATTGCTATATAAACGCAATAAGTGAGGGTACTGCAACCGTCTATGTTGAGTCAAAAGACGGAGTTATAAGAAGTGAAGAAATTGTGGTAACAGTAACCGAAAGCACGACGACTCAGCTGCAATCGGATGTTACCGAAAATGAATAAAAAGGTGAAATATATGAAATCATTTTTAATTATCGGCATGGGTCATTTCGGACACCATCTTTGTCAGAGCCTTGCAAATTATGATTGCGAAATTATGATAGTTGACCGTGACGAGGCGGCAATTGAGGATATGCTTCCTTATGTTGTGAGTGCAAAAATCGGCGACTGCACAAATATAGAGGTTCTGAAAACCTTTGATATTCCTTCGTTTGACACCTGCTTTGTATGTATTGGAGAGAATTTCCAGAACAGTCTTGAAATAACAAGTCTGCTCAAGGAATGCGGCGCAAAAAAGGTTATCAGCAAGGCGGACAGAGATATTCAGGAAAAATTTTTGCTTCGCAACGGTGCAGATGCCGTAATCTATCCCGAAAAAAACATGGCAGAAAGATATGCCGTGCGCGAAAGCAGTGAGCATATTTTTGATTATATCAATCTCGGCAGCGAATATTCTATTTTTGAAATTGATGTTCTGGACAGATGGGTGGGTAAAACCGTTAAAGACCTCAATTTCAGAGTGAAATACAACCTTGTTGTTCTTGCAACCAAAAAGGGCGGCGAGGTAAAACCCGTTATCACGGGCGAAAGACGTTTTGAAAAAGACGAGCATCTTCTTGTTCTCGGAAAAGAAGACGATGTCCGCCGGCTTACTAAATAAATCAAAGGATAAAGAAGGTTTTTTGTTATGGAAAATGTAAAATTATCACGTAACCTCACCATGCTTACCGATTTCTATGAAATCACCATGGCAAACGGTTATCTGAAAAACGGTTTCAGGGACACAATCGCATATTTTGATATGTTTTACAGAAAAGTTCCGTGCGGCGGAGGATATGTTATTATGGCAGGCGTTGAGCAGCTTGTTGACTATCTTTCAAATCTTGAGTTTACCGCCGAGGATATTGAATATCTCCGCGGCAAGGGTTTCGGCGAGGAATTCCTTGATTATCTGGCAAATTTCGAATTTGCCTGTGACGTGTGGGCAATCCCCGAAGGAACACCGATTTTCCCCGGTGAACCTATTGTAAAAGTAAAAGGACCTGTTATTCAGGCGCAGTTTATAGAAACAATGGTGCTTCTGTGCATCAATCATCAGAGCCTTATTGCAACAAAGGCAAACCGTCTTTCCATGGCATCACAGGGCAGAGCAGTTATGGAATTCGGTTCAAGACGTGCGCAGGGTGCAGACGGCGCAATTCTCGGTGCAAGAGCAGCGTATATCGGAGGATGTGTCGGTACGGCGTGCACAATAAGCGATGAGATGTTCGGTGTTCCCGCACTCGGAACAATGGCTCACAGCTGGGTTCAGCTTTTCGACAGTGAATATGAGGCCTTCACCGCTTATGCAAAGGAATATCCCGACAGCTGTACTCTTCTTGTTGATACTTATAATGTTCTCAAATCGGGTATTCCCAATGCCATCAGGGTTTTTGATGAGGTTCTGAAGCCTCTCGGAAAGCGTCCCAAGGGTATCAGAATTGACAGCGGCGACATAACATATCTTTCAAGAAAAGCAAGAAAAATGCTCGATGAGGCAGGCTATCCCGACTGCGGAATCGTTGCTTCAAACTCGCTTGATGAATATATAATCCGTGATATGCTCATCCAGGGCGCAAAGGTAGATTCCTTCGGTGTGGGCGAAAGACTTATTACTTCATCGGCATGTCCCGTTCTCGGCGGTGTTTATAAGCTTGTCGGTGTTAAAAAAGACGGTGAGGTTGTTCCCAAAATCAAGCTCAGCGAAAACGTTCAGAAGATTACAACTCCCGGCAACAAGAGGGTTTACAGACTTTTCGATAAAGAAGACGGAAAGGCTATTGCCGACCTTATAACTCTTGCTGACGAAACAGTTGACGAAACTCAGCCCTATGAGCTTTTCGACCCCGATTACACATGGAAGCGCAAAACCGTTACAAATTTTGTTGCAAGAGAGCTTCTTGAACCGATTTTTGCAGGCGGTAAATGCGTTTATAAGAGAAAGAATATCGAAGAAATCAGAAAATACTGCAAGGAGCAGGTTGATACTCTCTGGGATGAGGTTACGAGATTTGAAAATCCGCATAATTATTATGTTGACCTTTCGCAGCCTCTCTGGGATATGAAGCAGGAGCTTCTTCGTAAAAACGGCAAATAATCGGGGGAAACAGCTATGATAAAAGAATTTATGGATAAAGATTTTCTGCTCTTCAATGAACCTTCCGTTAAAATGTTTGAAGCGGCGGATAAAATGCCGATTTTCGATTGGCACTGCCATCTTTCACCCAAGGAAATCTACGAAAACAAGCAACCGGAAGATATTGCATGGCTCTGGCTTGCAGGCGACCATTATAAATGGCGTGCAATGCGCTCATGCGGTGTTGAGGAAAAATATATAACAGGGGATGCAAGCGGCTATGAAAAATTCAAGGCTTTTGCGTCGATTATGCCCTATCTCATCGGCAATCCCATGTATCATTGGTGTCATCTTGAGCTGAGAAGATATTTTGGAATTTACGATATTCTCAATGCAGACACAGCTGACAGTATCTGGAACAGAGCCAACGCTGCAATAAAAGCGGGCGGATTCACTCCGAGAGAGCTTATTGAAAAATCGAATGTTTCCCATCTTTGCACAACCGATGACCCTGCTGACTCTCTCGAATATCATAAACTCATAGCTCAGAGCGATTTCAAGTGCAAGGTTCTTCCTGCATTCAGACCTGACAAGGCTCTCGGAATTGACCTTCCCGCATGGAAACCCTGGCTTTCCGATATGGAAAAAACCGCAGGCAGAGAAATCGGCAGTTACGCAATTCTCTGTGAAGTTCTCAAAGAGAGAATTGCCTTTTTTGCATCAATGGGATGCCGTGCAAGCGACCATGCATTCTCGTATGTTCCCTATGAAGAAGCAACCGCCAATGAGCTTGAAGAAATCTTCTCAAAGGCGAAGAACGGAGAAAAAGTTTCCGTTCTTGAAGCCGATAAATTCAAAACAGCGCTTCTCTCGGTTCTTGCGGCTGAATATGCCGAAAGAGGCTGGGGAATGGAGCTTCATATAGGACCTATCAGAAATAATAACACCCTCATGTTCAATAAAATCGGACCCGATGCAGGCTTCGATTCAATCGACGACAGAGAAATTGCAGGCAAGCTTTCGCGTTTTCTCGACAGTCTTGCCGTCAAAGAAAAGCTTCCCAGAACCGTTCTTTTCACCCTCAACCCCAAGGATAACTATGTCCTGGGAACGATGCTCGGCAACTTCCAGACAGCTGAAGCTGAGAGCAAAATTCAGTTCGGTTCGGCGTGGTGGTTCAACGATAATATCGACGGCATGAGAGAGCAGATGAAGGCACTCGCAAACCTTGGTGCACTGGGCAAATTCGTTGGTATGGTTACGGATTCGCGCTCATTCCTCTCATATCCCCGTCACGAATATTTCCGCAGAATCATGTGCGGTCTCATGGGTGATATGGTTGCTCAGGGACTCTATCCCTATGACGAAAAAATGCTCTGCAAAATTGCAGAGGATATATCATACAATAACGCAATAAAGTATTTCGGCGTATAACGAAAAAATTCGGAAAGGATGAAATCCATGGCAAAATATGTTCTTGCTCTCGACCAGGGCACAACAAGCTCCAGAGCGATAGTTTTCGATAAAAAAGGTAACATCGTAAGCAAGGCGCAGAACGAATTTGAACAGATTTATCCTCAGGCAGGTTGGGTTGAGCATGACCCCCTCGCCATTCTTTACAGCCAGTTTCAGTCGGTATCATCATGCATAATGCAGGGTTCAATCAATCCCGAAGATATTGCCGGAATAGGCATCACAAACCAGCGTGAAACAACCATTCTCTGGGACAGACAGACCGGTAAACCCGTTTATAATGCAATCGTATGGCAGTGCCGCAGAACAGCGGAAATCTGCGAAGAAATCAAGGCTCAGGGACTTGAAGATTATATAAAAGACAAAACGGGTCTTGTTGTTGACGCATATTTCTCCGCCACAAAAATAAAGTGGATTCTCGACAATGTTCCTTCCGCAAAAGAGCTTGCCGCTCAGGGAAGACTTCTTTTCGGTACGGTTGAAACATGGCTTATCTGGAATCTTACCGGCGGCAGCGTTCATGTAACAGACTATTCAAATGCATCGAGAACAATGCTTTTTGATGTTGATAATCTTTGCTGGGATAAGTATCTGTGCGAAAAGCTCGGAATCCCCATGTCGATTCTTCCCGAGCCCGTTCCCTCAAGCAAAATTTACGGCAGAGTTTCGAAGGGCATTCTCGGTCTTGAATTCCTTGAAGGTATCCCCATCTGCGGTGCAATCGGTGACCAGCCTGCCGCACTTTTCGGTCAGGGATGCTTTGAAGCAGGTCAGGCAAAGAATACATACGGTACAGGCTGTTTCCTCCTCATGAATACGGGCGAAACCCGTGTAAAATCAAAGAATAATCTTGTTACGGGCGTTGCCTGGGGTATCGGAAACAAGGTCGAATATGCAATTGAAGGCTCTGCTTTCAATGCGGGTTCGGTTATCAAATGGCTTCGTGACGAGCTTCACATGATTGATACCGCAAAACGCTGCGATGAGCTTGCCGAAAGCGTTTCCGATGCAAACGGAATTTATTTTGTTCCGGCATTTACGGGTCTCGGTGCGCCCTACTGGGATATGTATGCAAGAGGTACTATTGTCGGTCTCACAAGAGGCGTCAACAGAGCGCATATCGCAAGAAGCGTGCTTGAAGCGATTGCATATCAGGTGACCGACCTTCTTGAAGCCATGAAATCGGATACGGGAATTGACATCACGGAGCTACGTGTTGACGGCGGTGCGAGCGAGAGCAACATCATGATGCAGATTCAGGCGGATATGATAAGATGCAGCGTTAACCGTCCCAAGAATGTTGAAACAACTGCTCTCGGCGCGGCATATCTTGCAGGTCTTGCCGTCGGTCTCTGGGAAAGCATGGACGAAATTCAGCACAACCGTGTTGTTGAAAGAGTTTTTGTACCCGAAACCGATATTGAAAAGAGAAATATACTTTATGCAGGCTGGAAAAAGGCTGTTGACTGCTCAATGGGTTGGGCGAAATAATTAATAACTTAAGGGTCGATGACCGCATCGACCCTTTGAATTTTGTAATCCGGAGATGTGAAAAATGGACTATTTGAAGGAGTCTCTGAAACTTCATTATGAGTGGAAGGGAAAGCTTGAAACAAAAGCAAGGGCAAGTGCTTCGTGTAAGCAGGATTTGTCGCTTGCATATACTCCCGGCGTTGCCGCACCTTGCCTTGAAATTCAGAAAGACATAAATAAAAGCTATGATTTAACGAGAAGATGGAATACGGTTGCCGTTATAACCGACGGTACAGCCGTGCTCGGACTCGGTGATATCGGTCCTGAAGCAGGTATGCCTGTTATGGAGGGCAAGTGCCTTCTTTTTAAGGCTTTTGCCGATATTGATGCAATTCCTCTCTGTATCCGCTCAAAGGATACGGATGAAATTGTCAATGCCGTTTCGCTTTTTGCAGGCAGTTTCGGCGGCATAAATCTTGAAGATATAGCTGCACCGAGATGCTTTGAAATAGAAAGAAAGCTCAAGGAAATCTGCGATATTCCCGTTTTCCACGATGACCAGCACGGCACTGCTGTTGTTGTGCTTGCGGCTGTGCTGAATGCACTTCGCTGCGTCGGCAAAAAGCTTGAAAACTGCACTGTTGCTATGAGCGGAGCTGGCTCGGCAGGCTCGGCAATCGCAAAGCTTCTCAATGCTTGCGGTGCAGGGAATATAATCATGAGCGACAGAGAGGGGATTATCTGCAAGGGTCAGCCTCTTTCTCCTGCATTTGACGAGCTTGCAGATTTCACCAACAAAAACCGTATCACAGGTACTCTTGCCGATGCAATGAAAGGCGCTGATGTGTTTGTCGGCGTTTCCGCAGGCGGAATTGTAAGCAAGGAAATGGTTGCCTCCATGGCTGAAAATGCCGTTGTAATGGCAATGGCAAATCCTTCACCCGAAATCATGCCCGATGAGGCTGTTGAGGCAGGCGCCGCAGTTGTCGGTACAGGCAGAAGCGACTTCCCCAATCAGATTAACAACGTGCTTGCATTCCCCGGAATTTTCAGAGGTGCACTCGATGTGAGAGCATCGGATATCAACGAAGAAATGAAACTTGCTGCCGCTTATGCGATTGCAGACCTTGTTTCCGAAGATGAACTTTGTCCCGAATATATCCTTCCCGAAGCCTTTGATGAGAGGGTCGGACCTGCCGTTGCAAAGGCAGTTGCCCAAGCAGCACGAAACAGTAATGTTGCACGAATTTAACAAGTGAAGTTTAGCGAAAATAAACAAAAAATGTTTCTGTATAATTTATTTGTTTCTTTGCTATTGCTTTATTTTATAAAATATGTAATAATTACTGACGTGTAAATGGACTGAAGTGTTTATACTTCTTCAGACAAACATCTGAAATTTTATTTTAAGGAGGAAAACTTATGTCCAAAATGAAAAAGGTCATCAGCCTTGTGCTTTGTATCGCAATGCTTGCCGGTACATTCGCATTCCTTGGTGATCTCATCGCTCCCGCAGCAAGTGCAGCTGGGGAAACAAATGTAGCAAAATATGATGACCTCGCAGCAAAGTACGAAAAGTTCGTATATGTTGGTATCGATGTTATCGAAGTTGCAAACGGCGAACTTACCGACGGTTATGTTCAGCCCGGTGACTGGCTTGAATACCACATGACAGTTCTCTCCGACATGTATATCGGTACATCCTATCCTCACCTCATGTATACAAAGGATTTCTTCGATGTTCGTGTCGTAACAAGCACAACTCCTAAAGATCACGACAATTACACA
>JAZSCO010000158.1:0-7222 GCA_045602965.1 Acutalibacteraceae bacterium | reverse complement strand
TGCTCATATCCCTGATGACTATATCGAAAGTGTACCGCAGAGACTTCAGATTTATCGCAGAATTGCCGATATCAGGACTGACGATGATGCTTCGGACGTTATCGATGAGCTTGTTGACCGTTTCGGAGACCCGCCGCCGTGCGTTGAGGGTCTTATCCGTATTGCACTTCTCAGAGGTAAAGCGGCATCGCATGATATTTATGAAATAACCATGCAGGGCGACAAGATTATTTTCAAAATCAATTTGCTTGATATGGAAACAATTGCGCGGACATCTTCCCATTTCAAGGGCAGATTTGTTGTCAGTGCAGGCGGAGGAAAGCCGCATATTTCCGTGCGTCTTCTCAAAGGTGAAAACCGTCTCGGACTTATCCAGCGAGTGCTTGATTATATGGATAAAGAATAAAAGTATTTACAAATATGTTAACATTGTGTTAATATCAAGTTATAAAACCGAGGAAAGGTCGGATATTATGAAAAAATTACTGTGCATCATTCTTTCCCTTGTGATGGTTATGTCGTCGTGTATGATTATCGCATCTGCATCGGATGAAGTGACGGGAGATATTACGGATTATCCCGTTATTATCGTACCCGGCTACAGCTCAACAAATCTCTATTGCGGTGAAAGCCTTGAAACGGGCGAAAGCGTATGGGGACTTGACTGGGATTATGTGCTTGAGAGAGTTTTCTCAAGAATTGCAGAGCTTGGCATTGGTCTTGGTGCGCTTACGGTAGGCAACGCAGAATATATTTCCGATGTTCTCGCCGAGGAAATGAATGCGCTTTTTGAAAAGCTTCGCTGCAATCCCGACGGCACAAGCGCTTATGAAATTCATCAGGATTATACCGAAGCGGCGGATAAAAACAATGTTCATCTCAATGCAAATTTCCCTGACGGAAAGTACAGACAGGAAATTGAAATTTCCGATGAAATAGCTGAATATGTAGGACATAAGAATATCTATAATTTCAGCACCGATTTCAGAATGGGTGCGGAATACTGTGCGGGTCTGCTTGATGATTTTATTCAGTCCGTCAAAGAGCACAGCGGCAAGGATAAGGTTAATCTTTGGGCAATCAGCCACGGCGGTCAGGTTACTGCAACATATCTTAATCTTTACGGTTATAAGAACGAAGTGGATAACGTTGTTATGACCGTGCCTGCAATCGGCGGCGCAGGTATTGCTTACGATGCAATGACTGCAAATATTGAGTTTGACGAAGAATGTCTTGTCCGTTTCGTTGAAAACGGAACAATGACGGAAGAAAACTATAACTGGCTAGTAAAGGCAAATCAGCTCGGTTTTGTTGATAATCTTCTCAACACTCTCTTCCCCAAGATAATGCCTACTCTCGGTTACTGGGGCAGCCTTTGGGATTTCATTCCTGCCGATAAATATGAAGCTGCAAAGAAACAGCTTCTTGACCCCGTTGAGAGCGCAAGACTCATTGAAATAAGTGACCGTTTCCACTATGAAATTCTTCCCACAATGGATGAAAAGCTTGCCGAATGCATCGAAAACGGCATGAATATTTCAATTATCGCAGGCGCGGGCGAAAGAATCGTAACGGGAATGAACGAGGATTCCGACGGCATTATCACTACCAACGCTTCAACGGGAGCAACCTGTGCACCCTACGGCACAAGATTTGCTGACGGTTATGTGCAGAAGAATCCTTGCGGCGGCAAAAACAAGATTTCCCCCAATATGGAAATCGATGCGTCAACCGCATATCTTCCCGATAACACATGGTTTGTTGACGGTCTTTTCCACGGAATGACATATAAGGATAACTATACGAGAATCCTTATGATGACCCTTCTTCTGACCGATAACATCACCGATGTTTATTCCGATGAGAACTATCCTCAGTTCAAATATTCCACCAATGCGTCCCATACCGTTCATGCCGCATTTGACGGATGCAAGGAAGGATATCTCTCGGGCGATGCGAAGTCACTCACGGTTACCAATGTCTGCAACACCGGCAAGGTCAATATTCTTGCGGTTTATTGCGACGGCGCAAATCTTAAGTTTGACATTCCCGCATTCAACAGCCTCAATCCCGGCGATAAGCTTGAAATCCCGTTTACTGGCGATATTCCCGAAAAATCGGCATCAGTTGTCAATGTAACAGTTTATTACACAATGGATAACATAACTCCCGTCGGCTACAGAACTCAGGGCTTCACCCTTGATAATGGCGCGGCGGCTGAAAAACAGGACGGCTATGTGAACGCAGAGGCAAAAACTCCGTTCGACAGCATTCTTTTCGGCGAATTTGATGCATTCCTCAGAATGCTCGGTCTCAAGGAGCTTCTTTCGATGTTCTATACAATTGTTTATTGCATCACATCGTCACTTTCGATTTTTTAAGGAGATAATTTTATGGCTGATCTGAACAGTTCAATCTGCATCTCGTCGCTCCATGCATCGGCGGTTTCACTCATTGGCGGTGAGGTTTACGATACAACCGAGAAACCCAATGCGGCAATAACGGCACTTGCAGAAAAGAAGCTCGGAGAAAAGAGCGTTGACCGTGTGATAATTTATAACCCCGACGCTGTTGCTCTCTGGGTATGGCAGAAATACACGGAGAAATTTGCACCGGCAATGATTCGTTCAGATGTTGCAATGCCGATGCTTTCGGTTATGCCGAGCGTAACTCCCGTCTGCTTCGCTTCAATGTATACGGGTGTTATGCCCGATGTCCACGGGATTAAAAAATACGAAAAACCCGTTCTGAAAACAGAAACCCTCTTTGACCGCTTTATAAAAGCAGGCAAGAAGGCGGCGATTGTTTCAACAAAGAATGACAGTATTTCCGTTATCTTCCTTGAGCGTGAAATGGATTATTTCATCTATGATACCCCCGAGGAAGTCAACAAGAAGGCTCTCGAAATCATTGACGAGGATAAATACGACCTTGTTGTAATTTATAACGGTGACTATGACGGAACAATGCATAAATTCGGTCCTGAATCAGAAGAAGCACTTGCAAGACTTGAAAAAAATATTGCGTTCTATTCGGAGATGGTTGATAAAATCCATGAAAAGCTTGCCGATAAGACGGTTTTCTACGGCTTCTGTCCCGACCACGGATGCCACGAAATCGACGGAGGCTGCGGCTCTCACGGTCTTGACATGGAAGAGGATATGAACGTTATCCATTTTTACGGAATAAAATAATGCATAAAAAACAGCGGCTTGCCGAAAAAGCAAGTCGCTGTAATTATTTGTTTTATTTACCGAACATCATAAGCAGGAAACCTGCTGCAACGGCTGAACCGATAACACCTGCAACGTTCGGACCCATGGCGTGCATGAGAAGGAAGTTTGTGGGGTTATACTTTCTGCCTTCGGCCTGAGCAACACGGGCTGCCATGGGAACTGCGGAAACGCCTGCAGAACCGATGAGGGGATTGATTTTACCGCCCGTAACAAGATAGAGAAGCTTGCCGAGAAGCAGACCGCCGATTGTTGAAAATGCAAAAGCGATAAGACCGAGAATAACAATCTTGATGGTGTTCCACTGAAGGAATTCCGTGCCGTTTGTTGTTGCACCGACTGTTACACCGAGCATGATGGTTACGATGTTGGTGAGCGCATTCTGTGCGGTTTCGCTGAGTCTGTCGGTAACGCCGCATTCCTTGAGAAGGTTGCCGAACATGAGCATACCGATGAGGGGTGCAGCGTCGGGAATGAGCAGAGCAACAACAACGAAAACAACAACGGGGAAGATAATCTTCTCTGTTTTGCTGACTTTGCGGAGCTGTTTCATCTCAACCTTTCTCTCCTTCTCTGTTGTGAGAAGTTTCATGAGAGGAGGCTGAATGAGGGGGATAAGTGCCATGTATGAATATGCCGCAAGAGCGATGGGTCCGAGAAGGTGACCTGCAAGTCTTGAAGCAACAAGGATTGCTGTGGGACCGTCAGCGCCGCCGATGATTGCGATTGATGCGGCTTCCTGCGGTGTGAAACCGAGGAGAATTGCGATAACAAATGCAATGTAGATACCGAGCTGAGCAGCCGCACCGAGAAGAAGGCTGACGGGGTTTGCGAGCAGAGGGCCGAAGTCTGTCATTGCGCCGATTCCGAGGAAGATGAGGCAGGGGAAGATTGAACTCTTAACACCTGCGTAAATCAGCCTGAGAACGCCCGAATCATACCAGTGTGCGCCTTCAACGATATTGGATGTGTCCATAAGACCTGTGGGGTCGTCCATAAGACCTGCGCCGGGCATATTTGCAAGAAGAATTCCGAATGCAATGGGAACAAGCAGAAGCGGGTCAAACTTCTTGACGATAGCAAGATAAAGGAATACGACGGAAACAAGAATCATAACCGCATTCTGCCACTGAAGCAGAGCAAAACCTGAGCTTTCCCATATTCCCTTGAGTATTTCTGTGATAAACTCCATAGAAAATCACCTTAGGAAATAACAGCGAGAACTGCGTCGGTTTCAACTGTTGAGCCCTTTGAAACAAGAACCTGAGCAACTGTACCTGCGCAGGGAGCAACGATTTCGTTTTCCATCTTCATAGCTTCGAGAACAATGATAACGTCGCCTGCGGCAACTGTTGAGCCTGCGGGCTTGTTAACTGAAAGAATTGTGCCGGGCATGGGAGCTGTGATGTTTGTGCCGCCTGCAACGGGAGCTGCGGGAGCAGCTGCAGGAGCGGGAGCTGCCTCGGGAGCAGGAGCAGCTGCAGGAGCGGGAGCTGCAACGGGTGCGGGAGCTGCAACAGGTGCAACGGGAGCAGCCGCAACGGGTGCGTCTGAAACGTTCATGATAACTGCCTGGGTTTCTTCAACCTCTACTTCATATGCTTTACCGTTAAGATTAACAACGTATTTCATAATAATTATTCCTCCACTTTTTTGATTGATTTGAAGTTGAGTCTGTTAAGCGGAATACCGCTTTCCTTACTTACGATTGCCATAATTGTTGCCGCTGTGCGTTCGTCAACGTCAACAAGTTCTGTTATACCTCTGATTGACTTGAATGCAAGTCTTTCGAGAGGAATGCCGCTCTGATTGCTTACAAGAGCCATAACAACCGCCGCTGTAGGTTCGTCAACATCGATGAGCTGAATTGAGCCTGCGGGAACATATGCAACGGGTGCGGCAGGAGCAACGGGAGCAACCGCAGGTGAGGCTGCGGGTACGGCTGTAACGGAAACTTCGGGAGCTTCATCGTTGCCGTCTGTAAGCTTGCTTTCGATTGATCTCATAACCTTTGATATACCGAGAATGAGAACGGTTATCAAAGCGAGTTCAACCATAACAACCAGAATACCTGCAACGGCAACGAGCAATGTTTCGGGCATGGTTAATGTGATTTTATCTGCAAACATATTCGTCACCCTCAGTCAATTCTTGTGATTGTGTATGAGAAAGTGTTCTTTCTGTCAGCTTCACGCTTTTCGAAGAAAGCTTCTGCCTGAGTGGGGAATGCGATATATGAAAGAACGTCTTCTTCGCATGTTGCCTTGTCGCCGAGGTAAGCCTTTGCTTCTTCCATGCCGGGTTCAAGGGTATCTGCGAATCTGCCTGTGAAGGGCTTTTCATCCCCGAGAACGAGCTTCTGGAGGTCTTCGCTGACCTTACCGCGAGCCTTGCCGTATTCGCCTCTAATGTAGCTCTTGACTTCCTTGGAGATGTTCTTGTATCTCTCGCCGGCAAGAACGTTTGCTGTTGCCTGAACGCCAACCATCTGGCTCATGGGAGTTACAAGGGGAGGATAACCGAGGTCTTCACGAACTCTGGGAGTTTCAAGAAGAACTTCGTCGAGCTTATCGAGCTTATTCTGTGCGGTGAGCTGAGCAACGAGGTTGGAGAGCATACCGCCGGGAATCTGATAAATAAGAGCGTCTGTCTGAGTGCCCATAACAACGGGATTGAGAAGACCGCTTTCAAGTGCCTTGGCACGGATGGGTTTGAAGAAATCGTTGATTTCCTTGCATACGTTTTCGTCAACGTCAACTTCATAGCCGTACTGCTTGAGAGTATAAACAAGAGTTTCGGTTGCGGGCTGTGATGTACCGCCTGAGAAGCATGAGATAGCTGAGTCGATAACGTCTGCGCCTGCTTCAACGCACTTGAGGAGTGTCATGAAACCGAGGCCTGGTGTTGCGGGAGTATGAGCAACAATGGGGACTATAACATTTTCTTTGAGCGCCTTAACAAGGTCGTAGCCTTCCTTGGGGCTCATGATGCCTGCCATGTCCTTGATGCAGATGGACTGAACGCCGAGAGCTTCAATTTCCTTTGCGAGCTTAACGTAGCTTTCAAGGTTATGGGTGGGGCTGATGGTGTAGCAGATTGTGCCTGATGCATGGGCGCCGCACTTGAGAGTTTCATCAACTGCCACTTCGATGTTACGAACGTCGTTGAGAGCATCAAAAATTCTGATGATGTCGATGCCGTTTTCAACGCTCTTTCTGATGAAAGCGCGAACAACGTCGTCGGGATAATGCTTGTAACCGAGGAGGTTCTGACCTCTGAGGAGCACCTGAAGCTTGGTGTTGGGACAAGCTTTTTTGATGTTGCGGAGTCTTTCCCAGGGATCTTCGTTGAGGTAGCGAAGGCATGAATCGAAGGTTGCGCCGCCCCAGCATTCGAGTGAATAATAGCCTGCCTTATCGAGCTTTTCAAGAATGGGTCTGAAATCCGAGAAAGGCATTCTTGTTGCGATGAGAGACTGGTTAGCATCTCTGAGCACGGTTTCTGTGAAATTAACTTTCATAAAACTCATGTTCCTTTCTATTTTAATGAAATAATTATACCCAAATTTTCAGCTAAATCAGAATCCGATGCGTGCTGCGATATAATCTTCAAGAGCATCGATTGAAATTCTTTCCTGCTGCATTGTGTCACGGTCGCGTACTGTTACGCAATTATCTTCAAGAGAATCAAAGTCGAAGGTGATGCAGATGGGAGTACCGATTTCGTCTTCACGGCGGTATCTCTTACCGATTGAGCCTGTTTCGTCGAAGTCAACCATGAACTTCTTCTGGAGCTTTTCGTAAACCTTGAGAGCGTCGGGTGAAAGCTTCTTTGAAAGAGGAAGAACGGCTGCCTTGAAGGGTGCAACGGCGGGGCTGAGATGAAGAACAACTCTTGTGTCGTTCTTTTCGGCATCGATAACCTCTTCGTCATATGCTTCGCAGAGAAGGGCAAGAACCGTTCTGTCGAGACCGTAGGTTGATTCGATG
>JAZSCO010000157.1:0-13243 GCA_045602965.1 Acutalibacteraceae bacterium | reverse complement strand
TATCCGTAATTCTGTTGCTTATTCAGGCACACACGACAATAACACGCTTTTCGGTTTCCTTTGGGAAAGCGGTGACGATGTAAGAAAAAGAGCGCTCGATTACTGCGGCTTTGCAGGCGGCGACTGGGGCGGCGCAACTCCCCTGCTGCTGCGTGCCGTGTTTGCAAGTGTCAGCGACCTTGCGATTATTCCGATTCAGGATTTCCTTATGTATGGCTCTGACACAAGAATCAACACTCCCGGCGTTGCAAAAGGCAACTGGAGTTACAGGGTTACCAAAGAGCAACTTGACAATGCAAACAAAGAATTTTTCAAATCATTAAACAGAATTTATAAAAGGTAAGGTAAGAAGTTGAAAGAGTTTTTTAGTATAAGCGAAAAAATCAAGACCGCAAGCGATGCGGCTCTCGAAAAAGCCAAAAAGAAATTTGGCGAAATTGAAGAAATCACGGAATACAATCAGCAGAAGGTGCTTTCCGCATTCATTGAAAACAGAGTCAGCGAAACAGATTTTGCAGGCTCAACAGGCTACGGCTACGGTGATACAGGCAGAGATAAACTTGACAAAATCTATGCCGATGTTTTTGGTGCTGAAGACGCAATTGTTCGCCATTCGTTCACCTGCGGCACTCATACTCTTGCGGTTGCACTTTTCGGAGTGTTGCGTCCCAGCGACACCATGCTCTGCGTTACAGGTACACCTTATGACACTATTCACAGCGTTATCGGTCTGAGCGGAAGCGGCATGGGTTCGCTTAAGGATTTCGGAGTCGGTTATGCTCAGGTTGATCTTGATAAAAATGGCAGACCCGACCTTGCTGCAATTGAAAAAGCTCTTGAAATTAACCCGAAAATGGTTTATATTCAGCGCTCAAGGGGCTACAGTTTGCGTCCAAGTCTTTCGGTTGATGAAATCGGAGAAATCTGCTCTCTTGTTCATTCAAAATGCGATGCGGTTGTTATGGTCGACAACTGCTACGGCGAATTCGTTGAGAAAAAAGAGCCTACCGATGTCGGTGCAGACCTTATGGCAGGCTCACTTATAAAAAATGCAGGCGGCTCGATTGCTAAAACGGGCGGCTACATAGCAGGCAGAAAAGACCTCGTTGAGCTTTGTGCTTACAGAGCAACAACCCCCGGTCTCGGAAAAGAAGTTGGTTGTTCTCTCGGCGAAAACAGAAATATGTTCATGGGCGTTTTCCATGCGCCTCATGTTGTCGGAGAAGCGCTTAAAGCAGCTGTTTACGCAGCGGCACTCTTTGAAAACTTCGGCTTTGACGTTACTCCGTCAAGCGATGAAAGCAGACACGACATCATTCAGGCTCTATGTCTCGAAAATTCCGACAGACTTGTTGAATTCTGCCGCGGTATTCAGAGCGGTGCTCCAGTTGATTCTTATGTTTCACCTGAGCCGTGGGATATGCCCGGCTATGACAGCAAGGTTATTATGGCGGCAGGTGCATTCATTCTCGGCTCTTCCATAGAGCTTTCTGCAGACGCTCCTCTTCGTGAGCCCTTTGCGGTCTGGATGCAGGGCGGAATCAATTTTCACTCAGCCAAAACGGCAATCATGCTTGCGGCAGAAAAGCTCTATCAGGGAGGTCTTCTCAAATGAGATATGACGGCATAACACGTGACTCGTTGTTTCTCCTTGCGGATAACCGTTTCAGAGATTCAAAAGCTTATTATGAAGAACACAAGGACGCAATAAAAAACGGCGTTACAATCCCCATGCGTCAGATTGCCGGAATTATCGGCGAAGAACTTGTTTCCGTTGATCCTCTTATGAATACAATCCCGACAAAAATGGTTTCAAGAGTCAGAAGAGATACGAGATACACCAAAGACAAATCTCTTTACCGTGAGAATATGTGGATAATGTTCATGCGTCCGAAGCACGACTGGGTAGGATATCCGTGTATGTGGTTTGAGATTACTCCCCGTGATTATTCTCTCGGTGTAGGTTTTTACGGCGATGAGCCGGGTCTTCTGGAAACATTTCGTAAGGCACTTCGCGAAAGACCCGAAGAATTCAGAGAAGCGGCAGATAAATGCAAGAAATGCGGCTCGGTATCCTTCAAAAAACAATATAAAAGACCTTTTCCCGGTTGTCCCGAAGGTCTCGAAGAATTCTACAACGCAAAAGACGTTGGTTTCATCTCTTTTTCGGGCGATATTGACGACTTGAAAGATGAAAAAATCATAGAAATTATCAGAGGTTATTATCAGGCATATATCCCCATGTATAAATTTTTGCTCAGCGTTTCAGATGAATATTTTTCCAAGGAGGAATAACCGTGGATTATTCGAAATTCAAAAGTGGCAGTGACATAAGAGGCTATGCGCTCGGTGATGAATCCAATCTGCTTTTTATGAGCGACGAAATGGTCACAAGATCGGGCTATGCTTTTCTGTTGTGGCTAAAAAACAAAACAGGCAAAGATAATCCCTGCGTTTCGGTCGGTCATGACAGCCGTCTTTCGGCAGACAGAATAAAGAATGCAGTTATCAAAGCTCTTGTTTCAAACGGAGCAAAGGTTATTGACTGCTCTCTCGCATCAACTCCCGCAATGTTTATGACAACGGTTGAATTGAATTGCGACGGTGCCGTGCAAATTACTGCAAGCCATCATCCGAAAGACAGAAACGGTCTTAAATTTTTTACCCGTGACGGCGGTCTTGACGGCTCAGATATCGCAGACATTCTTGATGTCGCAGGTAAAGCTGAAAATCCAATCGGAAATGAAAAAGGAGAATGTGTTTCCTGCAACTTCATGAAGCGTTATTCGGAAATTCTCCGTGAAATGATAATAACCGGTGTAAACAACGGAAACAAACCTCTTGAAGGAATGAAAATTGTTGTTGACGCAGGTAACGGCGTCGGCGGTTTCTATGCTTACGACGTACTTGCACCTCTCGGTGCGGACACTGACGGAAGCGTTTTCCTTGACCCCGACGGCAACTTCCCCAACCATGCTCCCAATCCCGAAAATGCCGAAGCTATGGAGAGCATTTCAAATGCAGTCAAGGTTTCAAACGCCGATTTCGGCATTATATTTGATACTGATGTTGACAGAGCAGGCTGTGTTGGCAAAGGCGGTTTTGAAATCAACAGAAACCGACTCGTCGCTCTTGCTTCAAAGGTCGCACTCGATTCATGCAAAGGCGGTACAATTGTTACCGACAGCGTTACCTCAGACGGTCTTGCAGAGTTTATTGCAGCTAACGGCGGTGTCCATCTGCGATTCAAGAGAGGCTACAAAAACGTTATCAACAAACAAATCGAGCTTGAAAAAAACGGCATAAAATGTCCCCTTGCAATGGAAACTTCGGGTCATGCGGCTTTTGCGGAAAATTATTATCTTGACGACGGTGCATATCTTATAACCAAACTGATTATCCAGGCAGCTTCACTTGCAAAAGAAGGAAAATCACTTAATGATTTGATTAAAAATCTTCGTGAACCTGTTGAAGAAAAAGAAATGCGTTTTAAAATCCTCTGTGAAGATTTCAGACCTGAGGGTGAAAAAATCATATCGCTTTTTGAAAATGCAGCAAAATCAAACACAAATTGGTCTGCGGCAAATGATAATCATGAGGGAATCAGAATCAATGCCGATAAAAACAACGGTAACGGCTGGTTTTTGCTTCGCCTGAGCGTTCACGATCCGATTATCGTTCTCAATGCAGAAAGCGACGAAAACGGCGGCATATTGAAAATGGCAAAAGACATTTACAGTGTTATTTCAACTGCCGATAATCTCGATGTGCTTGATATTTCGGCGTTGACAAACTATATAGGATAAGGAGAAAATAACTATGATTGACAAAATCATCGGCGCATTCTTTGCGGTTGTTACCGCAATACTTTCACTTTTTTATACCCCGACACCCGTTACTCAGGTTAACCCCGCAACAATTCCCGAAGCAACCAAAACTCAGTCAGTTACAATCATGAGCTATAATGTATGGATTGGCGGTTCGGGCGAAAAATCTCCCGAAAACAGAACCGATGAAATAGTTACCAATATCAGAAAATATGATCCCGATTCATTCGGTCTTCAGGAAGCTGACGAAGGATGGATGGAAAGACTTCCTGCTGAACTTACCGATTATGCTTATGTCGGCATAGGCAGAAATTCAAACGAAGGCGGCGGTGAAGCAAGCCCCGTTTTCTACAAAAAAGACAAGTATGAACTTCTTGACTCGGGCACATTCTGGCTTTCAAAAACTCCCGAAAAAGCTTCAAGAAGCTGGGACGCAATGTTCAAAAGAGTTTGCACCTATGCAATTCTCAAGAACAAAGAAACAGGATTTACATACGCTCATTTCAACGCTCACTTTGACCACATGGGTGTTATCGCAAGAAACGAATCTGTTGCTGTTGTTTCAAAGAAAATCGCAGAAATTGCACCCGATATCCCCGTTGTTTTCTCGGGCGACTTCAATGATGAAGAAGGCGGAGATGCCTATAACAGAGTGCTTGAAAGCGGCTTCAAGGATACAAAATACATCGCCGAAATTTCTGACAGTCACAGCACATATCACGGTTATTCGGAGCTTGTTGAAAAGACAAAACCCATTGACTATATTTTCGTCAACGGCTTTGTATCAGATGTCAAGAGCTATAAAGTTGACACCGAAAAACTCAACGGTATTTATTCTTCCGATCATCATCCCGTGATTTCGGAACTTACACTTATTAACGGATAAGGAGAAATAAAAATGCTTTTCAAATTCTGTCAGATTATTGTTGCCGTATTCATGGCAATTGCATCTCTTTTCACACCGTCGCAGGAACCGATTCCTACAGAGCCCGTAGGTATAAATATCAATCCCAATCCTATAGCAGAAGCCGCATCATTTCATGACATTAAAACAATGTCATTCAATGTTAAAATCAGCGGTGAAGGAATACATGCGAACGACATCAGACTCCCCCGTTCCGTCAAAATGATAGAAAAACACGCTGCAGATTCAATAGGTGTTCAGGAAGCGGACAAATGGTGGACAGATTCATTCGAAGAAGCTCTTCCGCAATACGCAAGAGTCGGAACATACAGAGACGACGGCATTTCTCTCGGAGAATCATGCTCCATTTTTTATCTGAAAGATAAATATGAACTTGTAGACTCAGGCGATTTCTGGCTTTCCGAAACTCCCGACACTCCCTCAATGGGATGGGACAGCGCTTGCTACAGAATTGTTACATATGCTATTCTCAGATGTAAGGAAAGCGGTTTCGTTTACGCGCATTTCAACACTCATTTTGACCATGTCGGTGCTGTGGCAAAGGTTGAGTCCGTTTCTCTTCTCGCCTCACGTATTGCCGAAATCGCACCCGATATTCCGGTTGTTGTAACAGGTGACTTCAACTCAAGAGAAGAGTCTGAAGTATATAATAAACTTCTTTCCTGCGGCCTTAAAAACACGAAATTCATGGCTGAAAAGTATGATGACTGCGCAACATATCATGATTACAATCCGTTCGTTTTCAACACAAAACCCATTGACTATATTTTCACCAATGCTTATTGCTCATCAGTTAAAACAAGCATTGTTGACTCAGGCACAATCGACCTTATTTATCCCTCAGACCATTTCCCGATAATCGTTGAACTCACCCTTTTTAACGGAGGTAAATAATATGTACAGAGTTTTAACCTTTAATCTGCTTTGTGCAGGCAGAAAACACAGAAAATGGTATAAAAGAGCTCCTCTCGTTTACAGAGTTATCCGCGAAGCAAATCCCGATTCATTCGGAGTTCAGGAAGCACACTGGTCATGGATGAAAAAGCTTATAAAAAATCTTCCCGAATATGACTATGTCGGAGTCGGCAGGGATGACGGCAAGAAAAAGGGCGAATTCTCGGCTGTTTTCTATAAAAAAGATAAATTCACTGCAAGCGACAGCGGAAATTTCTGGATTTCGGAAACACCTGATAAGCCTTCAAAAGGTTGGGATTCCGCCTGCATAAGAATTGCTTCATACGTAAAACTCACCGATAAAGAAACAGGCAAATCTTATGTTCATTTCAACACCCATCTTGACCATGTAGGCATTCAGGCACAGATTAACGGCGCAAAAATGATTCAGGAAAAAGCTGCATCTTTCGGCGGAGTGCCCGTCGTATGTACGGGGGACTTCAACGTTTATCAGGATTCCGATTGCTACAACACAATGGTCAGCGCAAACATGAAGGATGCAAGAAAACTTGCTCCCGACACCGATGATTCCCTTACATATCACGGCTTCAGACCTGACGAAATCAAGGCTATAATCGACTTCGTTTTTGTTGACGAATCAACCGTTAAACCTATTAAATTCAAGGTTATCGACAAAATGATTGACGGCAGATATTATTCGGATCACTATGCCGCTTATGCTGACATCGAACTGATATAATTATTTTTTTGTAAAAAGTGTAACATCTGCTCTTTGATTTGTTGACAAAATTTTTGCGAAATGTTAAAATTTTGTTATGTTATGAAAGGGGAATTTTTTATGAATTTACAGAAAATCATTGACAAAAAAGACAGCGCCGCAAAATACATAGTTAAAGAAATAACTCATGTCATCAAAAAGTGCGGCAAAAGAGATCCCGGTTCGGAGGGTGAAAAGAAATCCTGCGAATATATGGCGAAAGTTCTTAAAAAAGACTGCGGCTGCGAAGATGTTAAGCTTGAAAGCTATGAAGTAGCGCCCCGTGCATTTTACGGCTGGATTTATTTCACCGTTACTCTCGCTATTCTCGGCGCAATCATCTACCCGTTTGCTCCCGTAATTTCCATTCCTCTTATTATCGCAGGTTTTGCAATCGTTCTTCTCCAGTTCGGACTTTACAAAAAGGTTCTTGATCCTCTCTTCCCCAAGAAGACAAGTCATAATGTTACCGCTATAAAGAAATGCACCGGCGAAGTCAAGAGAAGAATCATCTTCAACGGTCACCCCGATGCAACATGGGAATGGCCCGTTAACTATGCACTCGGCGGCGTAGGCTTTGAAGGTCACGCAATAATCGTTATTGGTGCAGCAGTATTCTATCTTGTGCTTTCAATCATTTATGTTGTTAAAAACGGCGTGACATTCGGTATGCCCGACGTTTCAGATCCTCTTGTCAAGACAGGTCTCTGGGGTCTTGTTACTCTCCCCTTCTCAATCGGTCTTTTCTTCATGGTGAATTATCGCAGAGTTGTTGACGGTGCAAACGACAACCTTACAGGTTGCTACATGGGTATTGCCATTCTCAAGTATCTCAAAGACGAAGGAATCGAGCTTGAAAACACCGAAATCGGCGTTATCCTTACAGGCTCTGAAGAAATCGTTCTCAGAGGTTCAAAAGCATGGGCAGAGGCTCACAAGGGTGAATTCCAGGATGTTCCCACATTCATCTATGCTTATGATACAATCAATGACCCCAAATATCTTATGTCAAACTACTATGACCTTAACGGCACCGTAAGATCCGATAAAGATGCTTGCGACCTGTTCATGGAAGCTGCCAAAGCTGTTGGTGTTCCCTGCAAAAAGGGCGGTGTGCCTCCCCTCGGCGGTGCAACGGATTCAGCAGGCTTTGCTCAGGGCGGATTCAAAGCAGCAGGTGTTACAGGTCTTAACCACAAGCTTGAACGCTATTACCACACAAGACTTGATACATACACCAACATGAACGAAGCAGGTATTGCAAACTGCTTTGCAGCAAGCGTAAAAATGCTTGAAATGTTTGATGAAGGTGCAAAACAGTAAACAGAAATCAAAAGTTTTTGGGCAAGGACAACAAATCCTTGCCCTTTCTTTTCTACATTTTCAACAATTGAAAACATTCTTCCTATTATGTTATAATTTTACTATTAAATAAAGGGAGATGAATCCATGAAAATCGCAAAAAAGATACTTTCGCTTGTTCTTGCAGGAACAATGATTTTCAGTGCTTCACCTGTTTTTGCAACCAATGCAGAAACACCTGCATCACCGAAAACAAAAAAGAATTACATAATTGACAATCCTTATGAGGATATCAAATGGGATGAGTGGGATGACTACAAAACCCAGCTTCATTGCCATACAACTGCAAGTGACGGTTTCCTTACCATTGACGAATTCTGCAAGATGCATTACGCTCTTGACTTCGAAATCGTTGCACTCACAGACCACGGCACACTCAACAGAGGATGGAATGTTGTTCCCGAAACTGTTCCTCTCATGCGTTTTATCAAGAAAGAACGCACAAAAATGGCAGACATAATTCCCATTCCCGAAAATGAGTATCAGGCATATATTAACGGCACACATCCCGAAAGAAGTTTTGTTACTTCTGCAGGCGATACTCTCACAAGAACAACCGAAAACGGTATGCTCGATGTTCCCCTCGGAATAGAACTCAACATGGCAACTCCTATTGCCGACTGCCATCTTACAGGTTATTGGGCAGAATACGGTCAGGGTCTTGCAGGCGTTTTCGGAGACTATGAGACTCCTTCAAAGGGCGTTAAGGATGCAGGCGGTATTTCTTTCCTTTCCCATGTCGGCGAATATGTTTACACTGACAAAGACTCCGAAAAATATGTCGGACAAAAAGTTGACGAATACTATGTAAACAAGTTCGCAAAGATATTCCTCGACAACAAAGGCTCCTCTCTCGGCACAGGTATCAACAGCGCAACCGATGCTCACACTCGTTGCGACCGCATTCTCTATGACCAGATTCTTCAGAAAACAATCCCCTACGGCGTTGTTCCCTGGGGTAATACATTTGCAGACTCCCACAACGAAACTTCAATAAACGACGCT
This sequence comes from Acutalibacteraceae bacterium, assembly GCA_045602965.1. Taxonomy (GTDB): domain Bacteria; phylum Bacillota; class Clostridia; order Oscillospirales; family Acutalibacteraceae; genus CAG-177. Next base: position 4,452 of record JAZSCO010000157.1, on the reverse strand, counting down.
TACACAATGAGCTGGATGCCCGAGCTTTCACTCGAAGCATTCCGCAAGTGTCTTGAAAAAGGTCAGTTCTTTTCAATCTCTCATTTCTCAAACGGTGTTGAACTCAACGGCATGGAAGAAATGCCCGGCTTTATCGAGCAGGATGTCTATAACACAAAAGCTTACTGGCTTGACAATACTCCTCAGGTAAAGAGAATGAGCGTTGACCAGGAAGCAGACACAATCACCGTTGAAGGCATTAATGCAAACATCATCACATGGGTTTCAAACGGCGAAGTTATCAAGAGAGAAAGCATCGAAAACGGCAGTGCAACTCTTGATCTTCACAACGACGAATTCCTCGCAGAACCTTATATGTATGTAAGATTCTATCTTTCGGGTGATAACGGTATCTGTTACTCACAGCCCCTCGTTCTCAACGTTGAAGGCGAAGAATTCGAAAAAGAATGCATCCCCGAAACAAAAGATATTTCAACCTTCCTCAGAGGTCTTGTAACAATAGTTGACGTTGCATTCTTCAGACTTAATCCCTTCATCTGGATATTCAAATATTTCGGTCTCGGCTACAATCCGATTACATTTGACAGACTTGTAAACCCGTTCTGATACAAACAAATTAATCCCCCTGATTTCTCAGGGGGATTTCTTTATGTCTTATACGTTTTCGCGATACTTCTTTCTTGCATATCTGAAGACTATATATGCCAGACATATCAATGCAAATATTCCGATATAGAGCGCATACTTCTGTGCCTCAGGAGTCATTTCTTCACCGTTATCAGCAGCTGTTTCATCTTCGCCAAAGAAAAGCAACGAGTTTCCCGTGCCTGAAGGAACATGGTTTTTAACATCGTCCCAGAGTGTACTCATTAATGCAAGAATATCAGGATTAAGATTAAGAAAAAGCTGTGTTTTGAATTTTCCGTCTTCGGGATAAAGGATTTCATCCTCATAGAATGAATATTCGGGATTTGTATAAACTTCCGTATGAGGACTTGCATAGCAAATGTATTCGGCATTTGCAAGGGCAATCTCAGGTTCGAGAAGGAAGTTGATATAAAGCTCTGCAGCAAGCTTATTCTTCGCATCCTTCAGAACGCAAGCGCCGTCAACAAAGAAATTCACGCCTTCTTCGGGATAAACAAAAGCAAGGTCAGGATTATTTTCTTGCATTGAAAGGAAGTCACCTGCATAATAAGGTGCAAGAGCTGCTTCACCTGATTCCATCTTGAGGAAGATTTCATCGTTTACATATGCGGGAGAAACGTTTTTCTGCTCCTTAAGAAGCTCTGCGGCAACTCTCCATGAAGCGGGAGATTCATTGTTATAGTCCATTCCGAGAACACTCTGCGCAATCGCAAAAGCATCACGGGGATTATTGAACATAAGAATGCTGTTTGAATAGTTTTTATCCCAGAGAGAAGTCCAGCTTGTGGGGGGGACTTCAACCATCGCTGTGTTATAAATAAGACCAACCATACCGACCGTATAGGGTACGGAATAAAGATTTTCGGGGTCATGAGCAAGGTTTTTATATTTTTCGGGGATATATTTATAGTTCGGAATATTGGAAAAATCAAGCGGCTGAAGCATATCCTCGGCTATCATTCTCTGAATCATATAGTCCGACGGAATAACAATATCGTACGATACACCGCCACCCTTAAGCTTTGAATACATAACCTCATTGTTATCGTAGGTTTCATAAACAACTTCAATGCCGTATTTTTCTTCGAATGCCTCATTTACGTTAAGTGAACCGTCAACACCGTCAGAAATATATTCGCCCCAGTTATAAACATAGAGAGTTGTGCCTCTGAGGGCATCTGTTTCGCTCTGTTCCGCCGCAAAAACAAACGCACTCGGAACAAAAGCAATAATCAGTGCAAGAAACACCGAAACTATTCTGTTTTTCAATTCTATCACTCCTTTGAGTAATACCGATTACTTTTTCTTTGACTTTTCTTCGCTCTTCTGCTGTGCAATATTATAAAGAATAAGAAGCAAAAGAATGCTGATGAATATCAAAGCGGAAAGTGCATACATATCGGGCTTGACTCTTTTCTTTGTCATTGAAAAAATGGCAATCGGAAGAGTCTGGAAACCCGGACCGCCGGTGAAATAACTGATAATGAAATCATCCAGCGAAAGAGTGAACGCCATAATCATGCCCGTAATAATACCCGGCATAATTGACGGAAGAACAACTTTGAAAAAAGCTGTTGCAGGCTTGCATCCGAGGTCCTGAGCTGCTTCAGCAAGATTTCTGTCCGTCTGGCGAAGTTTGGGAAGCACCGTAAGAATAACATAGGGCAGATTGAATGTGACATGAGCAATAAGAAGCGTTCCGAATCCGAGAACTGCATCGATATTGACAAGTCTGCCCACAAAAACAAAAAGAAGCATCATTGAAATACCCGTTACAATTTCAGGATTCATCATGGGAATATTAGTCACAGCCATAATGCCTGAACGGGGAATACCTTTTTTGAATTTGTCAATTCCAACCGCCGCTGCAGTTCCGAGAACCGTTGCAATAACGGACGAGCTGATTGCAAGAATAAGGGTGTTATAAAGCGCTCTGAGGGTTGCTTCATCTTCAAAAAGAACTCTGTACCAATCAAGAGAAAAACCCGAAAACACGCTTGTACTGCTCGATGAATTGAATGAAAAAACAATCATTACAATAATCGGGGCATAGAGAAAAATAAACACAAGGGCGGCATATGCCTTCGATGCAATTTTCATATAACAACGCCCTCCTCATCACCCGAAAAGCGGTTCATAACCGCCATGCAGATAAGAATAAGCACCATGAGAACCAGCGAAAGCGATGCGCCGAGATTATAATTATACGACTGCTGAAACTGTCTTTCTATAACATCGCCGATAAGGTCAAACGAACCGCCGCCGAGCTTCTGTGAAATGTAAAATGTGCTGACAGACGGAACAAAAACCATCGTTATACCCGAAACAATGCCGGGCATACTCATGGGAATAATGCATTTTCTGATAACGGTAAGCCTGTTGCCTCCGAGGTCCTGACAGGCTTCGACCATGCTGTAATCAAGCTTTGCCATAACCGAATAAATCGGCATAATCATATAGGGCAAAAAGTTATAAACCATGCCCAGAATAACCGCACCCTCAGTGTTTATCATATGTATCGGGTCAATTCCGAGTTTTCCGAGAAAGCTGTTGATAATACCCGTATCCTGAAGAAGAGCCATCCATGAATAAGTTCTGATAAGGAAACTCATCCACATCGGAAGCATGACAAGCATAACAAGAGTACGCTGAACTTTTTCGGTTTTCTGAGAAATAATGTAAGCAAGCGGAAATGCAATAAGAAGGCAGATTATTGTTGCAACAATACCAAACCATATTGAACGCAGAAAAGTGGGTATATATTTTCCGAGCGCTTCAATATTCTCAAAAGTGAATGTACCCGAAGCATCGGTGAACGAGTAATACACAACAAAAATCAGCGGAGCAACAATAAACAGCACTGACCAGACAACATAAGGAGAAGCGATAAGCTTCGTTCTGAATGAAGAACGGCTGTTCATTCCTCAACCTCCTCCTCGGCGTTGGAGAGCTCATCAAATTCCTCACTGAAGGAGCTGTAGTCTCCGTAAATACCCGAATACTCGGATTTTTTCATGATATGTATCGCATCGGGTTCAATAAAAAGTCCGATTTTTGCGCCCTCAGGCTGATAATCCGTTGTCTGAATCATCCACTTGAAACCGCCGATATCAACAATGATTTCAAAGTGAACGCCCTTGAATGTTACGGATGTAACCACACCGCAGAGCATTCCTTTTTCAGGCTCAACAACGTCAACATCTTCAGGGCGGACAACAACATCAACTGCTTCATTTTTGCCGAAACCTTTATCAAGACACTCAAAACGGTGACCCGAGAAATCAACAAGGCAGTCATCAATCATAATGCCGTCAAGAATATTACTTTCACCGATAAAATCGGCAACAAAAGCATTCTTGGGCTCATTATATATATCAAGAGGAGTTCCTATCTGCTGGATAACGCCGCCGTCCATAACAACGATAGTGTCGGACATTGAAAGAGCTTCCTCCTGGTCATGGGTAACGTAAATAAAGGTTATGCCGAGTCTCTGCTGAATGTTCTTAAGTTCAACCTGCATATCCTTGCGAAGTTTGAGGTCAAGAGCGCCGAGAGGCTCGTCGAGAAGAAGGACTCTGGGCTTTACGGCAAGAGCTCTTGCAATTGCAACTCTCTGCTGCTGACCGCCTGAAAGCGAATTTATATTGCGTTTATTAAAGCCCGTCAGATTAACCAGAGCGAGCATTTCTTCAACAGTTTCTTTAATCTGCTTTTCGGTAACTTTCTTTTTTCTCAGACCGAAAGCAACGTTTTCATAAACGTTAAGGTGCGGAAAAAGGGCATAACGCTGAAAAATAGTGTTAA
>JAZSCO010000156.1:0-5349 GCA_045602965.1 Acutalibacteraceae bacterium | reverse complement strand
AGGATAGCTTCGCGAAGACCCTTTTCAACTGCGGGGAAGAAGTTCTTGGGAACGGAGCCGCCGACAACTCTTTCTGCAAATTCGAAATCTTCTGTGTCGATATGTTCGAATTCAACCCAAACGTCACCGAACTGACCGCTGCCGCCTGACTGCTTCTTATGTCTGCCCTGAACAGCAACCTTCTTGCTGATTGTTTCTCTGTAAGCAACCTTGGGAACTTCGTGGTCAACTTCAACGCCGAACTTTGTCTTGAGCTTTGTAACAACGGAGTCAAGATGCTGTTCGCCGAGACCGGAGATGATCTGTTCCTTGGTTTCTGCGTTTGTGTAGTAGCTGATGGTAAGGTCTTCTTCTGCGAGTCTGTTGAGACCTGCTGCAACCTTATCTTCTTCGCCCTTCTTCTTAGCCTTAACAGCCATGGGAAGGCAGGGTGCGGGGAAGTTAACGCCCTTGAGTTTGATATCAGACTTGGGAGCGCACATTGTGTCGCCTGTCTTGAAGCCTGAAAGCTTTGTTACGATACCGATATCGCCTGCAACGATTGCTGCAGCTTCTTCCTGCTTGCCGCCCTTGGGGAATACGATTTTACCCATTCTTTCGGATTCGCCTGTGCGTTCATTGTAAGCGGGAGTATCGGATGTGATTTTACCTGAAATAACCTTGAAATATGACATCTTACCAACGAAGGGGTCAGCAACTGTCTTGAAGCAGATAGCTGCAAGAGGTCCGTTTTCGTCGCAGGTAAGGTCGCCTTCGGATGCAACGGAAGCTGCATCGGGAGCGGACTGAACGATACTGTTATTGATAAGGTCAACAGCTTCAAGCTGATAACCTGAGCAAGCATAAACGGGGCAGATGTCGCCTGCAAGGATGCCTTCCTTGAGACCTCTGTCGATTTCGTCAGCGGTGAGCTCTTCGCCGTCGAAGAATTTCATCATGAGTTCTTCGTCTGCGGATGCAACAGCTTCAATGAATGCTTCCTTCATTCTATCGATTCTGTCGTCACCTGTGGGCATAGCAGCATCTGAACGCTTGCCGTCTTTGTATGAGAAAGCTTCGTTTCTTGAGAAGTCAACATAGGAAACAACCTTGTCGCCTTCAACATAAGGAACAACTACGGGGCAAATCTTATTGCCGTATTCTTCCTGAAGTGAATCGAATGTCTTATAGAAATGAGCGTTTTCAGCGTCACACTTTGTGATAGCGAACATCTTGTTGATGCCTCTTTCGGTTGCTGCCTTGTAAGCCTTTTCAGCGCCAACGTCAAGGGTGCTGCCTGATGCAAGTACGATAAGAACTGCACCTGCTGCGCGCATACCTTCACTCATACCGCCTGCAAAGTCAAAAAGACCCGGAGTATCAATGATATTGATTTTTGTATTTTTCCATTCAAATGAAGCAACTGCCGAAGCAATTGAACACTTACGTCTTTTTTCTTCTGCGTCAAAGTCCATAACGGTGTTGCCGTCGGTAACTCTGCCGAGTCTTTCTGTTGCGTTGGAAATGTAGAGCATTGCCTCTGCAAGTGTGGTTTTGCCTCGTCCGCCGTGACCGGCAAGAACGATGTTTCTGATGTCTTTTGCGCTGTAAGCTTTCAAAGAAATTCCTCCTTGGGTTGAATATAATCCGGTTATAGAAGTCCGCATTTTTGTTCAGCGGACAGAAAATCAAATTTTCTCTTTTATAATAATACCGTATTAAATAGGATTATATCACAAAAGTTTTTCCTTTTCAATGTTTTTTTTAGTAATTTTTACGAAAGACAAGATAATTATTTTACGTTTGTGAATATACACAAAAATTGGGTTTTGTTTTTGTATGATTGCATAAAAAAACAGGGGTATCTCCGAGAGATACCCCTTAATAAGATTAAACAAACCTTGTGATTTCAACAATAATTCTGCCTTTTTTTGAAACAGATGAGCAGTCCTTGACGATGATTCTGCCCTTCCTGCGAAAAACAACCTTGTCGCCGTCGGAGATTTTTTTGTCGGGTTTTACGCATTCAAGGTCGTTGACAAAAACAAGTCCCGATTCAATTGCGGCGCAGGCGTCACTCCTTGAAACACGAAAGGCATTTTTGACAATACTGTCAAGACGCATTGAAGAAACGGTGAAGCTGTCGGGAGTGCCGACGGATTTTTCGCCGTTTCTCGCCTGAGATGAGGGAATGATTTTTGCCTTGAGAGTGCCTCTGCCCGCCTTGCCGAGATTTTCAACGATGAAGGGTGCGATTTTCGGAAGCACAGCCATTTTGCAGCCGTTTTCGCTAACGATGATGTCGCCCGTCATCTCCCGTTTTATGCCAAGACCCATTAGTGCGCCGAGATAGTCACGGTGAGAAAGTGCGGGGGAGAATTTATCTTTTTCGATTTCAACAAACGAAACCGGGTCGGATTCGGGACATTCTTCGAAATAATCGAAAAGTCTCTGTGTATCGTCTGCGTCAATGTAATCGGGCAGAAAAACAGCAATTGTTCTTTCGGCATCTTCAAAACCGCCGTAGAAAATCATGCGTGCACCGCTGCAGTCAAGGTGTGCCGACGCAACAACAGAGCGTTCTCTCATGTCGAGAAAAACGCTGTTTGTTATCATTGAATTATCGCTGCATTGCCTTGCTCTGTCACGGATTCTGGCAAGCAGGAGCTTATCTTCTTCGTTCATGGTTCACCTTATGATTATAAAATAGATAACATAGAAATGTATCGCACTTGCAAGCAACACAAACAGATGAAAAACGATATGAAGCTTTTCCCGTTTGATTCCGAGGTAACAGAAAATCGCACCGATAACATAGGCTACGCAGCCTGCGGCGATAAGTTCAAACGAGCCTTTCTCCATTTCGTCAATGACGGGAATCGCACTGAAAAGCATTGCCGCACAGCAGATTATGTAAACCGCCATGGTAACGGATTTAAGTTTTTCGAAGAAAAATATCTTTGAAATCAGACCGAATAATGCGCAGAACCATGCTGCACAAAGAACGGCAATACCGTGAAAAACACTTATGTCATAAAGCGCAACCAAAGCACACGGAGTTGTTGTGCCTGCAATGAGAAGCGGAATTGCGGAGTGGTCGAGAAGTCTTGCGATTCTTTTTGCTTCGCCGTTTTTCAGTCCGTGATAAATCGCCGAAACCGTATAAACCGCAAGCATCGAAACGCCGTAGAGAAGTGCGGAAACAATCTGTCTTGAACCTTCGGCGGCGGTCATCAGCAGAATAATTGCCGCAACGGATAAAACCGCACCGACGGCATGGGTTATGCAGTTGCCCATGTCAACGTTTTTGGAATATTCGATTAATTTTACGTCTTTTGCAACCATAATGAATCCTTTCGGGGGAAGATGATTTATTATATCACAGTATTTCCGTGAGCTCAACTGTTGAATTATTAAAAAAAGTGCAGTTTTTTACTTGTTGTGCACTGTGAATTACCGACAAAATACTGCCTTGTGCTTAATGCAAAACAGAGGATTATAAAATAATTTGCAGTTTTTTCGTGACAAGTCGGATTTTTCGTCATTAATATATAAAAGCGGAAAAGAAAACGATGTTTTGCTTGTTTTTTCAGACTAAAAAAAGAGGGTGGTTCCGATGGCTTGTTTACAGTTTACAAAACATCAATTTGACATGAATAATTTCAGATGATAATATTAATGAGGAAAAATTTTGAAAAGCAAAGTTTTACGCAATATTATTATTCTTTTTGCTTTGATAAGTTCGTTATTAATTTTTGAAGCAGTGGCAGCAGGTTTTGATGTTGAAGATTATATTTTCTCAAAATCCGGCTCTGATCTTTCGGGTACACCGGTTGAGATTAACATTGTTTCACCTCAAATAATTCTTCAAGACAAAGAAATGCAGATGAAGTTTGAAACACCTAATACAACAGCCCATGTACCGGTTAAGTGGTTATCAAGCAACCCCAATGTAATTTCTTGTACGGAAGATGGGAAAATTAAAGGTCTTATAAAAGGCAGTGCGACAATAACGGTAAAAAGTTTAGACAAGAAATCATCGGACAGCATAACAGTGTATTGTGCCCCAAAATTTACCGAATCGGAAACTGTAGATGTAGGTTTTTTTGTTTTCTGGATAAACAAGAACATCCGTTTTTTGTGAAGAATGTATTGAAATTATAAACACTCATTTGTCAAATCATCATTAGAATGGGGGGCTAAAATCATGAAAAAATTATTATCATTGATGATTTCTTTTTGTATTATATTTTTTGCAGGTTGTCAGAACGAAACAACAAATAATCATGAAACAAATGTTACCGATATCGAGTATAACAGTGCGCCGTTTATAATTTCTGCAACAGTTGATGAACTCAGAGCGATAAAAAATGCAGCAAACACTATGCAGGAAGATGAGTTTGCAGAATATATGTATAAAAACCATTACGGAGCAATTGCAAATGGAATGAATACCACAGAAAGCACCAAGTCTCTTGTGGAAGAATTTGAAGCAACTATAATACCGATGCTTGACAGAGAGGAAAAAGGATTTAACAAACTTTTGTTCTATCATGAAAGAAATGAAATTCAGTGTGTTATTCCATATACAGAAAGTGTTGCTATGACATTTAATATTTATACACCTAAAAGCGACCGTAAAGAAAGTGATGCATTTGGAACAAATAATAGCGAAGCTGTTTTACAAAAGGAATTTAATTTTGATAATGTTTTGGTCTCTGTTTATAAAACAGAGACTCCGAACGAGTTTTTTGTTGATGTTTTTGCTGACAATACATATATTTTTGTCAGAACAACAGGAATTGCTGATGTTGAAGAATTTGAGGAATGTTTTTCAAGGCTTGAATTCAGAAAAATCGGTGATTTGTTGAATGAAATGCCCGAGGAAATAAGTTCGGCGGATAAAACCGAAGCAGAAACAACATTGCAAGATGAAGCCGAAACAGACATAACAACGAACATTTCCGAAGAAACAACTTTTCCTGAATCAACCGAAGCGGTAACGACAGGATGAAACTGAAAGCATAACAAAAGAGCAGTCATACCTTTTTGGTGTGACTGCTCTGAATTTTTATTGATTAGTTGTTTTCTTTTCTGGGAGCTCTGCCGCCTCTGTCGCCCTTGAAATCTCTGCGGGGCTTTCTGGGTGCGTCTGAAACGGTGTTTTCGGGAACAAGTCCTTCAACTTCAATAAGAGCTTCTCTGCGTGAGAAGTTGAGTCTGCCCTGGTCATCCTTGGGAAGAACCTTAACGATAACTTCGTCGCCAACGTTAACTGCATCTTCAACCTTCTCTGTTCTCTTAACGTCGAGCTGGCTGATGTGAACCATGCCTTCCTTGCCGGGAGCGATTTCAACAAATGCGCCGAAG
>JAZSCO010000155.1:0-15239 GCA_045602965.1 Acutalibacteraceae bacterium | reverse complement strand
GGGATCAAGGTCTGCACCGATGTTAATCCAATGCTGCCAGTAATCAGCCATGTTATATCCGCAGAAAGGAAGCATAGCCATGGGATCGCGACGAACAACGCCTACCGCACCTGCAGCTGCAGCAGTTGTTTCAGAAGCCATAATTGTACCGACAAATACACCGTGATTCCAGCTTCTTGACTGATAAACAAGAGGAGCAAGCTTTGCACGTCTGCCGCCGAATACGATTGCAGAAACGGGAACACCGTTGGGATTTTCAAATTCAGAGCTAATGCAGGGGCAATTCTTTGCAGGAGCTGTGAAACGACTGTTGGGATGAGCGCCCTTTTCTTCGCTTTCTTTACCGTTCCAGGGATTACCCTTCCATTCAATTGCATTTGCGGGAGGATTCTTGTCAAGACCTTCCCACCAAACAGTATTATCATCAAGATTATGAGCAACGTTTGTAAAGATTGTACCCTTTCTTGTTGAAGCAAGAGCATTGGGGTTGGATTTTTCGTTTGTGCCGGGAGCAACACCGAAGAAACCGTTTTCGGGATTGATAGCATAAAGTCTGCCGTCTTCACCTTTACGAATCCATGAAATATCGTCGCCTACGCACCATACACGATAACCGTTCTTATAATATCCTTCGGGAGGAATAAGCATTGCAAGATTGGTCTTGCCGCAAGCTGAAGGAAATGCAGCACAGATATACTTGATTTCGCCGTTGGGCTTCTGAAGACCGAGAATGAGCATATGCTCTGCCTGCCAACCTTCGTTCTTGCCCTGATATGATGCGATACGGAGAGCAAAGCACTTCTTACCGAGAAGAACGTTTCCGCCGTAACCTGAGTTAACGGAAATAATTGTATTATCCTGGGGGAACTGGCAGATATATCTCTTTTCTTCGTCGATATCACATCTGCAATGAAGACCGCGAACCCAATCTTCACTGTCGCCAAGTGCTTTAATAACATCAGTACCGACTCTTGTCATGATTACCATGTTAAGAACAACATAGATTGAATCTGTGAGTTCAATACCGATTTTCGAGAATTTTGAACCTACGGGACCCATTGAATAAGGAATAACATACATGGTTCTGCCCTTGTAGCTATCCTTTGCAATAGCATAAAGCATCTCATATGCTTCAGCGGGATCCATCCAGTTATTTGTAGGTCCTGCTTCTTCCTTTGTGGGTGCGCAGATAAATGTTCTTCCTTCAACACGAGCAACGTCATTAACAGCTGTTCTGTGAAGATAGCAATCGGGAAGGATATCCTGATTAAGCTTAATCATTTCGCCTGTTGAGCAAGCTTCTGCACGAAGTGCTTCAATCTGTTCTTCAGAACCGTCAATCCAAACAACTTTTTCAGGTTTAACGAGATCAATTTTTTCGTTAATCCATGAAAGAACGCTCTTATTAGAAGTCATATTTTCCATAATATCTTCTCCTTTCTTACGGAAAAACCAACAAAATTTAACAATTTCTATTATTGAAAAAAGCTGAAATCAATCCTTTTCCAACTTATTCCATTATAATTATATCATTTTTTATTGTAAAGTCAATATGCATGAAAAAAATAAAAGAACTAATAATCCGCTTTATCGATAGGCATTGTCGCATAAGCATTAAGGTCAAGATTTGCAAAAGTATTATTTTTATACTCATAATAAGCCTGAGCTCCGACCATCGCAGCGTTATCACCGCACAAAGATAAATCGGGCATATAGAGTTCCCACCCTTTTTTCAGACAAACATCATTCATTCTTTTTCTCAAACGAGAATTTGCCGAAACTCCGCCTGCAAGCGCTATTTTTTTGAATCCGTATTCTTCAGCCGCTTTGACTGTATTTGTAACAAGGCAATCGGCAACTGTTTCAATACAAGAAGCACCCAAATCGGGAACGTTTATTTCAATCCCCTTTTGTTTTGAATTATGAATTATATTTACAACAGCAGTTTTAAGTCCGGAAAAACTGAAATCATAAACACTTCCGTCAACATGAGGATGAGGAAGCTTATAAACATCGGGATTCCCGTCACGGCTGATTTTATCGAGATTGACTCCTCCCGGATACGGAAGACCCATCGCTCTTGCCGCTTTATCCATGCACTCCCCTGCTGCATCATCTTTTGTTCTGCCGATAATTTTGAAATCTGTATAATCATTGACAGCGACAATATGACTGTGTCCGCCTGAAACAACAAGACAAAGGAATGGCGGTTCAAATTCTTGCGAAGTAATATAATTTGCGGCAATATGCGAACGCAAATGATGAACAGGAATCAGAGGAAGTCCGGTTGAGTATGATAATCCTTTTGCAAAATTCACCCCGACAAGCAACGCACCTATAAGACCGGGCGCATAGGTAACGGCAACAGCATCAAGGTCTGAATATTTCAAATTTGCATCATCAAGAGCCTTGGATACAACTCCGCTTATCGCCTGAGCATGCATTCTGGAAGCAATTTCAGGAACAACTCCGCCATATATAATATGCTCACTGACCTGAGAAGCTATTACGCTTGAAAGAACTTTTCTTCCATCCTCAACAACAGCCGCAGCCGTCTCATCACAGGATGATTCAATTGCTAATATTTTCATTTTTAACCTCTGTCTTTAAAAAATTTAGTGTAAATAATTCCGTTTTCTATCGGTGCGCTATAAAAATTCTTTCTTATTCCCGCAATTTGAAACCCTTCGGATTCATACAAAGAAATTGCAGAAATATTACTTTCTCTGACTTCCAGAGATATAAATTCACAGTTTCTGGATTCAGCACCGTTGACAGCGGATCTTAAAAGGTTTCTGCCGATTCCAAAATTTCGGAATTCCGCAAAAACAGCAACATTTGTAATGTACGCTTCACCGCATATTTCCTGAACTCCAATATAACCCAGAACTTTATCCGAAAAAGCTACAAGAAAAAAAGAATTATTATTGTCAAGTTCTTCTCGAAGTGAATCCTCGCTCCACGGTGATGAAAAACACTCCGATTCCAGTAATGCAATCCGAGGAATATGCTCGTCAGTCATTCTGATAATGCTGTATACCATAACTTATTCCTCCGAAATTATTTCATCAAGTTGTTCGGTAAGAGCTGTTTTAATTGAATTTGCACAAAGCATATATGTTTCCAGATTTCCTCCGTAAGGGTCCGAAACACCTTCACCGAGAACAATGATCTTATCTGACGGAACATAAAGAGAAAGACTCGCAGCATGCTCTTTTGTCATGCAAACAAACTTATCTGTTTCATCAAGAATATACGCTGTAATTCTCCTTGCTCTGTGTGATGAAATATCAACTCCGAATCTTTCGCAGGCTTTAACGGATTCCTGTGTCACTTCATCTCCCGTCATTGCAAAAAGTCCTGCACTTGAACATTCAACGTTCTGAATTTTTTTATCGGAAACAATTTTTTTGAATATACCCTCCGCCATTGGACTGCGGCAAGTGTTTCCGGTACATACAAATAATATCTTCATTTATATATCCTCTATTTTGAGTCATACCATGTTTTTCCAACACCGACATCAGCGAGCATTGCAACTCGCATATTAACAGCATTTTCCATCTCACGTTTAACTATTCCTGCAACAATATTCGCTTCATTTTCAGGAGCCTCGATTATCAGTTCATCATGAACCTGCATAATCAATCTGGCATCAAGGCACTGTTCTTTAAGACAGTTATACACTTTAATCATTGCAATTTTAATAATATCGGCAGCAGTTCCCTGAATAGGCATATTAAGAGCAACTCTTTCGCCGAATGCACGCATCATTGCATTTGAAGAAGTTAATTCGGGAAGATATCTGCGTCTTGCATAAACAGTTTCAACATAACCGTTCTCCTTTGCTTTTTCAACAACATCTTTCATATATTTCTGAACACCGCTGAAATGAGCAAGATATCCTTTTATATAACTGTCAGCCTCCGCTCTCGTTACTCCTATATCTTTAGAAAGTGAAAAAGCACCTATTCCGTAAACAATTCCGAAATTGACTGCTTTGGCTCTGCTTCTCATAAGGGGCGTAACCATCATAAGCGGCATATTGAAAACCTGAGATGCTGTTATTGCATGGATATCATCACCGTTATTAAATGCATCAATCATGTTTTTGTCATTTGCCATATGTGCAAGAACACGAAGTTCAATCTGAGAATAGTCGGCATCAATAAGAATACAGCCTTCTTTGGCTTTAAAGAACTTTCTCATTTCTCTGCCCAGTTCGGAACGCACGGGAATATTCTGGAGATTCGGTTCTGTTGATGATATTCTGCCGGTCCTTGTTTCAGTCTGGTTAAGGCTGGAATGAATTCGTCCGTCTTTACCTATCACTTTCAAAAGTCCGTCACAATAAGTTGACTTAAGCTTTGCAAGTGTTCTGTATTCAAGAATCTTCGCAACAACGGGATAATCCTGCGCTAGACCTTCAAGAACCTCTGCGTTGGTTGAATAACCGCTTTTGGTTTTCTTTTTTGCAGGAAGACCCATTTTTTCGAAAAGTGCTTCACCGAGCTGTTTGGGCGAATTCAGATTAAACTCATAACCGACTTCATTAAATATATCTCCGACAAGTGATTCAATTTTTTCCTGAAGTTCATTACCAAAAATCTCAATTCCTTTTGCATCAACTAGAAACCCTTCTCTCTCCATCGATGCAAGAACTTTCGAAAGAGGAAGCTCAATTTCTTCAAGTAATCTTCTCTGATTATGAGCATCTATAAGTTTATCAAGGTTCTCAAATACTTTGGGAAGAGAAGCGGTATAAAACGCCGATGCATTATCTTCATCGGGAATTTCAGCGTTTGCATATTCGGCAATGATTCTTTTCAGTTCATACGCACCCGATGACGGATTTATAAGATAAGCCGAAAGCATTGCATCGCCCTTGATATTGTTTATTTCAATATCATTTGTGTAATCATAGAAAAATGAATAAATCTGTTTGGAATTATAAGTGAATTTATCTATATCTTTTGCAAACAGAAAATCCGAACAGAATTCAACATATCCTTCAGTATCGGAACTTACCTTAAGTACACCGTTTTCAGAAGCAAATAAAAATTCACCGTTTTCAAATGTAAAAAATGCCTTTCCGCTTTTTTTCAGAAGATTTAAAAGAAGCTTCAAATCCTCTTGCACAAAACATTCAGTGCAAACATTATTATTCGCAGTATTCTCTGCTTTATTTTCAGGAGCCTTAAAATTGAATCTTTCAATCATTTTATACATTTCAAGGTCTGCAAGAATATTTGTAGCTTTGAATACATCAGGATCTTCGGGAATATAAAAACTGTAATCTGTTTGTACAGGGGCGTCGGTGCGTATTGTACCGAGATCCCTGCTGAGATAAGCCATTTCTTTATCATTGACAAGCTTATCATGAACGCCTTTCTTTATTTCCAATGAGTCTATATCCGAGTAAATATTATCTATTGAACCGAAACGGCTGATCAGATCCTGAGCAGTTTTCTGACCGATACCTGCAACTCCGGGAATGCAGTCAGAACTGTCACCCATAAGAGCTTTGATATCAATCATCTGTTCCGGTGAAACTGAATACTCTTCTTTAATTTTATCGCAGTCATATTTAACACTCTGCGGTCTTCCCATTTTAGTTGAAGCAAGAAGAACATTAACATTGTTTCTGACAAGCTGCAACGAATCACGGTCACCTGTTGCAATATAGCAAAAATCATCGTCTTTACATGCTGCAGAAAGCGTTCCGAGAATATCATCTGCTTCCCAGCCGGGAGCTTCGATGATTTTATATCCGAGTGAAGCCAGAAGCTCTTTAAGAGGCGGCATCTGCTGAGCAAGCTCGGGAGGCATACCTTTTCTGTTTGCTTTATATCCTGAATACATTTCATGTCTGAATGTAGGAGCTTTCACATCAAATGCGATTGCAACCGCATCGGGCGTAATTTCCTCCTGAAGTCTGAGTAATATATTAAGGAAACCGTAGATTCCATTTGTAAATTTCGTTCCGTCTTTGGTGGTAAGAAGTTTTATTCCGTAAAAAGCACGGTTGAGAATGCTGTTACCGTCAAGTGCTAAAAGCTTCATTCAAAATCACCTCATTTTAAAGTATAACATAAATTTTGTAAATTTCATCATTTTTTTGAAAATTATTGAAATTAATTTGATTAAATGATATTATTTATTTATAATCTTTGCTTTGAGGAAATAAGATGGTAATAAATAAAACAGAACTAATTGGTTATGCCGCTCTTGCGCCGATGGCAGGTGTAGCTGACAGAGCATTCCGTGAACTGTGCATTGAATTCGGTGCATCGTATGTTGTCACTGAAATGGTTAGTTCAAAAGGTCTGACAATGCATGACAGGAAATCCGATTCACTTATGTTTCTCGGTGAAACAGAAAAACCTGCTGCCGTTCAGATTTTCGGCAACGAACCTGCAACAATGGCAGAAGCTGCAAAAAAAGCCGCTGAAACGGGATGTTGCGCAATTGATATCAACATGGGGTGTCCTGCTCCCAAAATTGCAGGAAACGGCGGTGGATCGGCGCTTATGCGAGACCCTGATCTGGCTGCCAGAATTACAGAAGCGGTTGTAAAATCAGTTGATTTGCCTGTAACAGTCAAATTCCGTTCAGGCTGGGACGAAAACAATATTAATGCCGTTGAATTTGCAAAAAAGCAAGAAAACGCAGGAGCATCAATCATTACCGTACACGGCAGAACAAGAAAACAAATGTATGCTCCGCCTGTTAACATCGATATTATCAGACAGGTTAAAGAATCTGTTAATATTCCTGTTATAGGAAACGGTGATATTATCGATGCTGTATCGGCGGAAAATATGTATCAATCTACCGGTTGTGATTTTGTCATGGTCGGAAGAGGAGCTCTCGGTGCACCATGGATATTTAATCAAATTAATGAATATCTGAAAAACGGAATAATTCTTCCCGATCCGCCGATTGAAGAACGAATGAATATCATGATAAGGCATATCAAAAAGCTTTGCGAATACAAAGGCGAGTATGTCGGAATGAGGGAAGCAAGAAAACATTCCGGATGGTATATAAAAGGAATAAGAGGTGCCGCTGCATTCAGACAAGAAATCGGTTTACTTGAAAACATGGATCAGTTAAAAGCCATTGCTGACAAAGTCATCAATGTTGACAAATAAATTACAAGGAGAGAAAATAATATGTTCATGACAATTCTTATGAAAATTGTCGGCTTTTTGCTAGCGGTTATCACACCTTTTGCATCACTTATTGTTGCATCACCGTATTCTTATATTGATAAGAATGTTGACATCGCCGAAGAAAAAGTCGGCGGTTTCATGAAAGGTGTATGTCACGCAGACCCCCAGTATGAACTGCTTGAAGAAGCAGGCATCAAATGGTTTCGCGATGATATCCCTTTCCCTTACAACAGCGACGGAAGTATTTCCGAGCATTACCTCAACTGGAAAAAAGAAAGCGCTGAATATGTAGAAAACGGCGTTAGAATTTTCGGCATAACCCCCTACCCCGATGACTATATTGCTTACGGTCTTGATCCCCGTGATCCCGATAGCCGAGAAGGCATTCAGGATATTGCCAGATTCTATATGAATGATCTTAAGGGAATTGTAGGAGCATTTCAGATTACCAACGAAATGGGCATTGACAGATTTACCCTTCCTCTTACTCTTGAAGAAGCATCCGAATTCATTGGAATGCAACTCGAAGCTATGTATCCGATAAGAGAAAATGTTATTATAGGATATAATGTTGGAGGTCTTTCAATTCTTGAGCTCCCGTTCCTTATGACTGATTATCATAAATACTGTGATTATGTCGGTCTTGATATGTATCTCGGATGCTTCGAACCTGTTCTCAAAAATCCTGATCAGTATATCACTATTCTTAATTTTGTCAGAAGAGTTACCAACAAACCCATTATCATGTGCGAATTCGGTTATATCGGTTACGGTGAACCGAAAAACGAAGAAGAAAAAATCGCAATTCTTCAGAAATACGGTTACAACAGCGAAGAAGAAGCAAGAGCAGACATTGATAATTTCATCAACAATCTTCCCGAATATATGAAAGAAGAAATTATTGAGAACTACGGCGACAGAACACCTGAAGAAAAAGCTGACCTCATATTCAACGGTGAGTATTCAAATCATCTTTACTGTGAGCTCGCAGAAGGATTCGGACTTTACGGTTTTGAACACACACCCGAAGGTCAGGCTGATTTTTACAGCTATATTATTCCCAGAATTATGGAAGTTGATTATGTCATCGGCGCATTTGTTTATTGCTGGGGTGACAGTGACAGTTGCTATGTCTGCGGTCAGAGCGACTGCCCCGTTGAAACAGGCTGGGGTCTTGTCGACGGTCAGGGAAATCCAAAGCCCTCATATTATTCGGTTAAAGAAGCATTCAAATATGTTCCTGTCAAGGATAAGATAACCGAACTTTTCGCATTCTAATTTAAAAGCCATGTTCATAATTGTGAACATGGCTTTTCTTAAACAAAATGATAATTCGATAAAATAATTTTAGTTCAGCACTTTATTTTTTTGAACAACATGTTATAATAAAGATAAAGTTAGATGATTTTTGCAATTGAATATTTCTCTTTTATAATATTCAACATATAATTTAAGGAGTGTCGGTCATGAAAAGAATTATATCTGTTGTTCTGTGTGCTTCTCTTTTGTTAACATGCTTTACCGGATTTTATTCAAGTGCGAATGTCAATGAAGACGGTTTCAATTTTTACAGAATGATTTCCCATTCACACGATGAATACGGTTTTTCTGATTATAAATTTGTTGACAAAAACGGAAATTCTGTTGACAAAAATATTAGAGATCGATTTATTCCTTCCGATAAAACCGTCGATTCATTTTCGGCATTGCCCGATAAATTTGACGCAAGAGACTGCGGGTGTATCACAAGTATTAAATATCAGGGTGAATCCGGAAACTGCTGGGCATTCTCAACATTATCAGCGCTTGAAACTGACAGTATAATTAAAGGATACGACACTGTTGAAAACGCCGACTATTCTGAGTCGCACCTTTCATGGTTCGCCGGCAAAAGTCTGACAGATAACACAGAAGACCCTACATACGGAGACGGCATCAACTATGAATCTCCATATTCAACAGGAGGCAACTGGCTTACAGTTACTGCACCTCTTGCACGATGGAACGGCGTTGCGAAAGAATCGGATTACCCTTTCTACTCAAATGACATATCACTTATGACAGGATATCCCGAAGAAGACAGATATGATACAGGCAGCGGTATTGTAATCAATTCCTCTGAAGTCATGCTTGATATGGAAGACACCAAACAATGGATTTATGACCACGGAAGTGTCACTGCTGCATTCTATTTTGATGAACCGTATTATAATTCATCAACTGCTTCATACTATATTAATCAGAACGTCGGTACAATCAACCATCAGATAACAATAGTCGGTTGGGATGATACTTTCCCTGCCGAGAATTTCAACGCCCTGATTAATCCTGAACATGACGGTGCATGGATTTGTAAAAACAGTTGGAGTAAATATTGGGGTGACAACGGATATTTTTATATTTCATACTATGATATGAGTATAACTTATTTTGCAGGGTTCACATCAAAACAAGTCAACGAAAACAGCAACAATTATAATTATAACGGAACAGGATACCGAGTATATTTTGATAACTCCTCACCTGTTCAACTTGCAAATGTTTTCAAAGCAAAAGGCTGCGAAAAGCTTACGTCTGTTTCAATTTATACTCTTACAGAAGCATCCGACGTTACAATTTATATTTACAAGGATATAAGGGAAAATTACTACTGTCCGAATCAAGGCACTCTTGCGCTGTCGATGGAAACCTTTATTCCCAGACAAGGTTATCACACAATCGAATTAACCGATGAAGTTCAGCTTTCACCCGGGTCAATATTTTCTGTTGTTGTTGAATGTGTAAGTCAGAGCGGAGTGAGCTATGTACCGTTTGAAAATAATTACGGCGGTGTGGTTTACTCAGCCAAAGAGGGCGAAAGCTTTGTAAACATCGGCAGAAATGCGACAACCTGGATTGATAACACTCAAAGAGGATGGGGAAATCTTTATATTCAGGCTTTTACCGAAGATTATCACTCATATATAACCGAAACAATCAAATCAACCTGTCAGACTGCAGGTTGCGAAAGAATCGTTTGTGAATATTGCGGAGATATTGAAAGTGAAATTCTTTTTGAGAAAGGCGAGCATAATTACAGCGACTGGAGCGAATATGAGCCTGATTATAAAGGAAATACAGTCAGTAAAAAAGTTTGCTCCGAATGCGGAAGTACTATCACTAAAACAAACCGACCGGCAAGAATAGTAAATCTTGAAGAATTCTTCGAAATTCTTTTCAGACTTATAACGGAATTATTCAGAATTAATATTTAAAGCTTCATAATCAATTACCATAAAAAGCTGCAGTTTACTGTAGCTTTTTATATTTATATATTGAAATAAATTAAAAAGTTTGATAAGATAAAAACATGAATCATAAGGAGAGGTTTATATGAAAAAAAGCACAAAAAGAATTGTTAGAACTGCTGGTATTACTGCCGGAATTTTTGGCACAGCGGGTTTTTTCCTTTTTCAGGAAATGATGAACAGAAATGCAAAGCTTTCAGAAAAAATAGGTTCAGTTTTTGTAGGTCCTTCAGGTTTACCTGAAGATAATTCCGTTAACGAAGCTAAAATTAAATGGTTTTATAATCAGGTTCTCAACGAATTTGAAACAGAAAACGAAAAAGGTTATAAACTCAAAGCATATCTTCTCCCAGCTGAAAAAGAAAGTAATGTTTATGTTTTCTGCAGTCACGGATACAGAGGCAACGGCAGACTTGAATTCCAGAATATGGCTAAATTTTACCATGAAAAAGGATATAATCTTTTCATTGTTGACCATCAGGCTGCCGGCGAAAGCGACGGAAAATATATCGGCTTCGGATATCATGAATGTAAAGACTGTTTCAGATGGCTTGATTTTATGCGCAATGAATTTGGAAAAGACATTCAGATAATTCTTCACGGTGTTTCTATGGGCTGTGCAACCGTAACAATGATGAGCGGCAATGACAGATTACCGTCAAATGTTAAATTCACTGTTGCTGACTGCGGATACACTTCCGCACATGATGAATTCATGCATAACGCAGGTCCTTACAAACTTCTTGCATCACCTTTTATTTCTGTTGCAAGTAAATTCAACAAATTGATTTCAGGATATGAATTCAAGGATGCCAATCCTCTTGAAGCCGTAAAATCAGCCAGAGTACCGATGATTTTCATACATGGCGGCATAGATGATTTTGTTCCTACAAAAATGGTTTATCAGCTTTATAATAACTGCACCGCATCTGATAAAGATATTCTCATTGTTGAAGGTGCTGCACATGCAGAAAGTTATCCGGTTGACAGCGCTTCATACGAAGCAAAAATAAATCAATTCGCAGATAAATACATAAAATAAAAGAGGTAACTATGACGAAGATTATCAGCTTAATAATTAGCCTTATAACGGTTTTATCTCTTGCAAGCGAAGGCGTTCCCCATTTATTCAGACCAACACTTGAAGTTGATGCAAGCGTTTGCGAGCAGGAAGTTTCAAGCCGAGCTTCAGGTTTTCTTTACGGAATTGCACAAAACGGAGTTCCCGATGCTGCAATAGTTGAAAGTATTGATATTGCAAGCGTTTCACAAAAAGTTATCGACGGGTTACAGCATCCGATTGGCGATGTTGATGAAGCGGCGCAAATGCTTGATAATTGCGATTATATAACAGTTTATCTTCAGGATGCTTTTGACACATGGTATTATTGCTGGGAAGAAATTGATAATCTTCGAAAGTCAGGCAATTATGATCCCAAAAAATTTGTCAGCGAAAGATTTCATCCCCTTGTAACCGAAAAAATAACAAAACTTCGTGATAAAGAATATGCGGACAGACTTGTAATTTGTCCTTATAACGAAGCGGATAACGCTGTGTGGTTCGGAACACCGTCAGAAGACGGAACATGGCTTATGTTTGATGATGCAGCAAAGCTGCGTTTTTATGATGCTTGGAAAGAAACTTATAATCTTATTCATTCTCTATATCCCGAAGCTGTTATCGGCGGACCGGGCTACTGCGATTATGATAACTACGAAATAAAGCATTTTCTGAAATGGTGTAAAGAAAACAACTGTCTGCCCGATATTATGATTTATCATGAACTCGGCGAAAAATCCTCTCTGTTCTGGCAAGACCATATTGATGATTATCGAAACATCGAAAAAGAACTCGGCATTGATGAAATGCAGATAATCATAACGGAATACGGTACAATGTATGAATGCGGAGCACCTGCCGATATGCTTAAATACATAGCTTGCATCGAAAAATCCGGTGCATACGCAAATGCTGCATACTGGCGTCTGGCCAATAATCTTTGCGACACTGCAGCGGATAACAACAGTCCGAATTCCAACTGGTGGCTATTCCGCTGGTATGCAGATATGGAAGGTTCGCTTTTGAAATCGAAGATAATCGACATTCTTCATGCCGACTTCGAAAACGCAATAAAATATAATTACAATCGCTTCCATTATAAAGGATTTAACGGAATTGCATCTCTCACTGACAACAAAGATAAAATCGATATTATCTGCGGCGGATGTGATTATACAAGCGGAATAAGCCTCAAAAATCTCCGGGAAACAAAGCTTGGTAACAAGGTTAATGTCAGAATTGAAAGTGTATATTTCGAAGGACTTTCGGGAATTGTCAACTCACCTGTATTGATAAGCGAATATACGGCTGATGTTCTTTTCGGAAAGCTCAGAATTGATATTAAGAATCCCGATCCGACCGCCGTATATCATGTTGTCATCACTGAAAACAAAAATACAGAAGATTTTTTCAATGATTCTCTTCCGGTTAGATATGAATTTGAAGACGGAACGCTTTCGGGTTATTCCTATACATATGACAGCGCTTACGCTACAACAGGTCAGCAAAACGGAATGGTTGGCGGACTTGAAAATGACGGAGATTCAGTTACAATCAAATTCAATATTCCTGAAAACAATTACTATGATTTAAAGCTTATTTACGGAAATTCGAACGACGGACCGACTCCTGACTGCAGAAAGGATTCGCAGGCGCTCATGACTCTTGACGGTGTAACAGAAACACTCTCCTTCCCCAACACTATCAAAAGCGAATATACTGACAAATTGTCGCTTGTCCGTTATCTTGAAAAAGGCGACCACACCATGACTCTTGCTCATAAAAACGGAACCTTCGTTGTTGACAGTTTACTTGTTGAAAAACATAAAGAAGTAAATGAAATAACTGTTTTATATGACAGCGACAGAACAAACAACAACAATAAATCGTTCCTTGCCGTTGCACCTTACGACGGATTTTATGAAATGAAATCAGTTTCAGCAGAATTTACGATTGACGGCGCAAAAACTTACACCGACGGTGATTCCGTTATATATCTTCGCAGGGGTCTAAATTATATTGATATTAAAACAAATACAGATACTGAATGTCTGATTTACACAACCGACAAGAAGGCATTTAGCAAAACCGTCAGCGTTAATGATATGATTCTTTATGATTCAGCTTTTATTTCAGACGGATATATTGACGGAATTTCATCCGAAGGCGGAAAAGCATCATTCAAAATCAATGTTCCCGAATCATCAAATTACAGAATGACTATATTATATTCAAACAACGATGAGGGTGGATTACACAGCTACAATGTTGATTTAATCGAAAGATATATAACGGTATCAAACGGCAAAAACACAGATAAATTATGGTGCAGAAACACTTACAGTTGGGACACCGTCAAAACAGTAACCATGAACATTGAACTTGTTGAAGGTGAAAATGAAATA
Organism: Acutalibacteraceae bacterium; assembly: GCA_045602965.1. GTDB lineage: Bacteria > Bacillota > Clostridia > Oscillospirales > Acutalibacteraceae > CAG-177. Next base: position 1,312 of record JAZSCO010000155.1, on the reverse strand, counting down.
ATCTTCACTAACGACGGTTCATTCCGTTTCAACGGCAAAACATCATATGCACCTCATATTTATTCGGTAACAATCAACGACATTTGCGAATGATATTCTGTCGAAATATGTATTGACAAAACAATATAAGAAGTATATAATTAATTGTCAATTAAATATTCCCTTATTAAGAGCGGCTGAGGGACAGGCCCTGTGAAGCCCGGCAACCTGTTTTATACAAGGTGCTAAATCCTGCGGCTTATAGCCGAAAAATAAGGTGTTTTAGCCCGCCTAAGACTCCTTAGGCGGGTATTTATTTGGTAATATTATTTGTGAGGTATATAATAATGGCAAATTACTTATTTACATCTGAATCCGTAACAGGCGGACATCCCGACAAAATCTGCGATCAGATTTCCGATGCAGTTCTTGATGCAATCCTTGAACAGGATCCCATGGGCAGAGTTGCTTGCGAAACCTGCTGCACAACAGGAATGGTTCTTGTTGTGGGCGAAATCACAACAACAGCTGAAATTGACATACCTAAAATCGTGAGAGAAGTCGTTAATGACATCGGTTATAATAGAGCTGAATACGGCTTTGATTGCAATACTTGCGCAGTTATGACCGCTCTTGACAAACAGTCAGGCGATATTGCTATGGGTGTTGACAGACTCGGTGCAGGCGACCAGGGTATGATGTTTGGTTTTGCTTGCGATGAAACCCCTGAATTCATGCCCCTCCCCATTTCTCTTGCACACAAACTCTGCGCAAAGCTTACTGAAGAACGCAAAAACGGTAATCTCGGTTATCTCCGTCCTGACGGAAAAAGCCAGGTTACAGTTGAATATGATGAAAATCATAATCCCATCAGAGTTCACACTGTTGTTATTTCTTCACAGCATGCACCCGAAATTGAACTCGAACAAATAAGAGCAGATATTATTGATAAAGTTATCAAAACAACAATTCCTGCAACTCTTCTTGATGAAAATACCGTTTATCATATTAATCCTACCGGCAGATTTGTAACAGGCGGTCCTCAGGGTGACAGCGGTCTCACAGGCAGAAAGATTATTGTGGATACATACGGCGGATATGCTCGTCACGGCGGCGGTGCATTCAGCGGTAAGGACCCCACAAAGGTTGACCGTTCAGCCGCATATGCCGCAAGATATGTTGCAAAGAATATTGTTGCCGCAGGTCTTGCTACAAAGTGTGAAGTTGAACTTGCATACGCAATCGGAGTTGAGCAGCCCGTTTCTGTTTTTGTTGATACTTTCGGCACAGGCAAGCTTGCAGATACCGATATTTCAGCAATTGTCAATGAGCA
>JAZSCO010000154.1:0-32999 GCA_045602965.1 Acutalibacteraceae bacterium | reverse complement strand
CGTCAGGTTATGACAAAGGAAACAATTCAGCACAACGATGAGTGCTTCAAGAAGCAGATGAGCCGCTTCATCGAGTTCGGCGAAGGCAAGGCAATGATGATCAACAATGCCGACTGGCTTCTCAATCTCAACTATGTTGATGTTCTGCGTGAGGTCGGCGCATGCTTCTCGGTCAACAACATGCTCCGTGCCGAATGCTATAAGCAGAGAATGGAAAAGGGTCTTTCATTCCTTGAATTCAACTATATGATTATGCAGAGCTATGACTTCTATCATCTCTTCAAGGAATACGGCTGCAATATGCAGTTCGGCGGCGACGATCAGTGGTCAAATATGCTCCGCGGTACAGAGCTTATCCGTAAAAAGCTCGGTAAGGACGCTTACGCAATGACTATCACCCTTCTTCTCAACTCAGAGGGCAAAAAGATGGGCAAAACCGCTTCGGGCGCAGTATGGCTTGACCCCGAAAAGACTTCACCCTACGAGTTCTATCAGTATTGGCGCAATGTCGGCGATAACGATGTTCTCAAGTGCATCCGCATGCTTACATTCCTTCCTCTTGAAGAAATTGATGCAATGGATTCATGGGAAGGCAGTCAGCTTAATACAGCCAAGGAAATTCTTGCTTACGAGCTTACAAAGCTTGTTCACGGCGAAGAAGAAGCAACAAAGGCTCAGGCTGCTGCAAAGGCTATTTTCAGCGGTGCGGCTGATCTTGACAATATGCCTGCAACAACTCTTTCCGATGAAGATTTCACAGACGGCTCAATTGATATTCTTGATATCCTTATGAAGGCTGAAATCACAAAGTCAAGAGGTGAGGGCAGAAGACTTGTTCAGCAGGGCGGTATTTCCGTTGACGATGCAAAGGTAACGGATTTTGCAATGAGCTTTGCAAAGGATGCTCTTAAGGAAAAACCCATTGTAGTTAAGAAAGGCAAGAAAATCTTCCATAAGATTGAGGCATAATTATGCTTAACAAAAATGAAAAGTGTGCTGTTTTTCTTGATATTGACGGCACTCTGCTTTCAGACAGTTTCATAATTCCGTCCCAAAATCTTGAGGCAATCAATGCCGCAAGAGCAAAGGGACACATGGTTTTTATCAATACGGGTCGTTCATGGGGAAATATTCCGTCTGTGCTTATGGAGCAATTCAAGGATTTTGACGGAATAATATCAGGTATCGGTTCGATGATAACAATTAACGGCAAAAATGTTTTTGAGTCATTCATGCCCGAAGATCTTATCAAAAGAATTATGAAATATATGTATTCTCACCGTGATTACTGGGCGCTTTTTGAAGGCGTTAACAATGTGTATTCAATGATGAATGATGTCGGAGTGCGTCGGGATTATCAGATTCCGGTTGAAGATGATTATTTCGGAATATGCAACGGTGATAATATTCAGGTTGTTGCGATGGGAAAAACCGTTCCCGAAGATTTCAAAGAGCTTTTCAAGGATGAACTCACCGTCTTTCAGTTTGAAACATATGCTGACCTTGTAAAAAAGGGTCTCAACAAAGCGGAGGGCATAAAAAAGGCAATTGAAATAGCGGGTATAAAGCGTGAAAATACCGTCGCAATAGGTGACAGCAACAATGACTACGATATGATTGAGTATGCGGGAGTCGGTGTTGCGATGGCAAATTCTCAGCAGTCAATTCTCGATATTGCGGATTATGTGACATCGTCAAATCATGATTGCGGAGTAGCAAAAGCAATAAATAATTTATTGTTATAAATATTAAAACTCCTCCGACGGGAAACTGAACTGCCCCAAACTGTGCGGACAATACCAAAAAGCCCCCTATGGTAGAATTAAAGAACTACCATAGGAGGGCGTTTTTTTTCATTGTCCGTTTTTTACGGACCTGTTCATTTTCTTTTGTTTAATAGAGTTTTGCAATTGCACAAGCCTGTTTTTTCATTTCTTCGCGTACTTCATCGGGCGAAATTATTTCGGCTTCATTTCCGAAACCGAAAATCCATGCAAGGAATTGCTGGCTGACAACAACACTTACGGTAAATATGAAATGGTCATCGCCGTCTTTGATAATTATTGTGTCTCTGCCGAATCTGTCAAGCACTGCTCCTACAAGATGGTTTGCAAAGCGGAGCTTGACTTTTTGTTCTTCACCGCCAAACATTCCGAAAACGGTTTTGGTGTAAGCCGACATATCAACCTTCTCAAATTCCCTGATGCCGTCACGTTCGCAGTCTGTAAGTGTGACCTTCTCCATTTTGTCAACACGGTAGTGCTTCATTTTTTCTGCAGATGAATCCCATGCAAGCATATAATAATTCTCATCATCCCAGATAAGTGCAAACGGACTCACCTCATAAAATGCACCGTCATGTCTGTATCGGTGAGTTTTTTCTACGGTGTATTCAAAGTATTTGTAACGGATTTTTTTGTTTTGTGTTATTGCATCTGAAATAACATCGACCGCATAGTAAATGCTTTCATTCATGCTTTTAACTCGCTTTGTAACAAATACCTGCCTTTGAAGAAGCTGACCGTCATAAACGCTTGCAAGATTCTCGATTTTCTTTATGAGTTTATATGTTTTATCCTGCGTGATAAACTTTGATGACTGAATGCTGTCAACAAGAAGCTTGAGCTCAGGAAGTTCAAAATCACGCTCGCCGATATAATATCCGCCGTTTTTTCCTTTAAGCTGAATAATGTCAAGCCCGAAAAGCCTCAGCGCTTCAATATCGTCATAAATGCTTTTTCTTTCTGCGGAAATTCCGTTGTTTGCAAGCTCTTCGATAATCCGAGCCATGCTTACGGGATGCTCTTCGTCAGAATTCTGCATCAGAAATTTTACGATATAAAGCAATTTTAGTTTCTGATTTGATGATTTTGCCAAGAAAAACACCTCTTATTATATTTCGGTATCGGTTATTATTTCAATTTCAAATGATGCCGCAAGGCAGGGAGAAGTAAAACCTGTAAGGAGAGCTATGAAAATTTTATTCATAATAAACACTCCGAAAATTTATACAATCAGCATATCACAGCAAAAGTTTAAAATCAATATTATGTAATGTATTTTTAAAAACAGTTGTTTTGTTAACAGTTTGTTCAAAAAGTTGATATATAGTATTTTTATAAATTTATTTCGGAGGGGATAAGTTGAAAAAACCTGATAATAAATTGCTCATAAAAATCGGGCTTTCAGTATTGATTGTTTATCTGATTATTCACTACTGGACAAATATTTCGGGATTTATCGGAACGATAGTTTCTGCTTCGATGCCGCTTTTGTTTGGTTTTGTGATTTCATATCCGCTGAACATCCTGATGACTTTTTATGAAAGACATTGGTTCCCGAAATCGAAAAAGAAAATTGCGGAAAAGAGCCGCCGTCCCGTTTCTCTTATAGGCTCGATACTTACGGTTGTCGGAATCGTTGCTCTTGTCGCAGTCCTCATTACGCCGCAGCTTATCAATTGTATCAAGCTTTTGATTGCTGAAGTTCCGACAGCGATAAACGTGATTGTCGAAAAGCTTAAAACGATTGATTTCATTTCAAAGGATTTGATCAATACTCTTTCGTCAATAGACTGGAAATCACGAATCAATGATATCATCGAAACCGTAACTTCGGGTCTCGGCAGTGCCATGAATGTTGCCGTGACGGCAGTGACTTCAATCTTCTCTGTTGTCGCAAATTTCGTTCTCGGAATTATTTTTGCCCTTTATCTTCTGCTTGATAAAGACAGACTTGTACGTCACGCAAAAAAGCTCAGCCATAAGTATGTTCCCGAACGCTGGCTTTCAAAAATTTCTCATGTTCTCAGGACTGTCAATGACAGTTTCCGACGTTTTATCGTCGGACAGTGTACGGAAGCTGTTATTCTCGGCGTTCTTTGTACGGTCGGCATGGCTATTCTCAGACTGCCATATGCAACGATGATTGGCGCGCTTGTTGCTTTTACGGCACTTATTCCCATTGTCGGTGCGTTTATCGGCGCAGGCGTCGGTGCATTCCTTATTCTTATGGAATCTCCTGTAAAAGCCTTGATTTTCCTTGTGTTTATCATAATTCTTCAGCAGCTTGAAGGCAATCTTATTTATCCTAAAGTTGTCGGTTCTTCAATCGGACTTCCCGGAATCTGGGTACTTGCCGCAGTAACTGTCGGCGGCGGTGTTATGGGAATTTGGGGAATGATTATCGGTGTTCCCCTGGCTGCAGCGATTTATCATCTTGTTAAAGAGGATGTCAACCGTAAAGCTGCAGAAAAACCGGTAGAAGATAATCTTACGGAAATTCCCGAAAAATCAAATTCATAACTTGAAAATCGGAATGCTTCGGTGTTCCGATTTTTTGTTTCTGTTGATGAACAAATGTTCAAAATATGTTGAAATCTGTGTGTTGATTTGATATAATAACAATCAGAAATAATCGGGAGGCGTGGAAGGATGAACAAAAAAACCTATATAGCAATTGACCTTAAGTCTTTCTATGCAAGCGTAGAGGCAAAAGAGAGGGGATTTGACCCGATGAGCGTGAATCTTGTCGTTGCCGACCCGTCAAGGACTGAAAAAACAATTTGTCTTGCGGTTTCGCCGAGTCTTAAAAGCTACGGAATATCGGGAAGAGCAAGAATGTTTGAGCTTATTCAGCAGGTGAAAGGCGCAAATGCTTTGCGAAGGATGAATGCTCCGCACAAAAAATTTTCGGGTAAATCTTATGATGCCAACAAGCTGAAATCAGACCCGTCGCTTGAAATTGACTATATTGTCTCTCCTCCGAGAATGGCGCTTTATATTGAGTACAGCACCCGTATTTACGAAGTTTATCTGCGCTATATCGCACCTGAAGATATTCATGTCTACAGTATTGATGAGGTGTTTATTGATGCTACAAATTATCTGAAGCTCAACAAAATGTCGGCGCATGATTTTGCGAGAATGCTGATAAAAGAAGTGCTTTCGGAAACGGGAGTTACAGCAACCGCAGGGATAGGCACGAATCTTTATCTTTGCAAGGTGGCAATGGATATAACCGCAAAGCATATTCCTGCCGATGCGGACGGAGTGAGAATTGCAGAGCTTGACGAAATGAGCTACAGAGAGCGTCTGTGGAGTCACCGACCGCTGACCGATTTCTGGAGAGTAGGCAGGGGAATATCAGAGAAACTTGAAAAACACGGCATGCTCACCATGGGAGACGTTGCACTTTGTTCAATTAAAAACGAGGATTTGCTTTACCGTCTTTTCGGTATAAATGCCGAGCTTCTCATAGACCATGCATGGGGATGGGAGCCATGCACCATTGCAGAAATAAAGGCATATAAACCTCAGACCAACAGTATCAGCATGGGTCAGGTTTTGCATATGCCGAACGATTTTGAAAAATCGAAACTCATAACCAGGGAAATGGCTGATAATTTATCACTCGACCTTGTTGAGAAAAAACTTGTTACAAGTCAGCTTGTGCTCGTTATCGGATATGACAAGGAAAATCTTACGGATATCGGCAGAAGAAAGGCATATGTCGGAGAAATTAAAACTGATTTTTACGGCAGAGAAGTTCCGAAACACGCAAGGGGTACTGCGAATATCGGCATACAGACATCTTCAACAAAACTGATAACCGATGCAGTGACAGAGCTTTTCGAAAAAATTGTTGATAAAAATCTGCTTGTCCGCAGAATAAATCTTACTGCGTGCAACGTTATTCGTGAATGCGATGCCAAAAACGGAGAAACACACGAGCAGCTCAGCTTCTTTGAAGATTATGATGCAAAAGAGAAACAAAAAGAAGAACTTGAAAAGGAACGCCGAATGCAGGATGCACTCATTGAAATAAAACAGAAATACGGAAAGAATGCCATTCTTAAAGGCATGAATTATAAGGATGGCGCAACCGCCAAGGACCGCAACAAGCAAATCGGAGGTCATAAGGCATAGATAAATTATTTTATGGGGGACGGATAATGATAAAAGTGATTCTGATTGATATAGATAACACCTTGCTTGATTTTGATGCTTACGTTAAAGAATCAATGGAAAAGGGGTTTGAAAAATTCGGATTGGGTAAATACGAAGACGGTATGTTTTATGTATTTGAAAAAATCAATTCTGAAATGTGGCAACAAATTGAGAAGGGCGAGATAACATATGATGAGTTGGTGCAAACCAGATGGAACAGAATTTTTGCGGCTTTGAATATTTCGATTGACGGATGCAGATTTGAAGAATATTTCAAAGACTGTCTTTTTGAAAGTGCAATTCCCGTTGAGGGGGCATCGGAAATTCTGGAGTATCTCAAAGGAAAGTGTATTCTGTGCGTTGCAAGCAACGGCCCCTATGAGCAGCAGGTGAACAGATTGGGAAAGGCGGAAATGCTTGTCTGTTTTTCCCATCTCTTTATTTCGGAAAAAATCGGTGCTTCAAAACCGTCTGAAAAGTTTTTTTCTTATTGTCTTAACGAGATAAATGCCGAAAGAAAGAGGCAGAGAGAAAGTCCGATACTTCCTTCCGAAGTGCTTATGATAGGCGATTCTCTTACGTCTGATATTTCGGGTGCTGCCGAAATCGGATTTATAACGTGCTTTTTTGACAGAAAAAACAGCGAAAAACCCGATGGCTTGTCTGTTGATTATGTAATAAACAAATTGGAAGATATACGGAAAATCATCTGATGTTTGCGTGATGAATATGGGTGATAAAATGAATGACAAAAACAAATATGCAGATATTATCAATCTGCCTCATCATACTTCTGAAACAAGACCTCATATGTCAATGCATGACCGAGCGGCACAATTCAGTCCTTTTGCGGCGCTGACGGGTCATAATGAAGCGCTCGACGAAACAGCAAGGCTTACAGATGTTTTTATCGAGCTTGACGAGGATGAGAAACAGATTCTTGACGCCAAAATCCATGTTCTTATGGATAATATTAACGAAAAACCGGAAATAACCGTAACTTACTTTACGCCCGATGAAAAGAAGGACGGCGGAAAATATGTACGTCTTACCGGATATATAAAGAAGATTGATACGCTCAAGCGAGAAGTAACGATGGATAACGGTGCGGTGATTTCCGCTGATTATATAAATGATATTTGCGGAAAAATATTTGATAAATTAATATACTGAATTATATAAATAAGTTGCCAAGAGTAATATTTTATGATAATATATGTTGTGAAAAGGAGGTCTGGTATGCATGAACGGTTTGATTGATAAAGCACGATCACTGTTTACCGAAATCAAAACCCACTGGAATACCCCCGCCGAGGGCAAATATGTTCCGTACAAAGAATACAGGGATGTTCTTTTTGCCGTCGGAAGCAACTACGCAGGTTCAAAGGTGCTTGAATACATAGGATTTTTCTCATCATGTTATCTTATTATGCACCATTACAAGCTGCCCTATCTTACATTCTCCGTTATCGGCATTCTTAACATGCCTCTCGGTTATATTTCTGCGCTGATGTGGTGGTTTGTTTGCGATAATCTCGGTTTCCTTCCCAAGAAAACCGAGAAAAAGTTTTATTTTGTATATGCCCTTATGATGATATTCGGAATATCAACAATCTTGTTCGATTATTCAAGGCTATTCAATCCGACGAGCCCGTTTATTACATATCTCAACGGTCTTGAAGGACTGAATGCGACGGCTTGCTTTAAAACTTTCGGTACGCATTTCCTTTATACTGGTTGGGTAGGAGCAAGAAATATTTTCTGGCGTAAAAAACTTCTGCCTAAATTCGGCAGATATAAATATTGACTTTATTGCGATGTTGTTCCCAAGTGCATAATGGTTATCCTCATCGGTTGGCTTCCCGTTTATAACATCCCCGATGTTGCAACAAGAGTATGGGTTGCAAACCTTCTTTTTGCAACTTATAACGTTTTCGGTTTTGCCAACAATATGGAAACCTGCACAAAGAGTATAAGTCCCAATCTTCAGGAAAGAATTCTTGTCAGAAGCTATCCTGTTAAGCTTTCGCATTTCTTTAATACCATTGTCGGCATAATCATGCCTGCAGCTATCGGTATGCTCAGATATGAGTGGGCAGATATCAATGTTTACAGATACGTTATCCCCATCACTTTCTGTGTTCTTGCTGCGTTTACAATGATTTTCGCCGGAAAAATCAAAGAAAGAATCCCTCAGCCTCCCGTTGAGAAAAAGGTTCAGATTAAATTCTGGGACGGTATGTTCGGCGTTCTTCGCAACAAATATCTGCTTATCAATACGATTGTCGGTCTTATTGACTCACTCGGAAACGGTATGCTTCCGTTTGTTACAATTCTTTATTTCTATACTTTCCGTCTCAGCGGACTTCCTTACAGCCTTATCGTTATGCTCATTTCCTTTGCGGGAACTCCGCCCGATTTGCTCTCTCCCTATTTCCTCAAGAGATTCTCATACAGACAGATAATGATTTTCTATCAGCTTACAAGAGCAATCGGAAACGGACTTATCGCCTGTGCAATGTGGTTCTGCGGAGATAATCTTACCCTTTGCGGAACAATATGTGTTGTTGTTCTCTTCTTTATGGAAATGACAAAGACGGTTCCCACAACCGCAGGTCACGATATGAACGTGCGTATCGGTGACTATCAGATGTATCTTTCAGGTGAAAGACTTGAAAGCTTTGCGGGCGTTTTCGGCTGGTTTACCGGTCCCATAACTTCATTTGTAGGACTTATTATTCCTCTTATGCTTCTCAAATACGGCTTCAACAGCAACTGGGATGTTCTCTTTATTGATGCTTCAAGAAGAAGTATCATCGTTATTCCGATTATTGTTGACGTTATCGGATTTGCACTTATGACCATTCCATATCTCTTCTGGGATTATGACAGCAAGAAGCAGAACATGGTTATGGAAGTTCTTAAGCGCCGTGCGGAAGTCACGGAAAAGAAAGCCGCTGAAGAAGGCGAAGCCGTTTCGGGCGGATATATAGGTTAAGGAGGGGATGTTATGAGCAAGAAAGAAAAGAAACAGATTCCTGTTGAAGAACCCATTCATCTTGATATCCCCGAGGACGAGATATGGACCTATCAGGTTGAAGGTCTTTCAGCTCCTCATATTAACAAGGAATTCAAGCATTACGGTCTTAAGAAAGCAATTTTTGCAATTGTAATTATAATTGCCGTTTCGATTTCATGCTATTTCAGCGTAAGAACCGTTCAGAAGGATACTTTTGAATATAAGCAGACTGAAACAGGTTTTCAGCTTGAAAAATTCAGTAATACCGGTTATATAACAACACTTGATATCGATTATGTTTCAAGTATTGAATATGACCGCAACAATCCCGATGTCAACACTAATTTCATCATTCCCAAGGATGAAACCAAAAAGGTAACCTCTGTCGGACCTTATGCGCTTAACTGCGACGAAAAAGTTAAGGTTATCAATATCGGTGCAGGTGTTGATTATGTTGACCCGAAGGCGTTCTATTCATGCTGGGCTTTGCAGCAGATTGAGGTTGATGAAAACAATCCGAACTACTGTGACATCGAGGGAGTGCTTTATAACAAGGATAAAACCGAAATTATCTGCCGTCCCTGCGATCATGATACATATCTTGCCGAAAAATACGGTCATGCAAAGTATGACGAAAACGGTTTCAGAATTGAGCCTGCTCCCGAAGATGCAAACTATGAGCAGTATGTTAAAGATGTTCTGACTTATGTTGTGCCTTCATCGGTTGAGAGAATCGGACAGCTTTGCTTCAACTATGCCAACATGAAGAATGTCTATCTTCCCGAAGGACTTAAGATAATAGAAACTCTCGGTTTCTTTGAAATTCCTCTTCTTGAGGGTGTGTACAGCTATAAAGGCGAAGTTGCCGATACTCATTTTACCGATGAGTCAGCACTCGGTATTGTTTATAATTCTTTCCCCGAAGGACTTGAATATATCGGCTCTGATGCTTTCAGCTATAATCAGGCGATGAATTATGTTTTTATTCCCGCAAGCGTAACCTATATAGGACACCATGCGTTCTGGGATACCGTTTATAAAGACGGAAACGAGCTTAAAGGTGTTTCGGTTATCAATGTTGCGGCTTCGGAAGAAGAGTTCAAATCGTCAGTTGAAACAGGAAACAGCTGGAGACCGCAGTATGACTACATGCTTTTCAAAAAGAGTATAGATGTAGCATATTCAGCTGAAAGACAGTGATATGTGCAGATTAGGATTTACAAGCGTTACCTTCCGTAAGCTGTCGAGAGAAGATGTCTGTGCTGCCGCAAGGGAAAACGGTATTGAATTCATCGAATGGGGTGGGGATATTCATCTTCCTCCCGATGATGAAAGAGCACTTGAAGAAGTTCTTTCTTTACAGAAAAAATACGGCTTGAAAGCGATTTCTTACGGCAGCTACTACAGGGTCGGTCAGAGAGATTATGAGCTTTTTGAAAAGATTCTTTTTGTTTCCGAAAAAATCGGAAGCAAAAGAATACGTCTTTGGCTCGGTACGGTTTCAAGTGAAAAAACCGATGAAAATCTTTTCGTTTCTCTTGTTGAAGAGACACAAAAACTCTGCGACATGGCAAAGGAAAAAGATATCACACTCTCTTTTGAATTTCATGAGGGGACTTTCAACGATAACGGTAAATCGTCGGTTGAATTTCTCGAAGCGGTAAACCGTGAGAATATTGCAACCTATTGGCAGCCTTTAAGAGTTAAAGCCGATTTTGAAAATCTGAAAGCTGTTGCTCAATATGTCAACGGAGTTCATGTCTTTCATTGGGGAAAACTCGGAATAAGACACAGTCTTTCAAAAGGTAAAGAAGAATGGGAAAAATATATCGGACTTCTGAAAACAGACAGCAGTAATACCGATTACATTCTCGAATTTGTCAAAGGTGACAGTCTTTCGCAATTCAGCGAAGATGTTCGTATATTAAAAGAGCTTCTTTGTTTATCTTGACTGAATAATTAATTATAACAGACCGTCGGCTTGTGTCGGCGGTCTGTTTGTTATAATAAAAATATTGCTTAAGAATTATTAATCTGCTATAATTTAATTAATTATAATTTATAAGAAGGTTACTTACATGAAAACTGTTTTGGATTTACCGATAAAACTTCATAACAGAATGATTGAAAACCGAGTTGTATTTCATCCGATGGAGGGATGCGACGGCACTTTTGAGGGTGCGGTTGATGAGCTTACCCGAAGAAGATATCTGCGATTTGCCAAAAGCGGCGCAGGTATAATCTGGTTTGAGGCAACGGCGGTTACGGCTGAGGGCAGAGCCAATCCGAGGCAGTTGTTTTTGAATGAAAACACAAAGGAATCTTTCAAATCTTTGATTGAAGAAATAAAAGAAACCGCAATGAATGAAAGCGGTTTTGAACCGATAATTATTGTTCAGCTCACTCACAGCGGCAGATTCAGTAAGCCGGGCGGCACTCCCGAGCCGATAGTTGCATATCGCAATCCCCATTGGGAAATCGGAAGAGAAAACCAGCCATATACCGTTGCAACCGATGAATATTGCAAAAAAATTCCCGAAAAATACCGTGATGCGGCTTTGCTTGCAAAGGAAGTCGGTTTTGACGGAATTGATGTTAAATGCTGTCACGGATATCTTTTCAATGAATTCCTCAGCGCAAAAGAGCGAGAGGGCATTTACGGCGGAAGTCTTGAAAACAGAGCAAGACTCTATTTTGAATGCATTGACGCCGTTAAAAATGCCGTCGGTGAAGATGTTTTTGTAACAACAAGGCTTAACGCCTGCGATTGTTTCCCTTATCCTTACGGCTACGGTGTTGATGAAAACAACAGCATCGATTTAACGGAAACAAAACTTATTGTCAAATCGCTTTATAAAAAGGGTATACGACTTATTAATCTTACCCTCGGCAATCCTTACCTTATTCCTCATATCAACCGTCCTTGCATGAATGCACCCGAAGACGGAGAAATCGGTATGAAGAGAATCTATGATGTCACTAAAGAGCTTAAAGATGAATTTCCTGACATTTATTTTGTCGCATCGGGACTTACATATCCGGGTGAAAACGCCATGAAATATGCCGAAAAGCTTATCAATGAAGGCATCTCGGATTTCGCAGGCTTCGGAAGATTGACCTTTGCATATCCCGATTTTTACAGAGATTATCTTGATAACGGCAGACTTGATAAGAGCAAGCTCTGCCTTAAATGCAGTAAATGCTCTCAGCTTATGAGAGCGGGTACGGTTGCCGGATGCCCGGTCAGAGATTCGGAAGTCTATATGCCGTATTATCAGAAATATGTTTTGGGGAAGGTGTAATTATGACAGCTGTAATAACCGGCTCAAGCAGAGGAATAGGACTCGGAATTGCAAAAGAGCTTTTGAAAAACGGCTTTACCGTTGTTCTTTCTGCGAGAAAAAAGAACGAAGAGATTGATAATCTTGAAAATGAATATTGCGGCAAAGTATTTTTTGTGCCTTGCGATATTTCCGATACGAGCGCTGTTGACGGTCTTGTTTTGTTTGTCAGAGAAAAATTCGGCAAAGTTGATTTGCTTGTCAATAACGCAGGCGTTGCACCGAAAGAGAGAAAAGACATTCTGGAAATAACTCCCGATGATTTTGATTTTGTGAATGATATAAATTTAAAAGGAACATTTTTCGTTACGCAGAAATTTGTTCCGCTTCTCAGGGAAAACGGTAATTCAAGAATCGTTAATGTTTCGTCGATGTCGGCTTATACAGCATCCGTAAACAGGGGAGAATACTGCATTTCAAAAGCGGGAATATCAATGATAACAAAGCTTTTTGCCGCCCGACTCGCAGAATACGGAATAAGCGTTATAGAAATCAGACCCGGTATCATTGAAACGGAAATGACTTCAAAAGTGAAAGAAAAATATGAAAATATGATAGGAGAAGGTCTGACTCCGATAAAGAGAATGGGCAAGCCCGAGGATGTTGCGAAATGTGTTGTTGCGATTGCAAACGGCAATTTTGATTTCTGTACGGGTACTGTTATTGACTGCGACGGCGGTTTTAATGTGAGATGCTTATGAGAAAGATTTATCATGCAATAATAATCGGAAGCGGTGCAGCAGCATACGGAGTGGCGGACCGACTTCATAATGACGGCGTAACCGATATTGCGGTTATAACCGAAAACCGTCTCGGCGGCACTTCAAGGAATACCGGAAGCGATAAGCAAACATATTATAAGCTTTCCATGGACGGATTTTCACCAGACAGTCCCTATAAAATGGCTTGTGATATTTTTGCTTCAGGATGTTGCGACGGTGAAAAAATGTATCTTCAGGCGGTTAACAGCACAAGATGTTTTCTGCGTCTTTTTGATTACGGCGTGAATTTTCCGAGAGATGAGTTCGGAGGATTCCCCGGATATAAAACTGACCATGACAACTCTGTCAGAGCAACCTCAACAGGTCCTTTGACCTCCAAGATGATGACCGAAAAGCTGGAAAATGCCGTAACGAAAAAAAACGGCACACCGATTTTTGATAACCGTCAGGTTGTTGAAATTTTAAAAGACGGCAGTAAGGCTGTCGGTGCGGTTGCGTTGAATACTCAGACCGGTGATTTCGAGATTTTTTATGCCCGTAACGTTATCTGTGCAACGGGTGCACCTGCCTGTATATATGAAAATTCGGTTTACCCCGAATCTCAGCACGGTATGACAGGCATATTGATTGAGTCCGGAGTGCGTCTTTGCAATTATTCGCAGTGGCAATACGGAATGGCTTCGGTTGATTTCCGATGGAATGTTTCGGGTAGCTTTATGCAGGTTATCCCCAGGTTTGTCAGCGTGGATGATAACGGTAACGAATATGAGTTTCTGAATGATTATTTTGAAACGCCGTCAGAAATGTGCAGCAATATTTTTCTCAAAGGGTATCAATGGCCGTTTAGTTTTGAAAGAATGAATGCGTCGTCAAGGATTGATACAGCCGTACATAACGAAACCAAAAACGGCAGAAAAGTTTATCTTGATTTTACCCGAAATCCCGAAGGCTTTTCTTTTGAAAACCTGAGTGCTGAATCGAGAGATTATCTTGAGAAAAACGGAGCTGTTGAAGTAACCCCGATTGAAAGGCTTAAGACCTTGAATCCCAAGGCGATAGAAGTTTATTCGAATCACAATATCGATATTTATTCCGAAAAACTCAGAATTGCTGTTTGTGCTCAGCATAATAACGGCGGAGTTTATACCGATAACAGCTACGAAACCGATGTTGAGAATCTTTATGTTATTGGTGAAGCTGCAGGCACTTTCGGTCTTGCACGCCCCGGAGGTACAGCGCTTAACGATACACAAGTCAGCGGATTTCTTTGCGCAGAGCATATAAAAAACAAAGAGGTGTCGGAATATGATTTTGAGATGTCATATGACTATTCCGAGTGTTATAAAGATTTTGTTGTTGACTCGAGTGTCAGTTATTCTCATATAAAAACAAAAATGAGCAAATCGGCAGCGTTTCTGCGAAACAACGAAGAATGCATTGAATTGCTCACTGAAATTAATGAAATATTATCGGCTTATCCTTTGAGACATAAATCCTTGAGTGACTATTTCTATGATAAAGATATGCTTATCGGTGCAAAGGCTCTTCTTGAAACAATAACGGGTGAAATGTCCGTAACAGGCAGTCGCGGCGGTGCTGTTTTTATCAGCAAAGGTAAAATTGTAAATGAAAATACCGATTACAGAAAATATCTTACCGTAACGGATAACGGAGTCGTATCTTTCGTTGAAACAAAACCCGTACCTACGATAAAAGAATCTTTTGAAAAATATCTGAACAGAATCTGACGGGAGGAGAAAAAGAATGAACTTTAGTCAGGCGATTGAAATCTATAAAAAGAATCCCACGGCAGAAACCTTGAATGAAGTAACCGAAAAGTTTCTCAGCGAAATGACACTGAAAGAAAAGGTCCGTCTTATGCAGGGTCATGCCATGGGAGTGACGATAAAGAATACTCTCACAAAGGGCAGATATTATAACGGAGAAGCCTATCCTGCCGGCGGATGCAAAAGGCTCGGCATTCCTCCCGTACTTTTCACCGACGGCCCGAGGGGAATAGTTATGGGCAAGTGCACCTGTTTCCCGGTTTCGATGCTCAGAGGTGCTGCGTTTGATGATGAGCTCGAATATGAAATCGGTAAAGTTTTTGCAAAAGAAGCAAGTGCTCTTGGTGCAAATCTTTATGCAGGTGTATGTATAAATCTTCTTCGCAATCCTATGTGGGGCAGAGCGCAGGAAACCTATGGCGAAGACCCGTTTTTGCTCGGTAAGATGGGTGCTGCATTAACAAAAGCAATGCAGGAAAACGGTATCATTGCCTGTCCGAAACATTATGCTCTCAACAGCATTGAGGATTTACGTTTTAAAGTTGATGCAAAAGCGGATGAAAGAACGCTCCATGAAGTTTATCTTCCCCATTTCAAAAAGTGCATTGATGCCGGTGCTATGTCAATAATGGGCGCATATAACAAAGTAAACGGAACATATTGTTGCGAAAGTAAAAAGCTTCTTACCGATATTTTAAGAGATAAATGGAATTTTGAAGGCTTTGCTCTTTCCGATTTCTTCTACGGAATCTATGATGCGGTCAGAAGCGTCAAAGCTGGTATGGACATGGAAATGCCTTATTATTTCCGTTATGCGGTATTGAATAACAAGCTCAGAAAAGGTGAGCTGACAGAAGATGATATCAATCTCAGCGCAAGCAGAATTCTCAAGGCGCTCATCAAAACTCTCCCTGCATATAAAAAACATCCGAAGTCCGTCATTCTTTGCAATGAGCATATAAAACTTGCAAGAAAAACGGCCGGCAAAGGAACGGTGCTTCTCAAAAATAACAATAACGTTCTCCCCATTGCAGAGGGAAAGAGAATTGCCGTTGTCGGAAGGTATGCAAACAAAGTCAATGTCGGAGACCACGGAAGCAGTAATGTTTTCAGTCCATATGCAGTCACAGCTTATGAAGGTATAAAAAACCGTTTTGGTGATAATAATGTTACGGTTTATAACGGATGTGATACTGAAAAGGCAACCGAAACCGCCAAAAATTCAGATTATGTAATCGCCTGCGTCGGTAGTGACTGGCTTCAGGAAGGCGAATTTCTCGTCAATCTCGGCAATGTCAAAAAGAAACCCAAGGGTTCTGGCGGTGACAGAGTTGACCTCAGAATTCCGACTGAAGATGTTGAACTTATAAAAGCTCTGTCAAAGACGGGTAAAAAACTCATTGTCAATATCATGGGCGGCAGTGCCTATGTCATAAAAGAATGGACAGATCTTGCGGATGCAATTCTTTTCTCGTTTTACAGCGGACTTGAGGGAGGAAATGCTCTTGCGGACATAATAAGCGGTGATGTGAATCCCGGCGGAAAATTACCTTTCACGATCGCATATAACGATACGGACTATCCTGACTTTCTTCATATTGCCGATAAAGAGCGTGAAATTGAATACGGTTATTATCACGGTTACACGCTTTTTGACAAGAAGAATATTGAACCTCAGTATCCGTTCGGCTTTGGTCTTTCCTATACCGGTTTTGAAATTTCAGACTGCAAAGCCGAAAAGAACAATGAAAAAATAACAGTTACCGCAACGGTAAAAAATATCGGAGAAGTCTGCGGCGACGAAGTTGTTCAGGTTTATGTTTCAAGCAAAAACATCTCTGAAGACCGACCCGTTAAACTTCTCAAAGGGTTTAAGAGAGTTACGGTTGAGTCGGGTAAATCCGAGATGGCAAAAATAGAAATACCGATTGATGAAATAAAATTTTATAATCCTGAAAATGGCGATTGGGAAACTGACAAGGCTTACGCTGTACTGGTCGGAACAAGCAGCAGAAACGCTGAGGAAATCGGTGAAATCAGGTTTTAATCGGAGTGTGCTTATGAAAAAAAGTAATTATTCTCCGGATGAATTCGTTAAAAGTATTTATAATCAGGTGCTTGCAAAGCCCTATGAAAATGTGACGGATTCCGAAAAGGCTTTTGCAACAGGTACAGAAATAAGGGAGAAAACCCGAATACTGCTCGGTATTGATAAAATTCCCTGCAAGACCGAGAATCCCAAACTTATTCCTGTAGGCAAAGAGCTGGTTTATACGGAATATACCTTGCAGAAATATTCGGCAGAAATCTGCAAAAATCTCAATATGCTTTTCTATATTCTGACTCCGAAAAAAGTCAAAGAGAAAGCCCCCGGAGTGGTTGCTCTCTGCGGTCACGGTTACGGCGTTAGACAGATTCTGAATATATCAAAGAGCGGAAGAAAAAAATATCTGCGATATTTTGATAACTATCAGAAGAATTTCGGGGCAGAGCTTGCGAAACGGGGCTGTGTTGTTATTGCACCGGAGCTTTTCGGCTTCGGAGAAGCAAGACTTCAGAGAGACCTCATAAAGCCATTTTATATCAGCTCTTGCGATGAGCTTTCTCATCATCTTTTGCCACACGGTCTGACGGTTGCTTCAATGCGTGTTTATCAGGCGATTGTCTGCGCTGAAATTCTTTCGGACATGGATAATGTCTGCAAGGAAAAAATTTCGTGCATGGGTATTTCGGGAGGCGGTCTGACTGCGCTTTATGCTTCGGTTGTTGAAGAAAAATTCAAAAGAATCGTCATAAGCGGATATGTCAACACCTTTCGTGACAGCATTCTTTCACGCTGGCATTGTCCTGATAACTATATTCCATCGGCACTTGAAATAGGCGAGATTTATGATTTTGCATCGTCGCTTGCACCGAGAGAGTTGCTCATTGAGTCGGGTGTGAAAGACAAGCTGTTTCCTATTGAAGCGAGCAAAACGGCGCATGAAAAAATAAAAAGTGTTTATTCATTGGTCGGTGCAGAAGACAAACTTCAAATTGATGTTTTTAACGGAAAACATTCAGTCAGCGGTAAAAAATCTTTTGATTTTCTGAGTAAATAACAATACCGTACAGTATCATTTCACGGATACTGTACGGTGTTTTTTATATTACGGGTTCAAAATTTACAACAATTTCGGCATTTTTTACGTCTTCAAGACGGACCGTTAACTTGCGTATACCGTCATAATCGGCATCGTATTCGTATTTTCTTTTGAGGGCTTCTGCTTTCATAACAGAGAATTCACCGTCTCCGGAAAGGGTTGCTTTCATCTGTTTTCCGTTGATTGTAAGAATTGCGGTTTTTCCGTCGTCGTATATTTCAATTTCCGCTTTTGTATGCATAAACCAATAAATTTCACTTGTAAAATGGCAACTGATGTTATCGGTTATGCGAAGGCAGGAATTATCATACATTTCAAATTTTCTTGTGACTTTTTTTGCTCCGTTCATTCTGTAAGCGTCGGTCATGTCGAGAGTGGCTGTTCCTCCGCCTTCGGTTTGTTCGTGAGAAATGAAATCGCATTCCGCAAGGACATACTGGTCATCAAGGGTTGCATTGTGGTTTATGACAAGTGTGTTCTGTCCTTCCGCACGTTTGCAATAGTTTTTCCATCTTCCGCCTGCAGGGGTGTTGAGAAAATAATTCGGTGAATCATAGCTTCCCGGACCTAATTCCTCTGCCCAGCGTTCACCCATGGAATCGAAAACGAATGTGCCTATATCAAGGTCGCCGTGATTAATAAAATTATATCCGCCTTTGATTCCCGCAAAGGTTGCGTTTTCGTCAAGATAAGCGTTCCTTATAAGAACAATTGACTGACCGACATCGGAATCCAAACAGCAGAAAAGAGGTTCGGAAGAGAAATCCGGAACCTGTTGTGCATAAGCTCTGTTATACCAAAGTGAAGAAAGAGCGTCTTCTTTGCCGTTGCCGTTTCTTTCAGTGTTGTCGGAGGTGTTGACAACAAATTCTTCCGGGATATCATTTGACTGGTATGCACTCAGCAGTGGAGAATCATATTCAGACGCATACCAATGAAGAACAGGAGTAAAGCATTGTTCTGCTTTGTTGTCTCCGAAGTTAAACATTCCTGTCGGAGTTGTTATTCGAACAGGAAAGCATCCAAGTTCTTTGAATCCTGCAATTTCTGACATTCCGAAATCCGAGCCGAAATAATTCTTTGAAGAAGTGATAAAATAAACGATTGAATTCATGCCTGACTGACAGTATCCGGGACCTTCTGCATAAACACCGTCAGGAGTAAAATTTTCAAATGCAATCGGCATATTTTCATAGCACATTGCAAGGAATTCCGATGCGCTTTCAGGATTTTCCTTTGCAAAAGTCATACACGCAATACCGATTCCGCTGTAACAAATGCTGTTCCAATTATTCTTTGACCAGATGAACCAATGATTGTCGTTGAGTGCAGGTTCAATTGCATATTTCCATGTTGTTTCCGAAAGAAGCGCCTTGTGTTCATCGCTCAGAAAATCAAAAAACCAATCGTAACCGATTGAAACGGCAAGCGCCATTTCCGCAGTTGCAAGAAAATGTGAATTGCACCAGTCATCATATGAGCAAACATTCTCAAGCTCTGCCCATGCCCTGTCTGCGTATTTGGTATCGCCCGAAGTCTGCCATGCATAACCGAGAATGATTATTCTGTTGATAACCTCTCTTGAAATGGGCAGAATACTGTCTTCCTCATCGAGGACATATTCCAAAACAGGGTAAATATTCGTGTCAAGCAGAGCATCGGCATTGTCAACAACTGATTGATAAAGTCTTTTTGAATAAGGAGTGAAGGAGTTTGTGTTAACTTCATTCCTGACGGTGTCAAACAGATTTTTATCTGCCATGATAAACGGATGCGCAATATTGTCAGAAGTCAACATTTCAAAAAGGTCTGATTCGGAAACTGAGTTTTTGTTTTTTTTGAGTGAAATATAGTCAATTCCGACCTTGACCATATCCGGTATAACAGCGAAATACGGAACAATATTTGTTATTCCCAGTGTAAAAATAAGAACCGTTGAAACAATTATGCCGACAAAAGCTTTTGTTCGTTTTTTCATATAGATTATCCTTATTTATGTTGATTAAATCTTAGCGCTTTTTTATGCTTTGTTGTTTTGTTACTGTCTATAATGTATTATAAACGTATGAATGATGCTTGTAAAGTTGATTTTAAAATTCCTGTTGTATTTATTATCCTATCCATAGTATACTATAACTGTTAAAAATCAACGGAAGGGGATTGTTATGAAAGTATCCGAAATGCCGTATAAAAGAATAACGGTTGAAGAAGTAAAAGAACAAACCGAAAAGATTATCGCAAAAATCAAAACAGCAGAATCCGCAGAGGATTTGAAATCGGCGAGAGATGAATTCAACAAAATCAGCGAAGAATTTGAAACTGCTTGTTCCCTTGCGAACTGCCGATTCACCCTCAACACAAGAGATGAGTTCTACAATGCGGAGATGGATTATTACGATAATGCAATGCCGCTTTTCTCTGAAATTGAGAACGCATATAAAAAAGCAATGCTTGATTCACCTTACAGAGCGGATGTGGAAAAGCTGATAAATCCGAGAGTATTCAAGGGGTTTGAGATGTCGCTCAAAACATTCTCTCCCGAAGTTATTGAGGATTTGCAGCAGGAAAATGCACTTGTTACAAAATATTCAAAGTTTATGGGTGAGCTCGCTTTTGAGTTTGAGGGCGAAAAAATGCCCCTCTCCGTATTGAGGGGTAAATTAGAAGATGATAGCCGTGAAATAAGAAAAAAGCTGCAGAGGCAATCGGCAAAACAATGGAAGCGAATGCCGAAACATTTGACGAAATCTTTGACGGTCTTGTGAAAATCCGTACACAAATCGCAAGAAAACTTGGCTACAAAGACTTTGTTGAACTCGGCTATTACAGAATGGGTAGGGTGGACTATGACGAAAAAATGGTTGCCGCATTCAGAAAGAGCGTTGAAACCGATATCGTGCCCGCTGTTGCTCAACTCAAGGAACACATAAGAAATCGTCTCGGTCTTAACAGAATCATGTATTATGACGATGCAATCAGCGTTACGGGTGAAATGCCCAGACCCGTCATTGACACACCCGCAATCTTTGATAATGCACTTAGAATGTATCACGATATGAAGCCTGAAATCGGTGACTTTATGCAGAGAATGCTTGATGCCGAAGCCTTTGACGTTGAAGCGCGTGACGGCAAATTCGGCGGCGGATACTGCACCACATTTGCAAAGTACAAACAGCCGTTTATCCTTGCAAACTTCAACGGTACAAGCGGCGATATCGATGTTATTACTCACGAATTCGGTCACGCACTTGCTGCTGATTATATGTTTAAATTCGCCGAGCCTGATTATCCCACGGGTATGGAAACTCACGAGTGCCACAGTATGTCCATGGAATTTCTCTGCCATAAATATATGAACGCTTTCTTTGGCGATAAGTCAGACAAATATCGATATAAGCATATTGTTGATGCTCTTTCGTTCATTCCTTACGGAACGATTGTTGATGAATTTCAGCATATAGTATATGAAAAACCTGATCTTACTCCTTCAGAACGTAAATCGGAATATCTGAAGCTTGAAAAGAAATACAGACCCTATATTTCGTTTGAAGGAATTCCGTATCTTGAACTCGGTACTCGTTGGCAGTATCAGATGCATATCTATGAAAGTCCGTTTTATTATATTGATTACTGTATTGCACAGTGTGTTGCGCTTGGATTTCTCGGACTTTCAAGGGCGGATTTTAACGACGCACTTGAAAAATATGTTGATTTTCTTAAGAAAACGGGTGGTGTATCACTCGGAGAATTGATTGAAGGCGCAGGTCTTAAATCGCCGTTCGGCGAAAATGCACTCAAAGAAACAGCAGAGAACGCCTTGAAAGCAATAAAGGAAACGGAAAACAAAATATAATGCAAAAGGGGAGCAGGTACAAAACCAGCTCCCTTAATATTTTGGTTTTTAATTACAGTTGTTTGCGAGAACGGATTATTTTTGCGGGATTGCCTCCTGCCACTGAATATGGCGGTATATCTTTTGTTACCACAGCGCCTGCAGCCAGTATACTGCCTTCTCCGATTTTGCAACATCCGGCTGTGATAATAACGTTATCGCCAATCCAGACATCGTTTTCTATTATCAACGGAGAAACTTCTGTGAAGCCCTGAAGACGCATGGGGATATCTGTTCTGTCTGTTTTGTGATTAACTGTGAAATTTTTCAGATTTTTACCTATCATAACATCGTTCCCGACGGTAACTCCGTTATGGATTCTTGCAAAATCTCCGACACTGGAGTTATCACCAATACGAAAATCAGATGCAACGGCGATAGATTTTCCCCAATTCACGCCTTCGCCGACGTGTTCAAAAGCTTTTTTGCTTTTATCCGATTTCCCGATTTGCAATGGTTGTAAGAAGGAAATATTTTATTTGCAAAAATAAAACCGGCTTTATTGATTTTTTGAAAACATTCATATGCTTTCCTCGTGTCTTTTTGAATCAAATTTAAATCAATTCATATTAAAAGTCAACCTGTGCTGTCTTAAAAAAACAAAAGAGGGTTCACAAACCTGAACAGAGAGAAAGTGCGGAATATTGACTTTGGTTTCAAAAATTGTATAATGGTATTATTGTACAAAAAGTATGTTGTGTATCCAAAAGGAGGAAAAATATGAAAACAATCAAAAAGATTATTGCGACAGTAATGTGTCTGTTACTGTTTTTTTCTTTCTCAACAACCGCTTTCGCTCAGTCGGATATTCCCGTTGACGAAAATACCGAAACACCACCGACAGAATCTGTAACTCAGCCAAAACCTGAAGAGGAAATCGCAATTATTCACTTCTGTGCGATTCCTCTCGGCGGATATTTTGTTTTCGGGCACGCCTGGATTTATATTGAAAATATAAGTGAAAGCGATATTCAGGTGGGCGCATATACTTTGCCTGCTGGTAAAAGTGTTTCTGTGGGAACCTCGAGTTTTGCGGGCAAAAACGGTTTCAGACTTTATTATAATCTTGAAACTCTCATCGAAAAAGATACCGATTATTTTTCAATCGGTGACACAATCAGCGCAAACGAACTTGATGCAATGAACAGAACGATTCTCAATTTTAACCATTGGGACCCGATCATAAACTGTACTTTTTCTTCATCTGCGATTTGGAATGCTGTTTCCGACAAAACTTTGATCCCAATGGTATTTCCGATTTTTTCAATGATACAAATGTGGATTTACGGAAACGATGAAGAGTTTAAAATGAACGAACCCGAATCAGGAACAATTTATGTTCAGAAAGGCTTCGGAAAAAATGCAACCATCAAAGCTGTTGATGAAAACCAACTTTAAACTATTTCTTCATTATTCGGCGATGAATATTTAAATACACACTAAAATCAAAAGTAAGGCACGGAGCTGAAACACTCCGTGCCTTATATAATTGTTCTGGTTCTTTAATTCCGATAATTTCAGATTAACCGAAATATCTCTCAAGAAGACCCTGGAATGCCTTGCCGTGTCTTGCTTCGTCACGTGCCATTTCATGAACGGTGTCGTGGATTGCATCGAGACCCTGTTCTTTAGCCATCTTTGCGAGTTCAAACTTACCTGCAGTTGCGCCGTTTTCAGCATCAACTCTCATTTCAAGATTCTTCTTTGTGCTGTCGGTGATAACTTCGCCGAGAAGTTCTGCAAACTTTGCAGCGTGCTCTGCTTCTTCGTATGCTGCTTTTTCCCAATAAAGACCGATTTCGGGATATCCTTCACGGTGAGCAACTCTTGCCATTGCAAGGTACATACCAACTTCAGAGCATTCGCCTTCAAAATTAGCTCTGAGACCGTCGATGATTTCCTGGCTTACGCCCTTTGCAACGCCGACAACGTGTTCTGCAGCCCATGACATTTCGCCGCTTTTCTGTTCGTTGAACTTTT
This sequence comes from Acutalibacteraceae bacterium, assembly GCA_045602965.1. Lineage (GTDB taxonomy): Bacteria > Bacillota > Clostridia > Oscillospirales > Acutalibacteraceae > CAG-177. The sequence goes on along the minus strand of JAZSCO010000154.1, from coordinate 9,167 downwards.
CTGCAGGAACTTTGCACTGGGGGCAGAATTCGGGAGCTGAGTCACCTTCATGAACGTAACCGCAAACTGAGCATACAAATTTTTTCATAACAATTTCCTCCAAAATATAATTTGATTTTTTATTTTTAATTTTAATTAATTATCCGAGCTGCTTTGAGCAATCGGAACAGTAGCCTGTGAATAATACGGAATGTGAAATTATCGTTCCGTCAAATATCTGAGATGCTTTTTCCGTAATACCGCAGTCATCATCAAGAAAAATATCAACAACGCCTGAACATTTGAGGCAGGAGAGATGATAGTGCGGTGAAATATTTCCGTCATACCTTGCCGTTCCGCCTGAACCTATACGGATTATTCTGCCGTCATTTTCAAGCTGCGAAAGATTTCTGTAAACTGTTGCAAGGCTTAGCGCCGGTATCTTGGGCTTGAGCGAGAAATACAAATCCTCGGCTGTGGGATGGTCATATCTTGAACAGAGGTTTTCGAGTATTGCATCTCGCTGTCTGCTGTGTCTTTGCATTTCTTCACCTCCTTGCTGATAACGATAACCGTTATCGTTATTGTTATTATAGCGGCAGTTTATATGTTTGTCAATAGGTTTTTTAAAAAAAATCGAGGAAATTTTTAAAAAAACTGCCTCAGTTTCTGAAGCAGTTCTGTTTCTTGTCGTTCAGAGAGAGGCAAAGAATCATTGAGTGAATTAATACATTTCCCAATGAAGGCGGATGGCTTCTTTTAGAAACTCAATCATCTCTCCGAGATCCATACTTAATATATATTCAAACATATCTGTGTAGAATTCAGGATCAAAGAACGCAGGAAGCATATGCAGCCCGACTCCTCCGATAAACGCCAACACACATGAAGCAAATATCGGACCTGCAGTTAGAATAATAAGGATCATCGGAAAAAGTTCCATTATAATACCTCCTTTTTGAAAAATTATATCAAAGTGGCATTGGATTGTCAACAAACTTCGGTTTACATCGGTGTAAATCCCGCTTTACATTTTCAGGTTGTGTAAAAGTTTCGACCGAATACTGTGTAACAATTGCAATATGATAAGAATTGATATATCATTTCAGTTGTAAGGAGGCTTCTTATGAAATTCAGACTTATTATTGATAAAAAACGTGAAGAGGAAGTGATAGTTTATTCTCATAAAGAAACGAAGCTGACCGAAGAAATAAAAAGAATCGTTGAAAGCGATGCAACCGAACTCATTGGATATTTCGAAAGAGAAGCATATAGAATAAAGCTTTCAGAGATTTTTTGCTTTGTTGCTCAGGATAATAATGTTTATGCGATTACAGCCGAAAACAGTCTCAGAGTCAAAATGCGTATGTATCAGCTTGAAGAAATGCTTGACGATAATTTTATAAAAATCAATCAGTCTTGTATAGTTAGTATAAGACAAATCAGAAATTTTGACTCTTCTTTTTCAGGGGTTCTAAAAGTTGTGATGAAAAATGGTTATTCGGATTATGTTTCACGGCGTAATATCAAAAAAGTTAAAGAAAGGTTAGGTGTTAAATGATGAACAGATATTTAAAGGAATTTTTGCACAGAGGACTTATGTTTTCGGGCTTCGGACCAATTATATTTGGTATAATAATTTTGGTTTTGGAAAAAACGCTTGATGATGTCAGCATAAGCACAGGGCAGATGATGATCGGTATTGCTTCAACTTATCTTGTTGCTTTTGTTCAGGCGGGTGCAAGCGTATTTAATCAGATTGAGCATTGGTCGCTTCCCAAATCACTCTTTTGCCATTTCGGAATGCTTTATGCCGTCTATGTAATCTGCTATATTCTTAATTCATGGATACCTTTTGAATGGGGTGTCATAGGAATATTCACGGCGATTTTTGTTGTAACATATTTTATAATATGGTTTACGGTTTATTTTATTGTAAAAGCAACAGGAAAAAAATTGAACTCTTCTCTTAAATAAAAGAAAACGGACTGCGTTGTTATTGATGCAGTCCGCAATTTTATTTTGCAAAATTTTCAAGTTCTTTGCCTGCCATGCGGTAGATTGTCCACTCATCAAGGGGCTTAGCACCGAGTGAAAGATAAAAATCAATGCTGGGTTTGTTCCAGTCGAGGCAACACCATTCAAGTCTGCCGCAGCCTCTTTCTACCGTTATTTTTGCAAGTTCTTTGAGAAGAACTTTGCCGTGACCCTTGCCTCTGTATTCGGGAAGCACAAACAAATCCTCAAGATATATTCCTGATCTTCCTAGGAAAGTAGAGAAATTATGGAAGAAAAGGGCAAAGCCGACTTCCTTGCCGTTATCGAGTGCAAAAATGACTTCTGCTTTTTTCTTTTCAAATATCCATTCTTTTAATAATTCGGAGGTTGCAACAACTTCGTTTTCCATTTTTTCATATTTTGCAAGACCTTTGATAAAATCAAGAATCAAATCCGTATCTTTTTCTGTTGCAAATCTTATATCTTTCATTACTTACTCCCGTATGATATTTATTCTAATTAATTATAACATATCATTTAATAATATCAACTTAATAATTTTAGTTTTTTCTTAAGGAAATCTTAAAGAATTCCCAACTTTTTTATTAGAAATTAAACGGTTATAATATAGTTGTAAAACAAAAAGAAAACAGGGGGATCAGATGATGATTATTTTAAAGGCTGTTGCAATTCTTGCGATTCTTGCAACCACGGTTGCCGTTTGCGTTCTTTCAGGAAAAAACAATCCTATAGAAAACATTGCATAATAACGAAGCAAAACAGAAATCCCGACAGTATTAATCTGTCGGGATGTTTTTTATTCAATTAAAAATCTGCGGAGCCCGTTGTTCTCGGGAAGGGGAGAACGTCACGGATATTTGATATGCCTGTCAGATACATAACAAGTCTTTCGAATCCGAGACCGAATCCGCTGTGCTTTACTCCGCCGTAACGGCGAAGGTCAAGATACCAGTCGTAGTCTTTGGGGTCAAGACCGAGTTCCTTGATTCTTGATTCAAGAAGATCAAGGCGTTCTTCTCTTTGGCTGCCGCCGATAATTTCGCCAATGCCCATAACCAGGCAGTCGCAGGCAGCAACGGTTTTTCCGTCATCGTTAAGACGCATATAGAATGCCTTGATTTCTTTGGGATAGTCTGTAACAAAAACAGGTTTCTTGAAAATCTTTTCAGTAAGGCAGCGTTCATGCTCGGTCTGCAAATCACAGCCCCATGATACTTTGTATTCAAATTCGTCGTTGCGTTCTTCAAGAAGTTTTACCGCTTCGGTATAGGTTACTCTTCCGAAATCCGAATTTGCAACCGCAGTCAGTCTATCGACAAGTTCTTTGTCAACAAACTTATTAAGGAATTCGATTTCATGAGGACAGTTGTCAAGAACATATTTTATAACATATTTAATCATTGCTTCCGCAATGTCCATATTATCGGAAAGCTCTGCAAAAGCCATTTCAGGTTCAATCATCCAGAATTCAGCCGCATGGCGCTGAGTATAGGACTTTTCAGCTCTGAATGTCGGTCCGAAGGTGTAAACCTTACCGAATGCAAGAGCCATCGTTTCGGCCTGAAGTTGACCCGAAACAGTGAGAAATGCAGGCTTCTGGAAGAAGTCTTCGTTGTAATCAACTTCACCGTTTTCGTTTTTCGGAAGATTCTCCATATCAAGGGTTGTTACTCTGAACATTTCGCCAGCACCTTCGCAGTCGCTGCATGAGATGAGGGGAGTGTGTGAATAAACAAAACCTTGGTCAATGAAAAACTTGTGAATTGCATACGCCGCAACGGAACGAATTCTGAAAGCGGCATTGAAAAGGTTTGTTCGGGGTCTGAGATGGGCGATTGTTCTCAGGAATTCAACCGAATGTCTTTTTTTCTGCAAAGGGTAGTCCGGAGTGGATGTTGCTTCAACCGAGATTTCGTCGGCGTTGATTTCAAAAGGCTGATTCGCCTGAGGGGTAAGAAGAAGTTTTCCCGTAACCCTTACCGCCGCTCCGACATTGAGTTTTGCGATGTCTTTATAATTTTCAAGTTTTGATGCTTCAAAAACGATCTGAACGCTTTTGAAACAGCTGCCGTCGTTGAGTTCAATGAATCCTATTGCCTTTGAATCACGCAGAGTTCTTATCCAGCCGCAGACGGTAACTGAGTTGTCTGCAAAACTTTCAGGTGATTCAAACAGATTTTTAATTTCGAGTCTTTCCATTTGGGTCTCCTTGTACGGTTTATACCGTGAGTTTGTCCTTGTTCTTTTCGAATATAACGGTGCTTATTCCTTCAACTTCCATGATTTCTTCAATGGACCTGAATGCGCCGTTTTCGTTTCTGTAATCAATGATTGCCTGAGCCTTCAATTCACCGATAAGCTCAAGATTCATCAGTTCTTCAGCGCCTGCGGTATTAAGATTGATTTTACCTGTGAATACCGTGGTTGATTGAATTGTCGGTCTGACTGCAACAGTTACTGCTTCAAGACTGTTGTATTTCGGCGAGTCAAATACCGAATAGAGAAGTGCGCATGATGCAATGATAAACGCGGCGGCAATCAGCAGTATTTCGTGTCTTTTTTCGCTCATGTCAGAAGTTGGTGCCGTTCCAACCCCAATGGTTTGCTTCTTCGTACTTGATATAGATGTTTGCTCTGTCTATTCCGAGTTCTTCGTTCACGATTTCGGACAAAGCGGCAGTGAGTCTGTCGTAAGCGGCATCCGAAGTGCTGCCGAAAAGGCTGACTTCGAGATATGCATATTCTTCGCTGCAATCACCTTTGAAATACATATCAATGTTATCTTCAAATGCAAGCATAAGCCATGCTTCGCTTTTCCCGGGAATGAGTGCAATTGCCTGACCGAGCTTTGATTTGAGGTTTTCTTTGTTTTCAGCGGTGAGTTCTTTGCTGACAGTTGTTCTGATATAAGGCATGATTTTGTCCTCCTTAGTTAACTCTTAAATAATCTCTGGCTTCAACAACAATACCGAGAATTGAAAATTCGGTGTTGGTATAGTTTACATAAATTCTTGCGCCTGTGTCATATTCTGTGCAGAAAATACCGTCTTCAACTTCGTAGTGGTCGGTAATTCTTGCATCACGAAGGTCGTTGAGTGCTTCATTTGCTTCGGTGTAGAATTCCGCAGCAGCATTGATGGTGTTATCGTAGTAGAAACGGTCGTTTTCCGTTCTGCTGATAACGGATTCATAATTCCATTCGAAGTGCGGACAGGCACCGTATTCTATATATTTGAGAATTGTTTCGCGAAGATTGATGCCTGTGTTGATTGGTTCACCCGAATAGTCGGCGATTCCGTGAAGAATAAGCTGAACAAACGGTACAGCCTGATAAGAACCGCTCTGTGCAACGCTTGTTCCGAGAGGAATGTTAATAACCGAGTCGACGTTTTTGAGCATATAGAAATTGCCTCTGACCGTCATTACCGAGTGACCTGTGGAAAGAGGAGTGATTGCGGAATTGATTGCCTCTGCAGCTTCATCTCTGAGCAATCCTCCGGATGAGAAATCCGAATAAAGAACATAACCTGCATCATTGAGGCAATAGCCTGAGAAGGAGTAATATCTTGTGTTGCTGAGGACAGAAATTATGATGTCTTTCATTTTTCCGAGATTCCTCAGCTGTCTTTCGCCGACAGATTCCTCCGTGAAATCAACGAGTGAATTTTCGGGAATGAATGAAGCTGTGTTTTTGCGGATGTTTGTTGCTGATGCGCCCGAAAATCCGCTTGCCGAGGACAGAAGATTGATGTCAAGGAAAAGATTCATTTTCTGCGATGAAACATAATCGTAAAGCTCGCTGAGCTTTTCTGTACCGCCCAAGCGGAGCATGATATCCGAAGAAACAATATCTTTTGAATCAAGTCCTCCGCTGAATACACCGGAATATCTTACGCTGATATTATTTATACCTTTGTTTTTCATTCTTGTGAGCATATCTTTGGCCTGCTCAAAGTCTGTGAGATCGGAAAGATATGTTATGGGTCCGAATGATTTTTTTGTGCTTCCCGTAAGAGTCAGATAAAACGGCATATAGTCTCCTACTTTAACTGTTCTTGTTGAAAGCACGGAGTTTCTGATGAGCTGTTCACGGCAAGCGGAAGCAAGACCTGCATAAGTTGCGTTACTGCCCGAAAGGAAACGGTAGCAAAGCGAAATTTCGTTGACGGTTGATGATTTGGAAATATAGAGAGTGTTATCTTCGTAGGTAACCGGGGTGATGTTGAATGAAGGATAAACGATGTTATATTCGCTGACCTGGGTCGCTTTTTTTGCGTTGACCGATGCAACGGCATCACCGCTCTGAATAAGAGAAACGAAGGCGGTATTGCCGTGTTTTATACCGAATGCGGGGATAATTGCACTTTCGGTTTCTTCTTCATCGTTTTCTTCGTTAACGATTGACGGGTCACTTCCGTAAATATCAAATGTGAGCGATTCGAACGATTCATCATAAATTGATGTTTTGATTATGGCGCCGCATCCGTCTGGGACAAGAAGAAAATTACCTTCACGGGTATCGTTATATGCACCGAAATAATTGAGCAGTGAAATGTCCTCGATATATGCGTCCGGATTTCCTGTTATATTTGAATTTGTGCTTGTAACGGTCATACTGCCGTCCTTTAAAGTTGCGGTGACGGTAACATTAAAACCGATATCGGTTTTTTCGTATGACGATTTTGCGGCGGTTTCTTCGTTGGCAAAGATGTCGAATATAAATGTGATTCCGTTATCGACAGGGATATAAGACGCCTTGCCGTATGCAACTGAATTGTCCTGTGAATTAAGGTAATAAATATCCGTACCGCCGATAATCTTCAATGAAACCATGCTTGCATCCGTAACAAGTTTTTCACCGTCGGCGATTTTGTTCAGCAAAGGAAGAGCGGTCCACAGCTGATTCTGGGATGTTTCTTTAACTCCGAAAGAATATGTTTCAGGGTCAACAAAAAGCTCAATGAGTCCCGATGTTGCCGCTTTAACGGAAAAGCTCTCTTCGCTCTCGGAATAATGAATTGTTGCATCGTCTGAAAGATTTGTTATTGTATTTCTTGCTGCATCAGACTTTACGGTCTTAACTCCGCTTTCTTCCTGTTTTGAACATGATGAAAGACAGCCTGCAGCAAGGCAGATGCATAAAACAGCTGCCACAAGACTTGAAATTATTCGTTTTGAATTACTGTTTATTATCATAATATCCGGAATCCTTTGAAACTTCAAAAGTAAATATAACGCCGTTTTTAACGTTTTCAACGCCGTATTTGCATGAGTGAGCAGTCATGATACTCTTTACGATTGAGAGACCGAGACCAAAACGGTTTTCGCTTCTTCCGTGAGCTTTGTCGGCTCTGTAGAAGCTGTCCCAGAGTTCGGGAAGATCATGCTCTGCGATGTTCTCGCCGGTGTTGAAAATGCTGATTTCGATGAATCCGTCGTGATCTCTTGCACTTGCAGTGATAACCTTATCGCCCGAACAATGAGAAACGGCGTTTGTGATATAATTTCTTAATACAATTTCGATCTTATCTTCCTGAGCATAACACATAAGGTCTTTCGGTACTTCATTGAAAACTGTTATGCCGTTTCGCTCGAAGGTAAGAGAAAGATGGTTGAAGAGCGACTGTACTTTTTCTCCGATGCTGAAATAATCGGGAGAAAAAGCCTGAGCACCGCTTTCAAGCTTTGAAAGCTCAAGAAGTTCAACGACAAGAGCATTCATCTTCTTGCTTTCATCGTTGATAATCTGGCAGTATTCCTTGATTACCTCAGGATCATCGCTTATTCCTTCGCAAAGACCTTCCGCATATCCGGAGATGATTGCGATGGGTGTTTTGAGTTCGTGAGAAACGTTGTTTATGAAAGATTTTCTTGCGTTATCAAGCTGATGCCGTCTTTCAATATCCTTCTCAAGGCGGTGATTTTTATCCTTGAGATCCATCAGGGTTGCATCAAGAGTTGTTGAAAGAATATTGATACTTGCGCCGAGCTCTCCGATTTCATCCTTGCCGTAATTGTCACATTTGCGTTCAAAATTGAGAGCTGCCATATCCTTGGTGATATCATTCATTTCAACAAGCGGTTTTGTAAATCTTGCAACAAGCAGATAGAAAAGCACTGCCATCACAAATATCATCAGAATGCTTATGAATGAATAAACATTTCCTGCAACGTCAACTATATTTTCAACGTCAGCAACTTCAGAATAAAGATAAAGCATTTCACCTGAATCCAGAGGATAGTCATAAACGAAATACTCTGTGTTTGCGATTGATTGTTTCATTATACCGAAGTTATCGCTTTCAACGGCATATTTGCGGGTTTCAACGGGCTTAAGCATTGAATAAAGTGAGCTTTTACCGCCTGTTGAAAAATGTTCGCTTCCGTAAACAGTGCTTCTGTTGTTTGAAGTATAGGAAACATAACCGTCGTAATTGATAAGCTCAATGTTGATGTTGTGGTCACCTGCGATGGAATAAAGGTCAAAATAATAGGTTGCCGATCCGGGAACGCAGTTGTTGATTTCTTCGGCAGCGGTTTCCATGGTTTTGAACGTGTGAAAAGAAAAAACTCTGAAAAGAAGGGGAGTGCTAAATATTGCAATCAGCGTCAGAAACAGAATGAGGACAGCCGTTATCATTGCAAACAGCTTTATTCTTATTCTGCTTAGTCTTAACAGAGAGAATTTCCTTTTCAAGATTTTTCCACCTCAATTTTATATCCGACACCGTAAACTGTTTTGAGGTGAGCTTCACCCCATGCACCGAGTTTTGTTCTGAGTCTTGCAACGTGAGAGTCAACCGTTCTCGGATCTCCCACAAAATCGATTCCCCAGATGCTGTCAAGAAGTTGTTCTCTGGAGTAAATCCTGCCATGATTCTTGGTGAGCTTGACAAGAATATTATGCTCTTTTATTGTAAGCTCAACAGGTATAAGATTATAGGTAACGGTATGAGCAGGAATATCAATAACAAGACCGTCTATCGATATGATGCTGTCATTTTCTGCGTTTGTGGTTTTTGAACGTTTTAAAATTGCTTCAACCCTTTTGACAAGAACACCGGGGCTGAAGGGCTTTGTAACGTAATCGTCTGCAAGTCGGAGGCCAAGCGGTCTTAGGAAGACAAATAAGGCAGTCAACTCCTTGGCTCACAGAACGACATGGCTAC